>CAJQQZ010000100.1 GCA_905480575.1 uncultured Alphaproteobacteria bacterium | reverse complement strand
GAGAAGAATTGGAGCAAGAACTTTTACCGAAGTCTTCAAGGCAATTGGAGATATCTGCTACATGTTCGAACCAGATGAATGTTTCAACTATTTCAAAGCCGCTGGATATCAATCAAATTAAAACCGAAATGCTTTAAATCTTTGTAAACTAGAGAAAACTCTTCATGTTTACTTCTCCTATGGTGGTGGAGCCGTTCGGCCATAGATGGTGATATTCGAAAGCTAGGTTGAGGTCTTTTTCTTGAGCTTGGTTGCTTTTCACAAGGTGTTTTTCCACAGCAATTTGGTGGCGGCTGCGATCGCTCGAAAAAGTTAGCCCAATCAACGAGCCAACTCGATTTGAGCGGCAAAAGGTCTTCTTGTTTTAAACTGCTCGCAGATATTTTGAGTGCTTCGTTGACGAGCAAGTTTCCTTTTCCTAAACCAGCATCCTTCAGATCCTCATTAATTTTATACTTGTTCCGAACCATCATGTGACCAAGCCGAAAAGCAGCATGAGAAAACTCAAGCGGCATCCTTTGATCCTTTATACTCTGTGAGCTTAACGGCTTGAAGTCATTGGTCTTATATAATTGGTAAATTTCGCTTTTTAGGACCTTGTCTAAAAAGTCCTCGGTGATGATCTTTCGATAAATGAATACCGTGATTTTCTGAGCTGTGTGAAAGATCGAACTGCCGTCTTTCGTGCCACACAAGTGAGCGTTGTCCAGCTCCAGATTACGTAGCATTGCGCAAATCGTGTTGTGCAAACTGCTGAAAGCCACGGACAACTGTGAAATGAATAAGTGATCATCGTTTCTGGCGTCTGCAATGTAGACGTCTCTAAAATGTCGCCCACCTCCACGTAGATTCACTTTTTGCCCACGCGGCAAATCTCTCTTTTGGTAGAAATCTCCAGAACCGAGATCATCTTGAACCGAGCCAAACCGAAATAGGCTCCTATCTTTTCCGTCCTGCGGGGCTTGATATGCGAAGGGGCAAACTGTGGGACCTCCTCCATATATCGTTTCCAAGGTTAACTTGCTTTTCCGGAAATCTGTTTGGGAAATTCTTCTTTCATCGATGTCTGAAAAAGGGGCGGAGTTTTTAACTAGATCATGGGCAATAAATTGACCCAAATAGGTATAGCCAGCTGGTATATCAGGATTCTCTCTGATGCTTTCAACACAATCTGGTTTTTGCTTAAGCTTCTTCTGCCAATCGAAAGGAAACGCCATTCGTTCCGCAAGTTTTTCGAGGAGTTGTTCAGTTTTTGCTACGTCCGTTGCAATGAAACGCGTGTTGGTTGCTTTGATAACAAGACTGTAGTCCGATTTTTTGTTTGGTACTCCAAAAATGTTTGTAAAATCATTGTTTGGAATGCTCGAGTTATCGGACTTAGGAAGGCAATGAGGCTTAATGTTCCCCTTATTGTCTCTTCTCGAAGCAGGAACGTCCGCCAAGCTTATGCTGTCATTTGTGTAGCCATGCGTCGTCATCAATGTCCCCAGTGTTTTTATATTTTTCATTTTAAGCCTGGGATGTGAATCTTCCGTGAGTGGAAAGCCATGCCTAAGGATGCGAAGTGTGCAAATTAAACTTTGAATCTGAAAAGGTTTCACAATATAAATATTTTAAATAGAAAAAATCCATCAAAGCATGTTTTGGCGCTTTGTGGGGCAGGTAAGGATTTAGAGCAATGAATTTTCAAGAATGCTTGTATGAGTTGTTAGGTAAAAGTAAATCCGAAATTCATGCTGAATCGGCGCCATATGATTTTCTAACCAGGCAGGAATGGCAGGAGTTGGTCGAAAAGTTGATGCTCCTTTGGACAGAAAACGAAAAAGGTTCTAAGCCTTTAGTCGTTGAACCAGAAATATCAATTTTCTATCATCACCCTTTAAGGGAGTTTGAGTTGTTTTTGCTCGCCAAAATCTCCAACAATAAGCTGAATTAGGAGGATGCGTTGACAGGAACTACTATTCTAGACGGTGCTATGGGTACTGCGTTGAGGCACCGAGGTGTTCCTGTACCCGATCATAATACGTCGATCTGGTCTGCTTGGCCTCTGCTCAATTGTCCTGGAGAAGTGCAATTGTTGCATGAAGATTATATCAAAGCGGGGGCAGATGTCATAACCGTCAACGATTATGCTCTCACAAATGACAGCTTGTCCAAAAATAATTTGGAGCATCAACAAGAAAAATTGATCAAGCTTGCAGTTGATTTAGCAATCACTGCTAGAAGTAAGCAGCATTCCTCTGTAAGGATTGCCGGAACTTTGCCACCGTTGCGTACGTCCTTCAAACCAGAATTGACGCCGAAAATGGATACCTTGATTGCAGAGTATCGTTACATGGCCGACTTCATGGTCTCTTCAGTAGACATTTTCCTCTGTGAGACAATGGCATCAATCAAAGAGGCGCGAGCCGCGGCTCTCGCAGCAGCTGAAACTGGCAAACCAGTTTGGGTGTCCTTTACGTTGGAAGATCAGCGTGGAAATCTGAGAAGCGGTGAAACAATTAAGGACGCATTGAACGGGCTTAGACAGTATCCAATTCAAGCCTTTTTAGTGAATTGTTCTTCGGTTGCTGCAGTCAAGCAAGCTATGCCTATTCTGCAGGAACATAGTAAGGCTCAGATTGGGGCCTATCCAAACCCTTTCCTAGTAGAGCCAGCCGATGGTATCTACTCGCAAGATCTTCCTAGCTTTTTGCCTCCAGAAGCATTTGCGAAAGAAGCCCGGAATTGGCGTGAGTTGGGGGGGACGATCTTCGGTGGTTGTTGTGGGACTAACGAAAATTATGTTTTCGAGTTGAGAAGGCAATTTGCAAGAGCGAGAAGGGATGAAGCCTAACAAATGTACGGCAATTCAAAAATTGAAGTTCTCCAATTTGAGGAAAAAGGTAGGGGGCTAATAACTAAAGTCGCTATTGAAGCTGACGAATTAATCCTACGTTCTCCGGTCACTGTTCTTGATGGGTTAGAATATAGAATGTTGCGGCTGTTGCCAGCACTGAGGGCTTTCGCGGATGGGGAGGGTTTTCCGGTCAGAGATAATCCTGACGCGGCTTTATTTTTTGCTCTGGAAAACTTAGTGAACGACCCTGAAAAAGTTCTCAGAACAGATCAGACAGTTACATCTGCGAGCAGTGCGATTATGTACACCTTTGCTTGGGATAGAAGCGAGGAAGAAGGCGGTCCGACGTCCGCTATCGCATTTGGCGCAGCAAGCTTATGTAACCATATAGATGACGCTGCCCTGGCTAATGCTAAAACCGTTCAGCAGAACGAAATCAATGCCATTGACCTTGTCGCCACGACCAATATAGAGGCCGGCACAGAGATATTAATTCAATACAACTCTGTGCCTTTTACTACTTCTTAAAAATTGTTTTAACTAGGGTCTGGGGCGACGCGAACCATACGCTTGCCGCGGTTGTTCCCAGCCAGTAATCCAATCAGAGCGTCAGGTGCACTCTCCAAGCCCTCATAGATGTCTTCCTGGATCTTGAGTTCACCCGACATGACCAGGCGTTGAAGCTCCTTTGTTGCGCGGTGAGCTTCCTTGGCAAAGTCCATGACGATGAAACCTTCCATACGCAATCGCTTAACGACGAGCATACCCGGTACATTACGCGGACCAGATGGCGGGCTGCCGTCATATTGACTGATGGCTCCACAACAGGCGATGCGGCCTCTCTCATTCATCTGGAAAAGAACAGTCTCCAGGATTTCACCGCCGACATTGTCGAAATAGACATCAATGCCGTCAGGGCAGGCTGCTTGTAGAGCCTTGAACAGGCCCGGTGCGCGATAGTCGATGCAGTCGTCAAACCCAAGCTCTTCTTTAACCCAGGCACATTTCTCGGGACTGCCCGCGATACCGACAGCGCGGCAACCAAGAGACTTTGCGATTTGTCCGACATAACCGCCGACCGAACCAGCCGCGGCTGAGACCAATACAGTTTCTCCTTTAACAGGGCGGCCGACGTCGACCAGACCGTGGTAGGCCGTGCGACCGGCGATACCGAACACGGATAGAAGGTGAGAGAGCACAGGAACAGGGGGCATTTTTTGCGCCGCTTTGGCTTTGACAACGACGTGTTCTGCCCACCTGGCCTCGACGGCCACGATATCACCCACAGCATGGCTGTCGCTTTTGCTCTCGACGACTTGGCCAATGGAATAGGTGTGCATAACGTCACCGGCTTTGACGGCTTCACGGTAAGTGGCACCCTGCATCCAAGCACGGTTGGCGGCATCAATTGACATGAGGATGGTCTTCACCAGCAATTCGCCGTCGTCAGGAGAGGGCATGTCGACTGTTTGCAGTTCAAAATGCTCTCGGCCTAGCTGGCCTTGCGGCAGTTCCTTGACGACGACTTGTTTGTTTTGACTCATGTTTTATCCTTTGGATTTCTCAATTTGATCTTCAACGTCTCTTAGGCTGTCTTTACCGAAGTACAGTTCTTCATTCACAAAAAATGACGGCGCACCAAAAACCCCTCGGGCCACCGCTTGTTCTGTGTTAGTGATGATTGCCTGTTTCACTTCCGGTTTTTGAATGCCTTCTATGATTTCGGCAACTGGTAGTCCTGATTGCTCTAAGGCAGCCGTAATGACTTGCGGGTCATCCATTTTCTTTGGTTCAACCCACATGTGATGGAAAATGGCGTCCAGATAGTCAGTGAAATAGTCGGTGGTTTGAGCATGCACAGCCCCCCGCATTATCGCCAATGTCATGACCGGGAAGTGAGGGTTGCGTTGAAAGGGGATAGCATGCTTTTTGGTAAAGCGTTCCATCTCATGCACAAAGTATTTGAGTTTCGCGGGTATTTCACTGAAAGCAGCGATGGGTGATTGATTGTTGGTGGCCTTGAATATCCCACCCAACAATACCGGCGTGTAGGTCGCTTTGATGCCGGTTCTGGCTTCGATATCCGGTAAAACAGCATGGGCAAAATAAGAGTTGGGACTGCCAACATCGAACAAGAATTCAAAAGCAGGTGTTTGTGTCATTACCACTTCTCTCTATGGGGGCGAAGATCAAGTTCAAATGTCCAAGCATCGGGCGTTTGGTGGTGCAGCAGCCAATAGGCCTCTGCCACAGACTCAGGATTCATCAGTGAATTTGGTGGCAAGTCGTCAGGATCAACACCACGCTTGCGATATATCTCTTTGACGAAGGCGGTATCCACGCCCGCATCGATGACCAAGTGTGCAACATGGATGTTTTCGGGGCCTAGTTCCCGTGCCATGGATTGCGCTAGGGCTCTCAGGCCATGTTTGCCAGCCGCAAAGGCGGAAAATCCGCTGGAACCTTTGACTGAGGCAGTAGCGCCGGTGAAAAAGATCGAACCTTTTCCTCTTTTCCCCATGTAAGTCGCAGCTTCTCTTCCGGTTAGAAATCCGGCAAAGCAGGACATTTCCCAAACTTTTCGAAACACGCGCGAAGTGGTTTCTCTAATCGGGAAAAAGACGTTGCCACCAACGTTGAAAATAACGAGCTCCAGTGGCCCGATTGTCTTCTCGATTTCAGCAAAAACTGACGCCACAGAGTCTTCGTCGCGGGCATCCATTGTGAACGCGTGCGCCTCACCACCGGCCGCGTCAATTTCGGTTACCAGTGGTGCGAGCTTCTCACTATTGCGCCGGCCCATGCAAACAGTAAAACCGCCTTTGGCAAAGCGCTTAGCGATCGCTGCACCGATGTAATCACCGGCCCCAACGATGAGAGCAACTGGTTTTTCAGTCATGCCTCATTGCCCTTTGAAAGTCGGTTGTTGTTTGTTTAAGAAGGCTTTAGCAGCAGCCTTGTGGTCTTCGGTATGCATAGATTGAATCATCCGCTGGGCTTCATGAGTCATGGCAGTTTTTAGATCGACTGTTTGGGCTCTGTTGATGTTCTCTTTCATGTACCTAAGCGCGATGGGGGCAGAGGCTGCAATTTGCTCCGTCGTCTTCTTAACTACAGCTTCCAGTTGGTATTCTGAAACAACCATGTTGAAGATACCGAGTTTCTCCGCTTCTTCGGCCATTACTCTCCGGCTGGTGAAATAAAGCTCTTTAGCTTTGGCGGGCCCAACCAGTTTTGATAGATACCAACTACCGCCGAAATCACCTGAAAGACCAATGGCCCCAAAGGCTGTGGTGATGAAGGCCTTTTCCGTGGCGATCCTCAAATCACAGGCCAAAGCCAAAGACATACCAGCACCCGCCGCCGGGCCCGTGACGACGGCAACAGTGGGTTTATTCAACTCGTAAAGTCGGAGGCTGACGGTTTCTTGCGCATGTTGTAGCTGCCGCGTCATTGCGTCGACCGAGGGCTTCTCCGATCCTCCAGACAAAGCGCTATTGGCTGACAGGTTATCACCCATTCCAGAAACATCGCCACCTGCACAAAAGGCGTTTCCAGCTCCTCTGATGACGACGCAGCGAACATCGGCGTCTGCCTCAATATCCAGTAATGCTTGACGAAGTGCAGGTGTTAACTGATCCGACAAAGCGTTGCGTTTTGCCGGATTGTTGAGGGTGATAGTAGCCACATGGTTTGAAACCGAACAGAGCAGTTGTTCCGTCCCGGTATCGACTATTCTGTTATCTGAATTGGTCATGTCCAAAACTTGCGTTGTTTGCTTACGGTTCAATGACGATCTTGCCGATTGCCTTGCGTCCTTCAATCTCTTGCAGAGCCTTGGCGCCATCTTCAAGACTGTAGCGAGAGGTTACTCTGGGTTTAAGGTTCCCTGCTTCGTAAAGGTCAAAAAGTTCCTTTAGGAACTGTTGATGGCGTTTTGGATCGCGCTGCATAAAGGCCCCCCAGAAAACACCGGCAACCTGACAGCTTTTCAAAAGAATGAGATTCAGGGGCAACTTTGGGATACCAGCTGGGAAGCCGACAACGAGGAAATGACCTTCCCAGGCAATGGCTCTTAACGCTGGTTCAGCGTAAGCACCACCGACAATATCATAAACAATGTCCACCCCTTTTCCATTAGTCAGCCTTTTGATCTCATCAGAGAAAGCTTTTTGTTGGTCGCGATCTGGTTCCCGCTTGTAAACAATGGTCTCATCGGCACCGATCGATCGGCAAAATTCAGCTTTCTTTTCGCTTGAAACTGCGGCGATGACACGAGCGCCCATGGCCTTGCCGATCTCAACCGCAGAAGAACCCACGCCGCCGGCTGCCCCTAGTACCAAAATCGATTGGCCGGCTTTCAAATGTCCTCGGTCTTTTAGCGCGTAGTAAGTTGTCCCATAGGTAAAAATGAATCCAGCCGCTTCATCGAAAGGCATGGCATCTGGGATTGGCACAACAATCTTGGCGTCCGCTAACACGTGAGTGGCATAGCCGCCGTGTTGAACGAGAGCCTGCACGCGCTGGCCAACTTGGATGCCCTTAACATCTGAACCGACGGCTTCAACGACCCCTGCAACTTCGCCACCAGGAGCGAAGGGTCTTTCGGGGCGGTATTGATAGAGGTCACGGATAACGAGCGTATCTGGAAAGTTAACCCCAGCGGCTTTGATGGCTATCAATATCTGGGTGGGGCCAGGTTTTGGTGTTTCTTGTTCTAAAACCACGAGGCTTTCGGGGCCGCCAGCAGTTTGACTCATTAATGATTTCATCTCGCCCTCGAATTAAATGTGTCATAAGGTTGTTTTTATAGTTGTTAGATTTAATTCGATGCTGGAGCAAGCAAGCTTCACAAAAAGAAAAATTCTCCTTTTGACTGATCATAATGGTCTTTGGGGAGTAGCGGACAGGAAAAAAGGACCCATAATGACACCACAACAGCTTTTTGATCTCTCTGGAAAAACAGCCCTGGTAACAGGTGGCGCAACGGGCATTGGCCGGATGGCGGCAGAAGCCCTTGTTGGAGCGGGGGCTAAAGTTCTGATCGCCAGCCGCTCTGGTGATGCATGCGAGGCAGTGGCCGCGGAACTAAATGCGATGGATTTGCCGGGTTCTGCGGAAGGCTTTTCCGGTGACGTTGGCACAGAAGAAGGTGTGATGGATCTGGCCGGACAAGTGAGGGCTAGAGTGGGTAAACTTAATATCTTGATGAATAACGCAGGGACGACCTGGGGCACCGAGCTTGGGAAGTTCCCGCATCACGCTTGGCAACGTGTTATGGCCGTCAACGTCGCGGGCCTCTTCTCGCTGACACAAGAATTGCTTCCAGAACTCGAGGCTGCAGGCAGTGATGATGATCCGGCACGTGTCGTTAATGTTGGCTCTGTCATGGGCGAAATCGCCTTAGGTGACGGCGCCTACAGCTATTCGGCTTCGAAGGCCGCGGTTCATCACACAACAAAGATTTTAGCAAAGGAGCTTGCTGGCCGCCGTGTTACCGTGAATGCGCTGGCACCGGGGCCTTTTGTCAGCAACATGACGGCATTTGTGACGGCGTCCGAGAAGACACGTGCTGTCGTTGGTGAAGGAGTGCCGCTGGGTCGAGTTGGTAAGCCAGAAGATATCGCGGGTTGTATGTTGTTCCTTTGTGGTCAGGGTGGTGCATATATCACGGGTGCCATTTTACCTGTCAGTGGCGGGATCAATGTCTCAACGGGTCCTTCTTTGTTTGAACGTGCACAAGGGGCAAAGTCCTGATGTCTTCACGCGACGCAGCTTCAATTGAGACACTTCAGGAGCAGATTGGTCAGGAAGTCGGCGTGTCGAAATGGTTCATGATCGATCAAGAGCGCATCAACAAATTCGCTGACCTCACAGAAGATCATCAGTTCATCCATATCGACCCAGAAAGAGCAGTGAAAGAGACACCTTTCGACAGCACGATCTCTCATGGTTTTCTGACAATGTCGATGGTGACAGCCATGTCTTACGATTGTCTGCCTCGTATTGAGGGTGTGGAAATGGGCATCAACTACGGCATGGACAAGCTTCGTTTCTTGTCCCCTGTGCCAAGCGGGTCGCGGGTGCGGGGGCATTTTGTTTTGTCATCGTGTGAAGAACGAAAACCCGGTGAATTGACCATGAAGTGGACAGTCTCCGTTGAAATCGAAGGCCATGACAAACCAGCGCTTGCGGCAGAGTGGTTGACCAGGCAATATTTTAACAAGCAACAAAATTAGACGGTTTCAAAGCCGAAAATCAAAAGGAAGATACAATGGATTTGGGATTGACGGATAAAGTCAGACCGTTGGTTGAAAAAGTGCGGGAGATGATCGAAAATGAGATTGAGCCGCTGAACCAAGAATATCACGAAGAAGTCGGCAAGCACCCGTCTGGTGATCGCTTTAAGCACACTGATCGTCAGCTAGAGATCCTTGATGGTCTCAAGGCAGAAGCCCGTAAAAGAGGGCTCTGGAATTTTTGGCTCACAGATTCCGATCGTGGCTATGGCCTGACGACTGTTGAGTATGCCTACCTCGCCGAGGAAATGGGTAAGGTTCCAATTGCTGCTGAAGTGTTTAACTGTGCCGCCCCTGATACGGGTAATATGGAAGTAATTGAACGCTATGGCACAGAAGCGCACAAAGAACGCTGGTTAACCCGGCTCTTAGAAGGTGAAATTCGTTCTGCCTATTTGATGACGGAACCTGACGTCGCCTCTTCTGACGCGACTAACATCGCGTTGAAAGCTGAACACGATGGCAAGGGTTGGGTACTGAACGGTGAAAAGTGGTGGTCATCCGGTGCAGGGGATTCACGCTGTGCGATTTATATCGTGATGACTCAAACCGACCCAGACGCGCATAAGCATTCGCGTCACACTATGTTCTTCGTCCCGGCGGATACACCGGGCATTGAAATATTGAGACCTATGCAAGTTTTTGGCAATGACGACGCACCTCACGGTCATATGCATATTCGCTTCACAGATGTTCGGGTCAGCGATGATGATCTGATTCTGGGTCGGGGTAGAGGTTTTGAAGTAGCTCAAGGTCGTCTTGGACCAGGCAGAATTCATCACTGTATGCGTGCCATTGGTCAAGCCGAAAAGGCGCTGGAACTGATGTGTCGTCGTGCCATGTCGCGAACAGCCTTCGGTAAGAAGCTCGCCGATCTTGGTGCTAACTACGACATCATTGCCAATGCCCGGATGGAAATCGAACAGGCCCGGTTGCTTTGCCTGAAGGCGGCATGGATGATGGACACTGCAGGCGTTAGGGAGGCACAGCCTTGGATCAGTCAGATCAAAGTTGTGGCACCACTGATGGCGCTCAAAGTGATTGACGAGGCCATGCAAATGCACGGTGCGGGTGGTATTAGTCAGGACACGACGCTGGCACACAGCTGGACGCATGTGCGGACTCTTCGTCTTGCCGATGGACCAGATGCCGTTCACCGTCGCCAGGTGGCTAAGGTAGAGCTGCGTCGTTACACCAACACGGAAACCTAATGGCAGAGCTGTTTTGGGTGCGTCACGGCCAGGCCTCTTTTGGCCAGGATAACTACGATGCTTTGTCTGAAACGGGCTGGGAGCAATGCCGCCGCTTAGGCGCGGTCTTTGCTGCCCAAGGCCTAACCTTTGACCGCGTCGTCATTGGTTCGTTGGTGCGCCATCGGGAAAGTCTCGAAGGTATAAAAGAGACCTTGTCGATTGAGATTGAACCAGAAGTTCATGCGGGACTTAATGAGTATGACTTTCACGGTCTCCTTGGTTCCTACTATGATGGGATTGTTCCTGACGAAGCGTTACAAGATAGGCGTACGCATTTCTTGAAACTGAAAGAAGTGCTGGCTTTGTGGCAGCAAAATGAAATCGAAGATCCCCCTGAAAGTTGGGGAGATTTCAAAGACAGAATTGCAGATGCTCGCAATTCAGCCTGCCGTCCTGGTGCTAAACGCGTATTGGCGGTAACGTCCGGCGGGCCGACAGGCCAAATGGTGGCCACAGCGTTAAAGGCACCCGAAGAGATGATGATAACCGTTAATCTTCAGGTGAAAAACGCCTCTTACAGCCGGTTTGTTTTCAATGAGCGGGTTTTCTATCTGAACGGCTTCAATGCCACGCCACATTTGGATGACGCGTCAGTGTCCCATCTTTTGACCTATAGTTAACGGAGGCTCCTTTGTCTGAAAGCAATGCCGCTGCCCAATTGGATCTTACTTCAGTAGAAGCTTATCTGGAAGCTAACCTGCCGGGCTTTAAAGGTCCGATAGTCGCAGAGAAATTCTCTCGCGGGCAATCCAATCCCACCTTCTTGCTGAAGGCTGCATCTGGAAGCTATGTGCTGCGCCGAAAGCCACCTGGGGTCTTGCTGAAGTCTGCACACGCCGTCGACAGAGAGTTTCGTGTGCAATCAGCTTTGGCCGGTTCTGATGTTCCCGTTTCTGGCATGCATTTGCTTTGCGAAGATGATGCGGTGATCGGATCGATGTTTTATGTGATGGACTACATCCCTGGCCGAAATTTTGTAGACCCAAGATTACAGGACCTCAGCAATGACCAGCGTTCGGGCATCTTTGATGAAATGAACAGGGTCGTAGCCGCCTTGCATCAGGTTGATCTTGGCGACGTTGGCCTAGAAGACTTTGGTCCGCCGGGAAACTACTTCGAGCGTCAGATTGGCCGTTGGTCGAAACAGTACCGCGCGTCGGAAACTGAAACGATTGCGCCCATGGATGAGTTGGTTGAAGCCTTGACCATTCAGGACGCTTTTGATGATGGTCAACGAACGCTGGTCCATGGTGACTACCGGATCGACAATATGATGTTCGCGAAGGATGGCACGGCCTGTCTTGCTGTCCTCGATTGGGAATTATCGACGCTAGGGCATCCCTATGCCGATCTGGCATCTATCTTGATGCAATGGAACATGCCTCCCGGGGACGAGGGTCGTGGTCTGGCAGGGGTCGACAGAAAGTCGCTGGGTATTCCAACGGATCAAGAATTCGTGGAGACTTATTGTAGACGTCGCTCGATCTCCAGCATTGATTCATTGGGCTATTGCTTAGCTTTCAGCTTCTTTAGGATGGCGGCGGTTATCCAAGGTGTAAAAAAGCGCGCTCTAGATGGCAATGCTTCTAACCCAGAACGAGCGATGAAGTTGGGCTCTTTTGTGAAGGCTTTTGCGCAGCAAGGTCTTAAGTCCCTCGATATGAAAGGCTAAGACTATGGCAGAACGTCGATTTGAAGGCCAGGTAGTTCAGATAACAGGTGCAGCAAGCGGTTTTGGTGCCTTGGCGGCTGATCTTTTTGCGGAGCAAGGGGCAAAGCTTGTTCTCTCTGATTTGAACAGTGAAGGTCTGCAGAAAGTCGCCGACGATCTGATCGTGCAGGGGACAAAGGTTGTCACGGGTCAGGTTGATGTTTCCAATGAAGATCAAGTTGCGGCTCATATCGCTGAGGGCATTGAACAGTTTGGCCAGATCGATGTCGCAATCAACAATGCTGGCATGGGGCACGCCATGAAACCAATCACCGCGTTGACCGTTGAGGAGTTTGATGAGTCAATGGCGATAAACGCACGTGGTGTTTTCATAGGAATGAAGCACCAACTGCCGGGCATGATTGAGCGCGGCAATGGCTGTATTCTGAACGTTGCCTCGGCCGCTGGATTGGTTGGCGCTGCCATGTTGTCTGGTTATGCGGCATCCAAACATGCCGTTGTTGGCTTGACTAGAGCTGCTGCGGATGAAGTAGCGCGCAAGAACGTTCGCGTAAATGCGCTCTGCCCGTCTTTTGCTTCCACGCCTCTGTTTAACTTAATGGCCGATCAAATGGGTGAAAAGCAAGGTATCGATCGTGAGGAAGCCTACGCGCGCATCTCTTCACGTGTACCTATGCGACGTGTAGCGAAGCCCGAAGAGGTTGTGCAGGCCATGCTCTGGGCCTGCGACCCCGCCAATTCGTTCATGACGGGGCAGGCGATTTCTATCGATGGTGGTTTGACAGCGGTTTGATTAGTTCAGATCACCAAAGGTGCTGCCGTCGTTGGCCATGCGGCGGAGGATGTCTGGAACCTGCCAATAGTAGTCATCTTCTTTGGCATAAGTTTCAATGCGATCAATCAGGGTTTGCGCACCGATGGTGTCAGCATAATGCAAAGGCCCGCCTCTGAAACGAGGGAAACCGTAACCGAAGAGGAAGACAGCATCGACGTCAATGGGTCGTAAGGCTGTGCCGTCATCAACAACACGTGCAGCCTCGCTGATCATCGCAGTCATATAACGGTCGACTATTTCCTCATCAGTAAAGTTTCGCGGTGTGACCCCAGCTGCAGCGCGTTCGCTGTCTTCGATGGCTTTGATCTCTGGATTAACACTGCGGTTTTTGCCGTCGTAGACATAAAATCCTTTGCCAGTCTTGCGACCGAACCAACCATTTTCACAGATGCGGTCAGAAATATCCACAACGCGCTCTCTGTTAGAGCGCGTTTTCGCAAGGCGTTTTCTGGTGGCCCAACCAATGTCCAGACCGGCCAAGTCCGACACAGCGAACGGCCCCATGGCAAAGCCAAAGGCCTCCAGGGCCTTGTCGACTTGTTCGAAGTCAGCGCCGTCCATGTACATGTAATCGACGACACGGCGATAGTGAGCCAAAATGCGGTTGCCGATGAAACCGTCACAAACCTCTGAGCGGACACCGACCTTTTTCAATTTCTTAGCCAAAGCGAAACCGGTAGCTGTTACTTCTGGCGCAGTTTTTTCTGCAGCAATCACCTCCAACAAACGCATGATGTGAGCGGGTGAGAAGAAGTGTAGACCCAGGACATCTTGAGGACGGCTGGTTGCCGATGCGATTTCATTCACATCCAAGTAGGAGGTATTGGAAGCAAGAATGGCTCCAGGTTTGGCGATCTTATCCAATTGAGTGAAAATGTCTTTCTTGATCGGCATCTCTTCAAAGACAGCTTCAATGATCAAATCAGCTTCATCCAACGCGGCTATGTCAGTCGTGAAAGTTAGTTTGTTGTTCAAGATGTCATCTCTGACTTCTTGCTTCATCTTTCCACGTTTGACGCCGCCATCAAGGTTGCCAGTGATGGTTTTGCGAGCATGCTCAACGGCTTCGTCGTTGCGCTCCATGAGTTTAACCGACAAACCGGCCATCAGTGCACTGGTGGTGATGCCTGACCCCATAGTGCCGCCGCCGATGACGGCCATCGCAGCTATATCGCGCGGTGTTTCTTTGGCTTCAGGGACTTTCTGCACGGCACGCTCAGAGAAGAAGGCATGAATGAGCCCGCTGCGTTGGGGGCTGTCCATGCATTGCATGAAGAGGCGGCGTTCTTCTTTCAGTCCTTCATCGATTGGCAGGGCGCTGGCCGCCACAGCTTCGACACAACGGTGAGGTGAAAAGAGGTTTGGGAACTTAGCCTCAATCTTGGCTTTCCAAGAAGCTACAATTTCGTCGGAGACTTCGACTTTGACATCACAAGTTCTTCGGGTGGCCAGTGTACCGTTGGTGACCGCTTCGGCGCTTGCTATTGCAACATCGCGCGGGTCGCCTGACTCAATGCTGTCAATCAAACCGAGTTCTTTGGCTTCTGCCGTTGGGATATGGCGACCTGATGTGATCATCTCCATCGCCGCATCAACACCAATCAGGCGAGGGGCTCTTTGCGTGCCGCCTGCACCCGGCAGGATACCTAACAGGACTTCTGGCAGGCCAACACGCACTCCGGCGATCCCGACCCGAGCATGAGTGGAAAACGCCACCTCTAACCCTCCGCCCAACGGCGTGCCGTGAAGAATTGAGATAACAGGCTTCGAGCAGTTTTCGAGTTTACCACAGACGGCACCAAGACCGGGCTCTTGTGGTGGCTTGCCAAATTCACGGATATCAGCGCCAGCAATGAACGTTCGACCCTTGGCATAAATCGCAATCACGGAAACAGCATCGTTGGCTTCGAGTTGGGTTACGGCGTCAAACAAGCCAGAACGAACGGCAACACCTGCGGCGTTGACCGGTGGGCTGTCAATCGCAACAAGACCTGCGTTTCCAACGATTTCAACTGTGACGACGTCTGACATGGATTTCCCTTGGGCTGCTTCAACATTTAAATTTTTGTGCTTAACTGAATATGTGGTGGGCGGTGGTTGTGTCAATCCAAGTTCTTGATAAGATGCTGAAATGAAAATCGCGATACTTGATCTGTGCCAATTGCCTGAGCCTTTAGAAGGTCACGGGCGTGTTGGATCTATGATACATCAATGGCTGGGGCCCCACCTTCCAGAGGCCAGCTTTGTTTCAATCGATGTAGCCAATGGAGAGCCTTTGCCTGCTGTTGATGCATTTGACGGTTATGTCGTTTCTGGCTCTGAAAAAGGTGTCTACGACGAAACGGTATGGATGGAGCCGTTGAAGGCTTTCTTGAGGGAACTGAAAGCCGCTAGGATCCCAGTCTTTGGTATCTGTTTTGGACACCAGGTTATGGCCGAGGCTTACGGCGGAAAAGCTGAGAAAGCCGAAGGGTCGCTAGAAGTTGGTGCGCGAAAGTATCAACGCGATGGCAAAGAATTCTCGGCTCGCGCCATGCACGGCGATCAGGTTGTGGAAGTGCCACCGGAAGCCCAGGTCACAATGTCAGCCTCATACTGTCCAGTGGCAGCACTCGACTATGATTTCCCCGCGAAATCTATACAGTTTCATCCTGAGTACTCAGAGCCATTTGTGTCGGACACCATTGATTTGTTTGATGGTCAGGGGCTTGATGAGGATCAAGCTGTTAATGCTCGGACTTCTTTGTCTGAACAGACTGTAGAAGTTGATTTTGTTGGGCAAGAAACAGCAGAATTTTTCCGAAAAGCTATTCAGAAGAACGCTGCTGCTTAAGCTAATTTTTACCAATCGTATTTGCGGTCGATACCCGCCATTTTCACACCAGTGAAAGCGGAGGCTTCAAACGACATAGCACGCAGATCTTCTGGCTCTAGGTTGTGGACTGAAGACTTGCCACAAGCCTTCGCAAGAGCGGTAATTTCCATAGTCATGGCAGTCAGATAACGCGCAACACGCTCTGCACCAGAGGCGACGTCCATACGGGCTTCCAGCGCAGGATCTTGTGTCGCAACACCGACAGGACAACGGCCCGTATGACAGTGATGACAAGCACCAGGGGAAGTGCCGAGCGCTTGGTAATCTTCCAAATAACGCGGTGAGTTACAACCAAGCGCTATCATGGCGGCATTACCAATCATGACGGCGTCCGCACCAAGTGCCAAGCACTTGGCAGCGTCCACACCAGAACGGATACCACCGGCAGCAACGAGGCTGACTTTGCCGGACATACCGCATTCGTCAAGCGCTTCGCGGGCTGCACGGATAGCAGACATGGTTGGAATGCCTGTGTGATTGAGCAACAATTCAGGAGATGCACCTGTGCCGCCCTCTGCGCCATCAACAACCACGACATCAACACCGGCTTTAGCAGCAACCGCAACATCAAACCGTGGACGAGTTGCACCCATCTTCAGGAAGATTGGAACCTGATAGTTGGTGGCAATACGAAGCTCTTCAACTTTCACTGCAAGGTCATCAGCACCTAAAAAGTCAGGGTGACGAATGGTAGAACGCTGATCAACCCCTTCTGGCAAGGTGCGCATTTTTGAAATACGTGGGCTCACTTTCATGCCAAGCAAAAGACCGCCTGTACCGGGCTTTGCACCTTGGCCTACCACGATCTCAAGCGCGTTGGCACGACGAAGGTGATCCAGGTCAATACCATAGCGGGCAGGGGACATCTGATAGAGCAGAGTCTGTGAGGCAGCACGCTCTTCTTCCAACATGCCACCTTCGCCTGTACAGGTCATAGTGCCAACTTTGGACGCGCCGTGGCCTAGTGAAGCCTTCGCAGACGCCGACAAAGCGCCGAACGACATAGAAGCAATGTAAATCGGTATTTTCAGTTCGACGGGCTTTTCCACTAAACCGCGACCACCGCCCAGAATTGTCGTTGTATCACATTTCTCGCGGTAGCCTTCCAACGGCAATCTGGTCATCGTGGCGGGCACAAATGTCAGATCGTCAAAGGTTGGCATTTGCTTGTTGAAGGTATTATAGCCACGAACCTGGTAACGGCCGAGCTGTGCCAAGGCATGGACCTCAGCAATTGCTTCCGGTGTCCAACGGGTAGAGCCACCTTCATCATATGAGTGTGGTACGCCGGCTGGTCGGCCTTCAATCGCGCCTTGGCCAAACTTGATGTCCTCTTCAGAGGCCATCTCAAAGGGGTATTCGTATTTTTCTGTCATATCATCAGCCATGCGTTGGCGTCTCGGGCTTCAAAATACCAGAGACGTTGACCTGAAATCATTTTCCGCCA
>CAJQQZ010000099.1 GCA_905480575.1 uncultured Alphaproteobacteria bacterium | reverse complement strand
AGGTGTTGCGGAAGAACGCCATTTGAGACAATGATAGAGGGCAAAGAAATCTGGAAGGCCAAGTTCATAAACTGAATTTGATCCGACAGACACCGCATCAAAATCCGGAAACTGTCAGATCAGGTCTGAACTTCTACAGCTAATTCAATGGTGGATGTCGACGGGATTTCAATTCACGATGATACACAAACACCAATGTTTGCCGTCGTAAACAACCCTTACCCAAAGATCATCGCTTTCGACCCCAGAATCAAAAAGCTGCTTTCAATCTTCCAACCGAATCAACGAAGTGTCTTTTCGATTGAGTCTGCAACCAAAGACTTGTCGCGTTTCATCGTATCCTTTACTCAAACGGGCCTTGTTGCAAAATCTTACGCTGTCGATCTAGCAACCAATCAAGTCTCTCACTTAAACACGCCCTATTTTGGTAAGCACGATGCTATACTAGCTCAGACTTGGCCTATCACGGTCACAGCCCGTGATGGACTGGAAATCCCTGCCTTTATCACTCTGCCGCACAACTCTTCCAATCGGCCGTTGCCTTTGGTTGTTTACGTCCACGGTGGGCCAGCCTCGCGGGATACTTGGAACGTGGGAGCGGACACTCTCTTTTTGGCTAATCGCGGGTATGCTGTTCTTAGAGTAAACTTCCGCGGATCTACTGGTTACGGGCGCGCGTTTCAGCATGCTGGCTTTGGTCAGATGGGGCAGAAAATTCAGCAAGACATCTATGACGCCACAGATTGGGCCGTGCGTCAGGGGATAGCCGATCCAAACAGAATGGTCATAATGGGAGGCAGTCATGGCGGGTACGCGAGTTTAATGGGAGCTTGGCAAAGCGGAAGACGTTACAAAGCAGCCATTAGCATTGCAGGTGTATCAGACATGGAAAGACAGACCCTGGAGGTTCCCAAATTTTGGGAGTTAGCTTCTCATTCTTGGTATCGTTACTCAGGAGATCCAAGAGATCCCAAAGTTCGCCAAAATCTGAAAGCTATTTCCCCAATCAATCACGTCGAAAAATTTAGCGTTCCCGTGTTGCTTATCCATGGAACCAAAGACCGCATTGTCGTGCCTGGAGATTCCTACCGAATGGAAAAAGCCCTCCGACGTCATGGCAAGAAAGTAACATCTCTATACTTAAAGGGTGAGGAGCATGGCGCTGCCAAATGGCAATCTCGAATCAAGATGTGGCGAAAAATCGAAAAATACCTAGTCAGAAACATCGGCGGTCGTGATGGTGGCTTCGACTACACTGAGATCGGAGCAGCCTTCATTCGTTGACGTTTCCCTTCATCCGGCAAACGTTTGTCGACAGAAAGCGGTAAAAGCCTGGGCCTCAGGTGACAAGGTTACGCCAGTCTTCTTGGCCAGGACAACATCACTGGGCTTCAACTTGCTGGCTAATGGACGCGTAATCAAGGCCTTGCCATCATAGGTCATCGCTGAAGCAGGTTTGGTGGCCAGCAAAGAATAGCCCAATCCATGACCGACCATGCCCCTCACCATTTCAAATGACGACGAGGTGTGAGCCACTCGAGGATCCCACTCAACACCATCAAAAAGTGAAAGAAAGTAATCACGGCTAGGCGGACTATCCAGCAAAACTAATGGCTCTTCCTTGAGGTCGTCGAGCGAGATTTCAGACTGCTCCGCAAGAGGGTGCCCGTCTGCCAGCAAGACGTAGGGTTCAACAGAGGCTAGAACTTCACTCTCCAGCTGATCACCCAGGTTCATGTCATAGAGCAGACCAACTTCGGCATCCCCCGATAAGAGGCCGGCAACAATGGTGCGCTGATCGCCTTCCATCAGTTTAACTTTAGGCGCGCCACTGTCGCTGTTCATTTCTGCCAACAGTTTTGGCACCAAGAAAGGACCAAATGTATGAAAACAACCAACAGTGACGGAACCAGATTGCGCCTCGACAGCTTCAGAAGGCGCGATCGCGTCTATCCGGCTCGCCGC
This sequence comes from uncultured Alphaproteobacteria bacterium, assembly GCA_905480575.1. Taxonomy (GTDB): domain Bacteria; phylum Pseudomonadota; class Alphaproteobacteria; order UBA7985; family CAJQQZ01; genus CAJQQZ01. The sequence goes on along the minus strand of CAJQQZ010000099.1, from coordinate 47,256 downwards.
CCCGTAAGCGCGATTGGCAAATATCAGTGGAGACCCTTGTTCCGCTTTGAAAATTTCTTCGACTTCACCAATAAATATATGATGCGTTCCCAGGCGGTCTGATGAAGTGACTTTACAGTCAAAAGCCACGAGCGGGTCAATGATCCTAGGCGCGCCGGTCGACATGGCTTGCCAATTTGCACAGGAGAACTTGTCGCCATCAACTGTCGGTCGGCGGCCTGCAAAGGAGTCTGAGATATGGGACTGGCTGTCGCTCAAAACATTAACGCAAAAAACACCGTTTTTGACAATCTTCTCAGCGGCCGGGCTAAGATGGTGGACACAGACTAGTAGGGAGGGTTTGGGGGTATCGGCAGAAACAGATGACATAGCAGACACAGTCACTCCTGCACGCCCTTCGGTCCCATCTGTCGTGATAATGTTAACCGTTGCCGCTACATGACTCATACCTTCTAGGAAACTCTGCCTTAGAGCCGGATCTGTTATTTCATTCACTTTTCTGGTCCCCCAATATGCTTTTGGGGCCATGATGCCGCCTTTTGGCGGCGCTGCAAAGAAGAAATAGAAGCAGAGTCGATTTTGAAAATCAGAGCCAATCGTAGCTTTGTTTCATAAGGCACGGCAAAGTCGGCTGGCATCCAACATTGCTGCATGCAGATCACGGGCTGCGAGAGCGTCACCAACTCGGAAGAGTTGGTAAGCGCCATCGGGATTTGTTCCTGCTGGCTGAGGCAGGACTTCTAGCAAAGCCTCTATGTCAATTTCGCCTAAGTTGGTTGCGTTCTTTTTAAGCTGCTCAAAGGGACCATCTGCTGGCAGCGTGCAACGGTCAACAATGACTTGTGGCACTCTTCGCTTCTCTTCCGCACGGGAGAAGTCGTTCCAAAGCGTTGCAACAACCTCGTTCCCATCTCTCTTGGCCGCAATCAACCGATTGTTCGGCGTGATCGTCACACCTTGTCTATAAAGGTTGCGCAAATAGATCGGCAGATTGATCGAGCCTAAAGCCTGGCCCGCCCGGTAATCCGGTGTCACGAATTCGACCTGAATGCCCCGGGATGAAAGATGGTCAGCAACCGACAAAGCGCCATGACTGCCGCTTTCATCATAGACCATGACTTGATCTGTTGGTTGCACATCCCCTGATAAGATATCCCAGGTCGATACGACTGGTGGCGCCTCATCGTCAGGCAGGGAAGTATCGGGGACACCGCCAGTGGCGACGATGACGATATCAGCTTTTGTAAGAAATGTTTCGTTTCCTTGTACCCAGGAATTGAGATGAACAGACACGTCAAGGCGCTCAATTTCTTCAGCCAACCAATCGGCAATACCAATAATATCTTTTCGCCAACCACCCTTGGCTGCCAGGACCAGCTGACCCCCTAACCGCGTTCCAGCTTCATAAAGCTCAACTTTGTGTCCTCGTGAGGCTAGCACCCTTGCTGCCTCCATTCCCGCTGGCCCACCGCCGATAACAACAGCTTTCTTTGCCCTGTCAGCTTTGGCTATGTCGTGGGGCAGTTTGGTCTCCCGCCCCGTCGATACGTTGTGCGCACAAAAGGCATCACGGCCCCAATAGATGCGATCAATGCAATAGCCCGCCCCAACACAGGGGCGGATAGTGTCTTCGCGGCCCTCTTCGATTTTTCGGACCAAATGCGGGTCAGCCATATGAGCGCGGGTCAGGCCTGCCAAGTCCACGCAACCCTGCTCGATCGCCCAGTTGGCCGTCGCTGGGTCAGACAAACGCGATGCCTGTAATGTTGGCAGCCCTGATGCCTCCCTTACACGCTTTGCCAGCTCGATATAGGGCGCAACCTTGAACGCCATCCCGGGATAGTTTTCTGCCAAGCCATGATCAGATCCACCGTAAACGCCATTGACGTTCAGGAAGTCCGTTGCGCCATGGCTGCCAAGTATTTGCGCTAGCTCAACGCCCTCTTCCGAGGGCATTCCTTGCTCATTGCTTTCGTCAGCGGCATAGCGAACACCAATGATAAAGTCATTGCCAACCTTCTCACGGCAGGCCTCCAGGGTTTCCATCAAGAACCGTGCACGGTTCTCTAGGTTACCGCCGTAGTTGTCATTTCTTTGGTTCGAAAGCGGTGTCAAGAATTGCCCAAGCAGATGGGTTGTCGCCAAGAGTTCACAACCATCAAGACCGCCCTCTTTACAGCGCAGCGCCGCCGCAGCGAATGCATTAACAATCCGCTTAATGTCGCTCGACGACATCTCAAAAGGCACTGAATGATGGGCTGGATCACGAATGACGGATGGTCCCATAGTCGGCATCCAATCTCCTGAATCCCATGACATGCGTTTGCCCATATGGGTCAATTGGCACATGAGCGCTGTGTCATAGCCATGCAATTTCTCGGAGAATTCCTTGAAGTAAGGGATTACCCGATCATCACCGACGTATATCTGTCCGTACATAGAGCCACTGTCACGACTGACATTGGACGATCCACCAAAGATTGTTAGCCCAATACCGCCCTTTGCCTTTTCTTCGTGGTAGGCTTGATAGCGCTCAGCGGGCATACCCTGATCCGAATACCCAGGTGCGTGGCCACTCGAGAACACGCGGTTCTTCAAGGTTAGCTGCCTGATTTTCAGCGGCGAAAAAAGCGATTGGTATTGGCTCATGGCGTTTCCTCTCAAGCCTGAGCCTATTCTGATAGGGCCATTAAGCCAATATCAAAAGCAGTTTGCAGTTAGATCAGAGAAATCGTGGTCCGTTGACCGTTAAAAGGTTGTGCCACCGCCTACGAACTTCAATTAGCCCTGTAAATAGTGGCACAAGATGAACCCGCTTTTTCCAGTCGCTTGACGGCTTCTGTTCGATCGCCCAGTGGCACAAGCAAAGTCGTCGAGGTCTCCTTCCCGGTATCATAGTCAGGGCCAGAAACCACGAAGGTTAACACCTTACCATCTGGAGAACTGTCAACAACTTCGAAGACTTTGGTGGGCTCATGGTCTTCATGAGGCGAAGCCACCTGATCAAGCCAGTAGCCTGGTCGGAACAAAGTGAATGCGATTAAAAGCAGAAGTGCTGATTCCCAAAGTTTGTTCCGGGTCAACCACCATCCTTGTGTTGCCGACGCGAACAGCAACATGGCGATCACAGCCATGATGAAGACAAAAATCGCTTTCATCCAGGTGACATCAATCAATAGAAGCTCGGTGTTGAAGATGAACAAGAACGGCAGCAAAGCCGTGCGGATATCGTAGGCAAAGCCCTGTATACCTGTCTTGATCGGATCACCTTTAGAAATGGCCGCCGCCGCGAAGGCGACCAACCCTACCGGGGGCGTGTCATCTGCCAATATTCCGAAGTAGAAGACAAACATGTGGGCCGCAATAATGGGCACTAACAGCCCATTTTGTGCCGCAAGAACCACAATGATCGGTGCCATGATCGATGACACAACAATGTAGTTCGCTGTTGTCGGAAGCCCCATGCCTAAGACAAGACTCATCACCGCAACCAAGATCAACATGATAATCAAGCCGCCACCTGATAAAAATTCTATCAATTCGGTTATGACTTGGTGCGCACCCGTTAAAGAAATTGATCCAATGATGATCCCAGCTGCTCCGGTCGCGACCGAGATACCGATCATGTTGCGTGAACCAGCAACCATGCCCTCGATCCACTCGCTTTAGCCTCGCTTGAATGCAGCGCTGTAGCCACCAGCGTTACGGAAGAAAGCCTTGATCGGATGTTGGACCAAAATGTCGCCCAGACGGCAGAGTAAGCAGGCGATAGCTGCTCAATGATGATGCACCAAATCAGGAACAGATAGATGGTTGAACAAAGCACAACAACAACCGGCAACGATATAGATGGCACAGCGACTTTTATCCAGCCAAGGCCGTAATAGACTGCAAGTCCCAGCAAAGCGATACCGATAAACCCACCTAAGAAACCGATAAGTTTCGACATGAACGTCATTGATGATGGCGGTTTCGGCAAACCTTTCAGATCCATCTTCATCGCTTCCAAATGAACGATGTAAACGAGCGCTATGTATGAGACCGGGGCTGGCACCAAAGCGTGTTTAATGATTTCCGCGTAAGAGACGCCGGTGAGTTCCGGCATCAAGAACGCTACAGCCCTCATGACGGGAGGGGTCAACTGTCCGTTGGTTGACGCGGCGACTTCAACTGCCCCGGCTTTTTCTGCCGAAAAACCCGTGCGTTTCATGAGGGGAATCGTGAAAGTTTCAGTGGTCACTGTGTTAGCAATCGACGAACCGGAGTAAAGACCACTCATGGCTGAAGCAATAACCGTGGCCTTGGCAGATCCTCCCCTGAAGTGACCCAGGAGTGCAAATGAAAGCTTAATAAAATAACTACCAGCGCCCGACTTTGCCAGGATCGAGGAGCCTATGTATTAGAAGAGCGTTGGTTCACCGGTTTCTATTATTGTTGGCCCCAAACCTCCCTGTTAATGGCCTAAGCTCCAAGGTGGTGAAGAGTTAAGTTGGTGTTCTAACACAAAAAAGAGTCTTAAATTTGAGGCTTGCTTTCAGGGAATAAGGCACTGTCTGAACGCTTGCACCATTTCTTTCATGAGCTGCAAATAGAGTTTGGGACCTAGTTCAAGCTGGCTTCCCATCGGGTCCAGGCTTGAGACTTTGATCTTCGATTGTTCGGCCAACCTTTGAATCAAGGCACCGTCAAACTGTGGCTCTGAAAAGATACACTCAAAATCACCCCGCCCAATCTGGTTTGACAAAGACCTAAACTTTTTCGCACTGAGTTTGATTTCAGGATTAAGTGCAACAACCCCACCGGCCTTCAGACCAAAGGCCTTTTCAAAATTAATGTAAGCGTCATGGAAAACTAGGAAGGGGCGGTCCTGAGCCGTAGCAAGCTCCGATTTTGTTGTCACAGTAAAGAGATTGAGCTCACTTACAAACCGCGCCGTATTGAGTTTATAAGCGGCTGCATTCGTTGGATCCAATTCTGATAAATTCTGTTCAAGATACCTAGCAATGATGGCAGTATTTTTTGGGTCCAACCAGATATGCGGGTTGAACTCGCCCTCGTGTTCATGGTCATGATCATGATCATGATCATGATTTGAATCGGACGAGCCTAAGAAGCCATCTTCATCTCTCAGGGGCCAGAGGTTCAGCCCATCCACCGTGAGCAATGACACAACATCTGCATCTCCTGCAATCGAGTGCAGAGGCTTGTCGAGGAAGCTCTCTAAACTAGGTCCGACCCAAACAATCAAATCAGCTTCTTGAATTTTTCGAGCCTGTGATGGCTTCAGACTAGCGCCATGAGGAGAGAGACCTTCGATGAGCAAATCTGGCTCGCTTACACCCGCCATCACCGTCGTCAATATGGAATGGATCGGGCGGATCGAAGCGACCGCTTTAGGCGCCGATAGAGCTGTCTCTGTCCAGAGAAACAGGCAAAAAAGGTAAGCTGCAAAAGATGTGATTTTCATTATGACCTTTTAGAACTAGCGAAAACAGATAACGTTATGTTATAATATTACATTCTAGAAACCACCCCCTAATCTAGTCCAAAGGTTTTGTCAAGGTGACAAACACTCAAAAGCGAATGCCACTCGTCGAATTGAAAGGTGCTGGTCTTTATCAGGATCAACGCTGGTTGGTTCGGTCGATAGACTTAACCGTAGAGGCAGGTGAAATCGTCACTCTGATAGGCCCTAATGGTTCCGGCAAATCTACAACCGTGAAAATAGCACTGGGTATCCACGATCCAACCGAAGGAACGGCTCGCCAAAGACCTGGTTTGAAGGTGGGCTACGTCCCACAAAAGCTGAGCATCGATTGGACCTTGCCTTTGATGGTTGAGCGATTGATGAAGCTAACGGGTCCGATGAAGAAGCCAGACCTGGAAAAAGCACTGGAACGCGTTGGCATCCCTCATCTTCTTAAGAACCCCGTGCAAAACCTTTCCGGCGGAGAGTTTCAACGCGCATTGATGGCAAGAGCAATTGCCCGCAACCCCGACTTGCTGGTCTTAGATGAACCTGTACAGGGCGTTGATTTCGCAGGAGAGATCGCGCTCTATGAACTGATCACTGAAATCCGGGATGAGCTTGGCTGTGGCATTCTGCTGATATCCCACGACATCCACATGGTCATGGCGGCGACCGATAGAGTGCTTTGTTTGAACGGGCATCTTTGTTGCCAGGGAACACCAAAGGCGGTTTCTGAGAACGACGAATACCGTAAGCTCTTTGGGAATCGTGCCGCAGATGCCATGGCCGTTTACCGCCACCATCACGATCATACCCATTTGCCGGATGGTCGCGTGCAACATGCTGATGGCTCTGTCACCGAACACTGTCATCACGAGGACGGCCATCATGCTGAATGATTTTTTTGTCAGAGCCTTGTTAGCTGGTGTTGGCGTTGCCATTGTTGCCGGACCTCTTGGTTGTTTTATTGTCTGGCGTCGCATGGCCTTTTTTGGCGACACTCTGGCCCATTCGGCTTTGCTTGGCGTGGTGATAGCACTCCTGACGGAAATGCACACAACCATCGGGGTGTTTCTGGTCTCAGCCCTGGTCGCTTTGCTGTTGTACTTCTTACAAAAGAAACCTTCGCTATCTTCTGACGCTTTGCTGGGCCTTATGTCTCATTCGGCCTTAGCGCTTGGATTGGTTGCCTTAGCCTTCATGACATGGATCCGCGTCGATTTGCTGGATTTTCTTTTTGGCGATATCCTCTCCGTCAACCACTCGGATCTTTTGGTGATTTATGGCAGCGCGATTTTGATTCTAGTCGTGCTGGGGATCATTTGGCATCCTCTGTTGGCCGCGACAGTCAACGTTGACCTGGCCCGAGCTGAAGGCCTCAACCCGGCAAGAACCAATTTGATTTTCATGCTGCTCATGGCTTGCATGATTGCTATTTCAATGAAGATCGTGGGCGTCCTGCTCATCACCGCTTTGTTGGTGATACCGGCCGCAACCGCGAGGCGATTAGCCTCCGGTCCCGAAACCATGGCGGTCATAGCAACCGGTCTGGGCGTGGCCTCCGTTGTTGCCGGGCTTTATGCGTCGCTCGAATGGGACAGCCCGTCTGGCCCTTCCATCGTTGTTGCTGCCTTTGTAATGTTTCTACTCTCACTGCTGCCTATTGGAAAGTTTGGCAAAGGATCGAAGCTATGAGTGACAAACTGACGACCAATCAGTCCCTTGTCTTTAACTGTTTGAATGAGGCCAATGCGCCTTTGACGGCCTATGCCATTCTCGATCTGCTGAGAGACCATGGCATGAAGGCTCCGCTCCAGGTTTACCGCGCCCTCGACAAGCTACAATCCCTTGGGCTGGTTCACCGGCTTGAAAGCCTGAATGCTTTTGTCAGCTGCAGTCATCCCCACCCTCATGGGTCAGAAACTCTGGCATTCGCCATTTGTGACACCTGTGATCAGGTGACGGAGTTTTCAGATACTGACATGATCGCCTGCCTCATCGCTTGGGCGAACAAACGAAAATTTCATCCACACAAAACCACAATCGAAATCTCAGGCCATTGCGAGAACTGCTCCTCAAAAGCACATTAGGGTGTCACCACAATGTTGCCGACATGCTTCTTGGCCATGAAGGCTTCTTGCGCTTTGCCGAGGTCCTTCAAAGCAAAGGTCTCAGCCAACAATGGCTTTAATAAGCCTTGCTCGATCAGGCCAATCAAACGTTTCATGGTGCCGGGTGGGACGATGGTTGCACCGGTTAGTTGCAGATCTTTGTAAATCAACTGACGGAGATCAAAATCCACCATTGGTCCAGCGATACAGCCGCTGGATGAGTAGCGTCCGCCCTGCCGAAGGGCGTTGATCAAAGGCATAAAACCTGAACCACCAACAACATCCAAAGCCACATCTACTGGTCCCTTGGCGGCCTCTGTGATAGCCGCTTCCATATTGGCTTCATTGCGGTCGATGACTTGGTTTGCACCCAATGACAACAGGTGGTCGGCTTTTGATAAGGAAGCAATCGCGATGACGTTAGCCCCGCGCAGCCTGCACAGTTGAATTGCCCCGGAGCCAACACCGCCAGAAGCCCCCGCTATCACAATGGTTTCTCCCGGTTGCAGATTGGTGCGTGCTACAAGATTCTCAGCTGTTGTGTAAGCACAGGGGAATGTTGCCAACTCGGCATCACTCAAATCTGATTCAAGTTTGATCGCATTCTCTGTTCTGACTTTGGTGTAGTCTGCGTAACCACCGTCACACTCTGAACCAAAATAGAGCGATCGACTGGTGTCCATCCAATCACCGAGGCCCAGCAACCAAGGATCAATCATCACACGTTCACCGATACGATCGGGATTAACGCCCTCTCCCACGGCTGCAATTATGCCAGCGACATCGGCACCTTGAATGCGCGGGAAGGTGATTGTGGAACTGCCCCAACTGGCGTCGGTTTCATCGGCTTCATCAAAACCTTCTTTACCACCATCATCTGTGATCCCATCACTGACAGCTTTGGAATACCAAGCGGTGCGTGTGTTGATATCCGTATTATTCAGTCCGCAGGCACCGACTTTAACGATTACGTCGCCAGGGCCAGGTTCAGGCGTTGGCCAATCCAGACGATAGTCAAGTTTCTCGAGACCACCGTGCCCAGTAAGGACAACAGCACGCATAGTTTCAGGCAAAGACGTCATAAGAATCAGCTCTAGAGAATTTCGTAAACATGGACGCGGTGGCGAACACTTCCTTCGCCATAAGGCATGGATTGGAATTTGTCAGTCGTAAAGATATGTTGCCACAAACCTGAGGCATCCAAACTTTCCAAAGCCGCATAATACTCCGGCTCTTGTTTGTCGTCATCGCGCATGGAGAAGAGTAATTTGCCACCGGGTTTGGTGACTCGAATGAGCTCGTCCAGGGAATGTGGTGGCGCGTGTCGCGGCGTGATGCAACCGGAGCAAAGGGTTGCAGCGAATAGATCGGTTTCGAAATCCAGTTCTTCACCCATGGTCATGCGGTGGAGTTCTGAATAAAAGCCCTTCTTTCGAGCGACCTCAAGCATGCCCTCGGACAGATCCATACCAATGATCGGTTTATAACCAAGCAATGCCAAGGCCTCTGACTGGATACCGCCGCCACAACCAGCATCCAAAATCGGCGCCGTCCCAAGCGGCACAAAATGAGTGAAGAGCGTGGATATCACTTGAGGGATGCGATTTCCGTCGCGGCAAAGGTCGGCCTCGTAGTCATTTGCCCATTCGTCATACGCCTCTCTTTGATCATCTGTCGACTTTGCTTGGTAGCTCTTGGCGACTGCTGGATTTGCCATTGCGATCTGTCCTCTGTTCTATTGCCTTAGGTTTCTGTTGGTTGGATCGTAAGGTGCATTCTGAAGCACGATGGCTCGGGTCCGTTTGCCCAATAAGGCCACTTCTAACGCTGTCCCCGGATGGTGGGCGTCTTCTTTAAGAAAAGCGATCGCAAGGCTCTTGCCAACCGAATAGCCAAAGGCGGCTGAGGTTACAGACCCTACAAGTTTGTCCTCTTTGAAAACAGCTTCCCCTATCAGACACTCCGTTTCTTCATCTTCCAGCGCAAGCAAAGCAATAGCCGAAGTTTCGCCAATTTTTGCGCGCTTAACAACGGCTTCTCGGCCAACAAAATCTTTGTCTGTTTTGACAAAGCGCATGAGATCAACATGAACCGGCGAGGCGTCATTGGCAAGCTCATGGCCGCCGCGATAGAATTTCTCCAGTCGCAGGGAGTCCAGCGCCTTTGAACCAAATGCGCCAATCCCAAAAGCTTGCCCTGCAGACCATAAGACATCCCAGAGGTCACCGAGCCTTTCGTTGGGAGCGTGTAGTTCCCAAGCTAACTCGCCAGTAAAGGACAGGCGCAAAGCTGTTACAGGAATGCCTGCCACTTCAATTTCTCTTGCTTGCAACCAACGGAAATCCGCGTTGCAAAGATCGGCATCTGCACAAGACGACAAGACTTTACGCGCACTCGGGCCAGCCAAGGTCAAAATGCCAACTTCATCTGTGCGATTGATCAACGCCATTCCGTCCATGGCAACGCCAGAATGAAGTGTCATCCAGTCCCAAACCCGTCGTTCTGAAGGCGCGCCGGTCACAAGATAGAACCGTTCTTCGCCCAACCTGGCAATCGTGGCCTCACCCTCTATAGTACCGCGTCGATTGAGCATCATAGTTAGGCAGGTACCGCCAACTTTCTTCGGCATTGAATTGGCACAAACCTTATTTAGATAAGCTTCAGCGCCAGGACCTATGACTTCGAACTTCGCGAACCCAGAGAAGTCGCCGAGCCCAACAGACTCACGAACAACCCTATGTTCTTTTTCAACGGCATCGAAAAGACTGGTTCGTCGCCAGCCAAAGGGTTCAGGCGCATAACAACGTGGACGTTCCCATCCGCCTGCTTCTTCATAGACTGCGCCGAGTGCCTTCGTTCTTTCATGGGCGCGTGACTTTTTGATTCCTCGGCACTCGGCCCTTTGGTGTTGAGGGAATGGGATGGCTTGGCGCAGAGTGTAGTCTTCCGTCGCTCTGGCTTTTGCATAGTCACTGTCTGCCCAGATGGCGAACCTGCGTGGGTCGAAAGCACGGGTCGAAATATCAGCCGAGCCATGAACCATCCACTGTGCCAAGGTACGCCCTGCACCTGGACCCCAAGCAATGCCAACGGTCGCTCCGCATGCGAGCCAATAGTTTTTCAAACCAGGTGCTGGGCCCAACAACATGGCTCCGTCTGGTGTATAAGTAATACCGCCGTTAACGACCTTCTTGATGCCACGCTCGGCCAAATCAGGACAACGCTCAAAACAATTCTCCAACCAAGGTGTAATTCCATCCCAGTTGGTATCGAAAAGCTCATTTTCTGAGTCCCAAGGACAACCCTCCAACCAAACCGATTGAGGTGCCTGCTTGTCATAAAGACCGATCAAAACACCCTTTTGTTCTTGGCGAATATAGCCACAAAAATGATCGTCTCTCGTGACTGGTATCTCGTGATCAATCTCGTCGAACTGAGGCACTGGGTCAGTGACAACGTAATGATGCTGCATGGTCGTGATTGGCAGGTCTAGTCCCGAGAATCCACCGACTTGTTTCGCATGATAACCACCGGCATTCACCACATGCTCACAGGTAATCGAGTCTTTCTCAGTCTCAACGAGCCATTCACCAGAAGGTAAAGCTTTCACATCAGTAACCCGGCAATGACGTATGACTTCAGCACCCATCTGACGAGCGCCCTTCGTCATGGCAAAACAGGTTCCTGCAGGATCGACATGACCATCGTCAGGTGTGTAGATAGCGCCCAAAATGCCAGCGGTTTTAACGTCGTAAAGCGGATTAAGGCGAGCTACTTCTTCCGGTGAAACGATTTCTGCGACTTGGCCTCGTGCTAAGACAGCATCACGAATATGATTGATCCAATCCATGTGCTCTGATGACGTAGCCACCCGCAGCGATCCGCAACCATGCCAGGTGACAGACTGCTCCGTTTCCAGCTCGATTGTTTTGTAGAGATCCACGGCGTAGTCATGCATGGAGCCCAAGGCCTGTCCACCGACCATACGGCTGACCAACCCCGCCGCATGCCAAGTAGCGCCAGAGGTCAGCTCGGCCTTTTCGACCAGCACAGAGTCCGTCCAGCCCTCTTTGGCAAGATGGTAGAGAACGCCAGCGCCCAAATTACCACCGCCAATGACCACAACCCGAGCATAATTTCTCATAGGGATCCTCTGATAGTCTGGTCAGATTTCAATTGACCTTTTTGATTTTTCATCCAACGTAAAAAAACAAAAGTTGGCAAGACTAAAATGGGTGCAAGCCATGGACGCATTCAATCACGATCCTAAAATGGTTGAGAAAGTTAAGGTTCTGCTGGGCGAAGAAGGCTTCGAACAAACCTTCGCGCCAATCGAAGAAGCTTCGGGTTTGCCTAATGCTGCTTATTGGTCCGAGGACTGGTTGAAGCTTGAGCAGGAGCACGTTTTCCAAAAATCATGGGTTTTCGCTGGAGCTGAAGCGGAAATTCCAGAGAACGGCGACATGAAGCCTCTATCAATTGGTGGTGCGCCTCTAGTCATTGTTAGAGATCAGGACGGTTCCGTTCGCGCGCTTCATAACGTTTGCCGCCATCGAGGCGCTAAGCTCGTCACAAAACCCTGCCGTAAAGCCTCTTTCACTTGCCCTTATCACGCTTGGAACTATGGCTTGAATGGTAAGCTCCGTGCCCGTCCTCATTTCAGCGGCGCTGATCAAATTGATCGTTTTGAGGACGGTGGCGGACCGAAGCTAGATCTGGTTGAAGCCCGATGTGAAACCTGGAATGGTTGTATCTTCGTCAACGTTTCCGGCACTGCTGAGCCACTTCTCGATTGGCTAAGGCCAATGCTCAACCGAACCAAAAATTACGACTATTCCTCGATCCGCTGGGCTGGCAAAATTGACTTTGAAGTCGATGCCAATTGGAAGCTGGTTTATGAGAACTATATGGAAGGCTATCACGTCTTTGCTGTCCATCCAAAACTGCTGAAATTCGCACCCATGAACGTGCGTTGGTCTGGCGAATGGGACGACCACGTTTTTTACAACGACTATATTTTTCCAGAGATAGAAGAAGGCCGAGGCGATGGACTTCCTCATTATCCAGATCTGCCAGAAGATGACGCCAAACGCGGCCTTTGGTTCCTGGCCTTTCCTCACTTTGCTGCCGAAGTCTTTCCTGACCAGTTTACACTTCTAGTCTCTTATCCAATCGCGCCTAACAAAACCCGGGAAGAACTGCACGTCTTCCTGATTGGGGAGGCTGCCACATCCGACATCTACAAAGAACCGAGAGAAGCCGTTATGAAGATGTGGGATGATCTCAACCGCGAAGACATCGGCATGCTTGAGTTGTTGCAAGAAGGCCGCCTCTCGCCTGCTTACGATGGTGGCCGTTTGTCACCGCACTGGGAAGATCCAACCCATCAGTTTGGGCGTCGTATTGTCGAAAAAATCATAGAGGCCTAAATGGCGAACTATCCTCTATACGCGCTCTGGGCAACACCACGGTCTACTTCAACCGCCTCCGAATGGATGATGCGGATGCGCGGTGACATGGCTTGTTTTCACGAACCCTTTGGTGAGGCCTGGTATCAAGGGCCGGAAGCCAGAGCGCCGAGGCCAGCCCCACCGGGCCGTCGAAAGCAAGACCTCACTTTTCAAGCGGTGATTGATCGGCTGCAGAAAGCCGCAGAGACGAGGGCAGTTTTTTTGAAAGACATGCCCCATCACTGTGATCATCTTTGGACCGATGATTTTCTCAACACATTTCAACACTCTTTTCTTATCCGCGATCCAGCGAAAGTTTTGACGTCACTTCACAAGTCTTACCTGAAGGCCGGTCGAACAGACAGCGGATTTGAAGCCCACGAAATCTCTTTCGAACCCCAGCGCCAACTTTTTGATTTGTTAAAGGCAAGGACGGGCCAAGCACCTGTTGTTATTGACAGCGACGACTTGCTCGCTGATCCCCCATCAATGGCGGAGGCTTATTGCAGCGCAATCGGTGTTCCCTACATTGAAAGCGCCCTCACCTGGGACCCAGGCTGTCGCGCTGAAGTGCTTTGGTACGACAACGACGATTCAATCTGGCATGAGTCGCTCAAGAATTCAGATGGACTAAAAGCGCAGCCAAGAAAAGACGTCGACGTTTCTGCCCTTCCTTCAGGCTTGCAGGCGTTCTATCCCGAATTCTTGGAACACTATAACGCCTTGCGACAACACAGGATTCAGGTCTAAAATGACCCAAGACTTTGCGACTGCTCAAAAGACCAGCTGGTCTGAAATTCCAATTATTTCCGTTTCGGCTTTAGGCTCTTCGAACCAAAGCAACAAAGAGCAAGTCGCAAGCCAGATCATTGATGCGGCGACCATCAGCGGTTTCTTTTATGTAAAGGACCACGGGATCGCCGAGACCTTGATTGATCAGGCGTTCCAGGCCTCTCGTGATTTCTTTGCCCTACCGGAGGAGAAAAAGGCAACCATTGCTGTAAACCAGGACCAACGTGGTTGGATGGCCCAAGGGTTGTCGAACTTGGAAGGTTCCAAAACCCACGATGCCAAAGAAGTTTTCTTTTGGGGGTGGGACGTTGAAGCCAATGATCCTGACGTCGCCGCCGGGTTACCTCTTGTCAGGCCTAACCTCTGGCCGGATCAAGTAGCGCCTACTCTAAAACCCGACCTCCTGCCCTACTATCATCAGGTCGTAGAACTGGGTGATCGACTCTTATCAGCCATCGCCGTAGGGTTGGGGCAAGATTCTAATTTCTTCAAATCCCGATACAAAAAACCTTTAACGCGTGGTCAATTGGTCTTCTACCCACCCAGCCAATTAGGGGACGAAGCAGTTGAGCGCTTTGGCGCCGCCGCCCATTCCGATTTCGGCGCTCTCACTATTTTAATGCAGGACAGCCTTGGTGGTCTGCAGGTTCAAAACTTGGCAGGAGACTGGATTGAAGCACCGCCAATCCCAGGCACTTTTGTTTGCAATATCGGTGATCTGCTTGAGCGCTGGACAAACAAGCGACTGGTTTCAACCAAACATCGTGTGATCAATCGCTCAAACAAAGCTCGTTTCTCGATCCCCATTTTTTATGATCCTTCCAGCGACGCAGTTGTCGACCCGAAGGAGATGGGGATCTCGGAGAAGGCCGCTATCTTCCCGCCGATCACAGCAGGCGAACATATAGCTAGCCGCAATAAACGAAACTTCTCCCACTATAAAAAGCGCGAATAAAGCGACTTGTTTTATCCAATTTAGCCCTATGTGATGGTTGACTAATTGGGTGAAACTCTTCACCTTCACGTCAGCAGACAATACTGCGAAAGGGTTCTATCGCTCACATCTGAGCTGATAGTGGTCAACATTCTTCAGGGAGATCCAAATGAAAATCACAAAACTAGTAACACTTGCAGCCGGTACCGCCATTGCGATCGTAGGCAGCGCCAGCCTCGCATCCGCGCAGAAGTGGGACATGCCGATGGCATATTCCGCCACTAACTTCCACTCAGAGCACGGCGTTATCTTTGCTGATAAAGTGAGAGAATATTCCGGCGGCAAGATGGATATTACCGTGCACCCAGGTGGTTCACTCTTCAAAGGTGGTGAAATCAAGCGTGCAATCCAAACAGGCCAAGCCCCAATTGGTGAGCGTTTCATGTCCGCACATGCAAACGAACTACCAATCCTTGCATGGGACAACCAGCCTTTCTTGGCCACAACTTATGAAGATGGTGACAAGCTTTGGGCAGCCGCAAAAGACACAGTTAACGCAGCTCTCGCCGGCCAAAACCTAACTGCACTTTACACCTGTCCATGGCCAGGTCAGGGCTTCTACTTCAAGAAAGAAGTCAATTCCAGCGCCGATACTCAAGGCGTTAAGTTCCGTTCTTACAACTCAACAACAGCAACATTTGCTGAAGAACTCGGCATGCTCCCAGTTCAGGTTGAAGCGGCGGAATTGAGCCAGGCACTGGCCACTGGTGTTGCTGAAGCCTTCATTTCTTCTGGTTCTACAGGATATGACCGCAAGGTTTGGGAACACCTCACACATTACTACAAAGTCAACGCTTGGTTGCCACGCAACTATGTCATGGTAAACTCTGCTGCTTGGGCAGGCCTTGATGCCGACGTCCAGGCTGCGATCACTAAAGCCGCTGATGAAACAGGTGCTGCTTGTGCTGCGAAATCAGCGGAGCTCGCCGACTGGTACTTTGAGCAGTTGGAAGCCAACGGCATGACAGTGACAGATGCTGGTCCTGAGTTCCTAGCCGAGCTAAAGACCATCGGTGCTAAGATGCAGGCCGATTGGTTGGCAACAACTGGCGCTGAAGGTCAGGCTATCGTCGACGCTTACAACGCAATGTAATCGAAGTGGCCTCCTCTCTTTTTTGAGGAGGCCTTTTCTTTTTAGGATCTTTTCATAGCGACATTTCTACGAGTATTAAACCATGAGCAACTGGGCACCTTTTTTGGGCCTTCCTCTTTGGGCTTGGCTGTTCGTCATCCCCACCGCCATAATCGTTCTTTGTCGGCTATTCCGACCAACTGCCAGATCAATCCTGAGTCCTGTTTGGCGCATCCTGGATCGCCTCTACTTCTTTGGTGGAATCATATCTGCACTTTTCTTGATCACCATTTTGTTGATCATCGTGACGCAAATGTTCACAAGGTGGACGGGCATTCCCTTTCAAGGGTCAACGGAATTCGCTGGCTACGCCATGGCAGCGGCCTCATTCTTTGCCCTTGCTCAAGCGCTCACAAGAGGCGCTCACATTCGGGTCTCCATTTTTCTCAACATGAACCGCTTCACAGCCCTATGGCTCGATGCATTAGCACTGTTGATTGCCGCTGTGACCGCGACCTATTTCGCGCGTTTCGCGATCAAGACTAACTTTGTCTCTCGAATGATTGGCGACAGAACACAAGGCCAGGATATGGTCCCTGACTGGGTCATCACCTTCTTTGGAATGTTCAAGACCTCGCCCACCAAGTGGGCTGAGATGTGGGCATCCACTGGCGATGGCTGGGTCTATACACCTGTCTGGTTACCACAGCTGCCCATGTCTATTGGTACAATATTGCTCGCCATTGCCTTGTGGGATTGTTTATCCCGCCTCATGGTCAACAGCGAAAGCCCGATCAAGGGGGAGGCCGTCGAATGACCGAACTATATGCAACGCTGATATTCCTCTTTGTACTCTTTGCCTTGCTAGGTGGCTCTGTTTGGATCGGCCTCGCTTTGATGGGCGTCGCCTGGGTCGGCATGGAATTGTTCACATCCAGGCCCGCTGGCGACGCTATGATCACGACCATCTGGACTGGTGCTTCCAGTTGGACACTCACCGCCTTGCCCCTCTTTATATGGATGGGTGAAATACTTTATCGAACGCGATTATCGGAAGACATGTTTCGGGGCTTGGCTCCGTGGATGCGCTGGCTGCCCGGTGGATTGTTGCATACGAACATTGCCGGTTGCACGATCTTCGCGGCAGTTTCCGGTTCTTCCGCTGCCACTCTGACAACAGTGGGCAAAATGTCGATCCCGGAGCTGCGCCAACGCGGATATCCTGAGTACATGATCATTGGAACACTGGCCGGTGCCGCTACACTCGGTTTGATGATTCCACCCTCTCTAACATTGATCGTTTATGGCGTGACCATCAACGAGTCGATCACCAAGCTCTTCATGGCTGGGATTCTACCTGGCCTTGTTCTAGCAGGTCTGTTCATGGCTTACATTGTGGGTTGGCACTTCATCAAAAAGGACCAACGGCCAGCGCCTGAACCGGCTATGAGTTTGACTGAAATGTTCAAAGAAAGCCGCTTTTTGATACCTGTGCTGGCTTTGGTTTTCGCGGTTATCGGATCCATGTATTTCGGTTGGGCGACGGCAACCGAAGCCGCCGCTGTTGGTGTCGTTGGTGCATTGGGGCTTGCCGCTATGCAACGCTCACTCAGCTGGGAAACTTTCACTACATCACTCATGGGTGCCACCAGAACTTCGGCCATGATTGCACTCATTCTTATGGGGGCCTCCTTCCTGTCCTTGGCCATGGGTTTCACTGGTTTGCCAAGAGCACTTGCCGCCTGGATTGACGAAATGGGATTGTCTCCCATCGTGTTGATAGCTGCCCTCACCATATTCTATATCGTATTAGGTATGTTCTTGGATGGAATCTCTTCCGTTGTTCTCACCATGGCCATTGTTGAGCCTATGATCAGAGCTGCAGGCATTGATGTCATTTGGTTCGGCATCTTCATTGTTGTTGTTGTTGAAATGGCTCAAGTAACGCCGCCCATCGGTTTCAACCTGTTCGTACTCCAAGGCATGACGAAGCATGAGATTTCCTACATCGCCAAGACAGCCATCCCGATGGTGTTGCTAATGGTTCTTATGGTGGTGATCCTTGTCGCTTGGCCAGAACTCGCCACTTGGTTGCCAGAAAACATGAGACAAGGACCCAGATAGCTTTGCTCTATTCAAACCGGGAAAACTGAGTTAAGGCGGTTTTAGAAAACAATTTCTAAGGCCGCTTTTTCTATGCACCCCGATCAACTCGTCATGAATGATGAATGGAGTGATTTGAGTAAGATCAAAGAACTCCCGGAAATAAATTTCGACAAGCTTCACGCCTATCGAGTGGGTCGCATCAAGGGTTGCCTCAAGAAACATGACGCCGCTATGTGTCTGCTTCACAGTCCTTTGTCACTACGCTATGCCGTCGACTACCGCACATATGGCCTCTTTCAATCCCATATCCCCTCGACTTATCTCTTCGTGCCGCAAGATGAAGGGCCGACTGTTATGCATGCAGCCTATGGCTCATCTCCTGGGGTGGACAGGTCAATTCTGGGACATGCATTAGCCTTCTTCGATGGCGGTTTTAACTTAGCTGATGCCGCTAGAAAACTCGCGGATGATGTCGTCAATTACCTCAGCGAATTGGGCACAGACAACCGGCGGGTGGCAGTTGAATACGTCAATCCCACCATCACCCAAGCCCTGCTCCAAGGAGGCTTAGAAGTCATCGATGGTGTGGTTGTTTCTGAAGAAGCAAGACTTATCAAGTCCGCCGAAGAGGTCGCTTGCATACAATGGGCCGTTGACGTTGCTGAGTTGGGCATCGCCAAGCTGAAAGAAGCCATCAAACCTGGTGTGTCGGAAGTCCAGCTTTGGGGCTTGCTGAATTACACCAACCTGGCCAACGATGGCGATTGGCATGATGGGCGTATGTTGGCCTCCGGTGA
Source organism: uncultured Alphaproteobacteria bacterium (assembly GCA_905480575.1). Classification (GTDB taxonomy): domain Bacteria; phylum Pseudomonadota; class Alphaproteobacteria; order UBA7985; family CAJQQZ01; genus CAJQQZ01. The sequence goes on along the minus strand of CAJQQZ010000099.1, from coordinate 28,464 downwards.
CCGCATCAACCCTTGGCTCCAAGAAGCCTCCCCGCGCAGAATTGAATCTGGCGATCTCGTCGGTTTCGACACCGATATGGTTGGCCCATTTGGGTATTTCGCCGACATTTCCAGGACTATGCATTGCGGCCCAGCCAAACCTACCAAACGACAGAAAGAGCTTTATCGGTTGGCTTACGACGAAGTTCATCACAACATGGCTTTGGTGAAACCAGGCATCACTTTTGTTGAATTGCAAAAGCAGTCCTATCCGGTGCCCGAAGAATTTCAGCAAAACGCTTACTCTTGTATTCTCCATGCGGTTGGAATGTGTGATGAATACCCGCGCATCAACTATCCTTTCAGAGGTCCAACACCCTATGACGGCGTGATTGAGGCAGGCATGGTGCTGTGTATTGAAAGCTATATGGGCGCGGTCGGAGAGCGTGATGGTGTGAAGCTCGAGCAACAAGTTTTGGTAACCGATGATGGATACGAGCTCTTATCAAACTATCCTTTTGAGGAAGATTTATTGAGCTGAGTTGTGACTACTTTATCACAGACCTGGATTGCATTTGCGCACCACGAGAGGCGTCATTTTTTGGACGTATTTCTATAGGAAACCCTGGGTCTTACAGAAGCCATGCGATCCGCAAGTTTCAATTTCTACTTAGTAACGGAGCAATCAAATGCCGACAATCGGTCGTTTGCCCCAAGGGGCCAGAGCTTAATCCTGACTGCATTTGCAGTTTGGCAGGCTTGCACTGTGCGTGATCTTTTTCGCTGCGCAGGCTCCCTCATATTTACTAAGGTGAAATACCATGGGCAATCCCCATCTAGGTGATGTCGCGCGCAATAATGATCGCGCAGGCATCATACAAAAGTTCTATTCTTCTTCCGCTTGGATCGAAGGAAAAGCCGAAGATCAACTCACACATTTACTCAACTACCCCGCTGTAAAACGAGTAGCTGCTTTTCCAGATCTTCATCCCGGAAAGTATGGCCCTGTCGGCTGCGCTGTTCTTTCGAAAAACATTCATCCTCATTTGATTGGCAACGATATCGGATGCGGTATGTCGCTCTTTGCATTGGACAAGGGCAGCAAAAAACTGAAGGTCGATAAAGCTGCCAAACGCCTACAATCTTTGGAAGGCTCTTCGCCGGTGCATGCAAGGGAATACCTGGAAGGTCATGGTCTATCAGGTGCACTTTTCCCCTCGTCCATGGGAACGATCGGCGGCGGCAATCATTTTTGCGAACTTCAAGAATTGAACGAAGTTCTCGATGAAGGTATCTGCGTTCAATATGACCTACAAAAGGGGGATCGCTTTCTTCTTGTGCACTCTGGATCGCGAACCCTGGGCGAGGAAGTCTTTTCAACAGTTTCCAATGTTGTGATGGAAGGGTTAGATCCAAAAAGCGAAGAAACCACAGCCTATATGATCAGGCATGACGAAGCGGTTCACTGGGCAAGCCTCAATCGTCGGTTAATCGCTTCCCGTGCTGCCCAAGTATTGGGCACCGACTGGCGCTTACTAACTGATTCACCGCATAACCTGATCGAACACCATAACGAAGGCTTCCTTCATCGAAAGGGAGCCGCGAAAGCCAATATTCCGTTGGTTCCATTGGCTGGTTCGCGGGACGCTTTGTCTTATCTCCTCAAACCGACCGGTGCTGCTGAAAGGTCTCTCGCTTCCCTCTCTCATGGGGCGGGCCGAAAGCACGACCGTCGGTCGATGCACGGTCGCTTCAGCAACAAGAAAGCTGCTCGATCACAAATGCTCCGCACATCCTTCGGCGGCCGAGTGGTTTGCGCAGACAAGAACTTGTTGTTAGAGGAAGCGCCAAAAGCTTACAAAGCAATCGATCAAGTTCGCGCTGATATCGAAAATTTCGGTCTCGGCGTTGCGATCGCTTCATTCAAGCCCTTGGTTACGTTCAAGAAGGGAAAGAGTTCATGATCTCAAATCAATCTCTCCGTCTTCTTGTGACCAGCGGCGATGGTCCAGCGGAATGCCGTGTGGCTGTATCGCATGTCATTGGACGAATAGAGCAGGAGGCCAAAGAAACATTGGTTGATTGCGAAGTAACCACTTCGGCAAAGGAGGGCAAACATGGCCCTTCGTCATCTATCGTCAATCTCCATGGTGCAGATGGCCAAGCCTTGGGCTCCAGGTGGCTTGGAACAATCCAATGGACAGCAAAGAGTAAGATTCGGCCCCATCACCGACGGCGCAATTGGTTCGTAGGCGTGTTCGAACTGCAGCATGGTTCCTCAATCATCGAAAAGATTGATATCACCGATGTCAGGTTTGAGACATTTCGGGCCGGTGGACCAGGTGGCCAACATCAGAACACAACAGACAGCGCAGTTCGCGCAACGCTTGTTATGACCGGACTTTCTGTTGTCGCACGTGATCAACGGTCCCAACATAGCAATAGAAAAGTTGCTTTGGCCCGCCTCCAACAACTGCTTAATTCTCAACATGAACTTGAGAACGCCTTGCACAAAGCACTGGAGCGTAGTTTTCATCGACAGCTTGAACGAGGCAACCCAACACGTAGCTTTAAAGGGCCTGAGTTTACCGAAATTCCCTGACTCTTCCCTTGAGATGTTTCCCATCCGACAGAAAACGCAGGCGTTGGAAGCTAAACCGAAACTTTTTCCAACGCATGTTTTTTCTATCAAAAGCCGCGCAAGTTCGTGCGGCCTAAGCATTACTGTCGGTTGGGTTTTCCATGAGGTTGAAAAGTCAACGCTATCTCCCTTCAAGTAACTACAGGCTGAATGTTGCCTGAATCGGCTAGCGCAAAGAGGGCTGTTGTTCGCCAGAACACCCCGCCTACCCAACCGAAAAACAAACGTTTCCAGATTGACTAAAAGTCCAAAACAGGGCAGGCTGAGTTACACGATGGGAACTGGTCCAAGATAAGGGCAAAAGACGATTTGAACAGGAGATATAGGCCGTTGATCAATGGCTGCCGCATCTTCGATTTGGAACGTGGCCTACTTATGGTCATTTTCAAAGCGTTGTTTAACGTTCAACTAACCATTCTCCTTGTAATAATAAACAGGAGGAAAGCGTTATGAATTTCAGTCGTACCAAAACCAAACCCGCCCATAAGTGGCTTGCCGCGATGGTTGTCGCCGTGATTGGCTGTGCTGGCACAACAGCCCTCGCTCAAGACCCTTTGGCCTCGAACAATGGGCTCTATCCGACACCAGAAGAGTGGAGCGGAACCTACCGGCTCTCTAACCATGATTATCCACAGTCACCGGTGGAGCGTGCTTGGCTTCCTTCCATAAATGAGCCCCTAACGCCTGATTTGGCTGAGGAATACCTTTGGGAATTCAAAGCACATTTGGGCGAAACAATTGCCGATATGATCAATGATCCGCAAAGCTGGGATCCAAAGCAAGCGGGTTGGTATGATCTTGTCTGGCTTGGGCAGCCATCACCGTTGAAAGACGGGTCCACTGATCCCAACTCCGGTCGTGATGCCTTGCTGTCAACTTACACCGGGCAGATCCTTCCAAAAGAAACATTCTTCCCACCACACCAACCAGCCGTTAATGTCCAAAATCACGCGGTGATTTATTACAATGATGTGGCTGCTGCCAAGTTGGGGAGATTTGGGAAAATCTCTACGATCCAAGGCTCGACAATGTCCTTTACCCAGATGGCTCTATCATCATCAAGGTTGAGGCCGCAACGGCAACACCTGAACAATGGCCCGTCCTTGAACGTGCTGCTAAATGGAATGTCTTTAGACCAAGTCTAGCCGACCAACAAAATGGCGTGAAACCATTGAAACCACAAGTGCTTGAACTGAGAGCTTTGCAAATGAGCATTGCCTTAAAAGACTCAATTGCCTCCCCTGAAACTGGCTGGGTTTTCAATGCTTTTGTCTATGACAAAGATGCTAAGGGAGACACTCCTTGGGATCGTTTCATTCCGCTGGGCGCACAGTGGGGAAATGATCCTGAGTTCGCAAACACTCCGGATGGTAAAGATCCAGATGGCGGCCCCTTAAGAGAAACTTGGGTCAATCCAGCGGCACCAGAATTCACGCGATCTACTCTTGGTTGGGGTGAACGACTTGCTGGTCCTTTCGACGTCGCAACCCGTCATAATGTTATCACGCCATCTGGAAAGCGGTATGAGGGAGCCAATCACCTGAGAGCATCTGCATGTATGAGTTGTCATAGCTCTGCAGAGTTCCCAATGACGACTAACCTTTATCCATCTCCTAACAAGACTTTCCCATTGGATGGAGAACCCTTCCTTCTTTTTGAACCAGGTTCAGAAGAGTGGGCCGGATGGTTCCAAAATCGCCCTGGAAATGTGCCAAATACAGGTGAGGGTCGTACAGGAATTACGGCGCTAGATTACAATATGGCGCTCATGTTTGCCTATAGTGCATTCAACGGAGCAATGGGCAATGATGCCTTCGTTTTAGAAGAATTCGATGTCCACTAAAAAAACTAGTCTATCTCAACCTACCTCGTCGTCAGTTGTTTCAGCTGGCGACGAACCCCTTTCCGAACAACGACAAATCACCGTTCTCTTCGCTGATTTAGTAAATTCGACTACGATGTTAGAGGATCTGGGTCCAGAAGATTTCTCCGAAGTTCTGCGACTGTTCTATTCTGCTTGTAATGAGGCGATTCGCGGGCAAAACGGGCAAGTCGCTCAATACCGCGGTGATGGATTAGTTTGCTATTTTGGCTACCCCAATAGCGGTGAGAATGACAGCCATCGAACCGTTTCCACAGGTTTGGCCATTCTGAAAAAACTCGAACAACTAAAGATTCCTATCCTGGACAGTCCTATCGAGACCAGGATAGGGATCGCTTCTGGCTCGGTCATTATCCAGGGACAGACCGGTGATTTCGGCGAAAACTTCGTCGGCCCCTGCCTTAACAAAGCATCACGTCTGGAAAGCCTAGCCGAACCAAATACTGTTCTGATTTGCTCAGAAACCAAAAAACTGGTCGGCGACTACTTTGACTTTGTAGAACTGCCGCCTCAACATCTGAAAGGCTTCTCCGGCGACCAACAAGTTTTCAAAGTCCGACGACAGAAAACCGGCGTGACCTATCGCTTTGATGCCTTGCGCGGCAAGAAGCAAGCCCCCCTTGTCGGGCGCCAAAATGAAATGCAACAGTTGATTGATAGCTACCGCCGCAGCGAAATCGAACAGGGACGCGCCTTTATTCTTGTTGCCGAAGCTGGCATGGGGAAATCAAAGCTCGTTAATGAATTCCAAGGCCATGACGTGCTCGAGAACTGCCGCAGTTTCATGTTGCAGTGTTCTCCTGAACATGGCGGTACAGCGCTTCATCCGGTCAAAGAATATCTGGAGTGGATTGCAGGTGTAAACAACCGTGACGAACCAGAAGCGCGCCATAAAAAGCTTAGCCAGCTTTTCTCACAGGTCTGGGGTGCCAACGAAACTGAACTTCCTCTTCTCCTTGACCTGCTTTCGCCTTTGGGATCTGGCGAAGAAGCGGATGAAAATGTTTCCGTACCAGCGCGAAGACGCTTGGCTTTTCAGACGCTCACCGATATCGTTTTCAGGTCAGCAGCGGGTAATCGCAATCTAGTCATCATTTTTGAAGATGTACATTGGATTGACCCTAGTTCCGAGGAGTTCATCAGCTATTTGGTGGCTAAAGCAGAACGGACCTCGGCCTTTGTTCTTTTGACGACAAGACCCAACTCGAGATATGCCGACAGTGCAATAGACTACGATAACCTGAAACTTGAAAAACTTTCCGATGAGGAATGCGCGGAACTTGCTAGCTTCTCTGTGGAGCAAAGTGGCCTTCCCTCAGACGTCTTTAAAACCATCCTGCAAAAGTCAGATGGTGTTCCGCTGTTCATTGAAGAGTATGCGGAGATGGCTCAACAGGCCGTTGCGCAAGGCAAGAACCTGAAGGCTGGCGACATACCCCTTACTATTGGTGGTCTGGTTCAAAGCAAACTTGATCGATTGGAAGTCACAGCCCGGCATTTTGCGCTAACGGCGTCTACGATCGGGCGACATTTCGATCAACCACTCGTCAAACACCTCACGGGTTACAGCCACGAACTTGCGACCGACGCTGTTGTAGAATTGGAAAAAACTCAACTCATTCATCTTGACAGCACACACGCCGAGCTCAATCGTTATCTTTTTAAACACGCGTTGGTGAGAGATGCCATTTACGCTTCGCTCAGGAGAGATCGGCGGCGTCAACTGCACCTGGAAATCGCTAACCATTTTGTCAGAACCCATAACAAATCTCCGGTGGCTGAAGAGGTCGTTGCAGAGCACTTTTTGCAGGGCGCCGACCATAAATCAGCCATTGAATGGCTGCTTCGTGCTACGATGACAGCAGTGGCCGGTGGCAACGCGGGCGAGGCACTTGGCCATTTGGAGCGCGCCTCCTCGGCCCTTGCCCATCTACCAGAGTCAGCCGAGAAAGATCAAATCGAACTACGGATCAAAGCCATTCAAGGTCCAACTCAGATGGTCACACGTGGCCCTGGTAATCCTGCCTTTGGCGCGACGCAAGAGCGGGCGAAAGAACTGCTTCAGAAACAAGATTACAGCGACGCGATTGTTCCCGTCATATACAACTGTGCCCTTCACAAATGGGCCACTGCTGATCTGGACGCCGCCAGTCAACTGACCAACGAAATCAATGAAATCCTAGTTACGAACCCTAGTGATGCCGCCTACCTGGCGTCTAATACGATGCGGGGTCTCATCGCCTGGCATCAGGGCCAAAACCTATCAGCCAAAACATCTTTGTCAGCAACGGTCACACGCTACGACCCCAGCATTCACCGCAATCTCTATAATACATTCTTGAAAGAGTTTGGGGTTTTCAGCCTTTTCTATTTGGGACTAACAGAGACAGTACTTGGAAATACCGAAGCAGGTTCTAACCACGCTAAAGAAGCTCTTGAGCTTGCCAAACTTGTTCGTCGCCCTCACGCGCAGGGATTTGCCATGTTGGCAAATTTCAATACAGCAATGCTGCGCGGTGATGTGGATGCAGCGGACCACTACTCCCTCGAAAGTCTTAGTTTCTCTGAAACACAAGGTTTTCCTGAATTTGTTGCAATGTCGAATTTTTGCCAAGGTTGGGTCGAATGCAAGCGGGGCGAATTTACGGAAGGTCTAAAACGTATGCAAGAAGGGGCGGCCGTTTGGAACGCCACTGGGTTCATGACCTGGCAACCCCTTTTCGCTGCACTCACCGCTGAACAAATGATTCTTGTCGGACAAACAGAAGAAGCCAAAGAATTGCTGGATCGCTTTGACAACACTGTTGCCGTTACGGGTGAAAGCCAAGCTTTGGCACCTTTGAAACTCTGTCGCGCTTTACTGCATCAAAAGAACAACGAACCAGAACTTGCAGAACGACAAGCAAAAACCGCATTGCAGATCGCCAATCAGCAACAAGCCAGGCTCTGGCAGAACAACATCGAGGCACATTTCCCAACCCTGGGATAGCGATTGACACTAAAATGGAGAGGCAAAATGAAGACGATTCATATAGGAGACGTTTTAACTAACACAAAAGTTTACGCTTCTGGACTGGATCAGGCGCGAGAACTGATCACCACTGTCGACGCCTATGTGTCCCAGCAATCAACTTTTGATCGACAAGCACGCACTGGATTGGAACGATCCACGCTGGAAGTCAGCCGCGCTGTATATCTAAACTACGTGCGATCCCAAGTGATGGCTTGGGACAAGACAGAGCTCCGAGCCCTAAAAGCTATCTTCGAGTCTGTTAAAGCAAAGTTCGACGAACTAGCACTACAACTCCCTGACAAGGTCTATCTTATCAAAACTACGGGGCAGGAGGAAGGCTATGCCGCCTATACAAGGCTTGAGAACGTTATTGTTCTTCCAGCCAACATGGTGGCCTCCATCGTCGCTTCTGGTGGCTACGGCGATCCACTTCATCCAGGGCCCAGCAAAACCTACCTCGAGAACATCATTATTCATGAGTTCTTTCACTTGTTGAGTAAGAACAATCCCGATTACCGCCGCTCACTCTATCAACTTGTCAATTATTCGATGATGGACAATAACGTCGAGCTGCCGGACACTCCCGGCCCCAGCGGGCATCCCATGTCAGAGATGAAGATAACCAATCCCGACACGCCATTCTTGAACGTTTACATCAAGATGCAGTCACCGAAGGACGCTTCTATTCTGCAAAATATGATGCCCGTTCTCTTGGCTTCCTCGCCCTATGACGGCGGCTCATTCTTTTCCAAACTGGGCTGGTGGTTCATGGTTGTGGACCAGGCCTCCGACGGCAATTGGAAACCCGTTCTTGATGGCGCGGGCCAGCCGATTTTGTACCAGGGAGAGGACATGCTCGAGCAATATTACCGCCTCGTGGGACGTAACTTCACCAATGAAATCTTCCATCCAGATGAAATTCTGGCTCAATCATTTGTCTTGACCATGATCCAACCAAATTCCTGGTTGTTGGCCAGCATTCGAAAAGAATTGATCCACTAACAAAAATCCGGTTTACGCTGGATCTAATCCAGAGGCGGAGCGCCACCCTCCGCCTTTTTCTTTTCTATGTAGGGTGCTAGGCGCTCTTCTATTTCAAGGGCACCTTCCGGAGCCACAAATTCCTGCAGCGTTTTTTGCCAGACTTTTGTCGCTCGTTCTGGGGCTTCAACACAGCCACCCTCGACCCAATTCCCGTGGTTGTTCAGATCAGCGACCAGAGGATCATAGAAGGCCGTCTGGTAACGATCCATTGTGTGCTGCGTGCCAAAGAAATGTCCACCAGGCTCTACATCAGACAAGGCTTCCCACGCCAGGGCACCAAAGTCAGCAGCGGTTGGTTTACACAGTTCCGCTATGGTTTGCAGCGCCTCTATATCGTTGATGTACTTCTCATATCCGAAGGTCAATCCGCCTTCCAACCAACCTGCAGAATGTACACAAACGGTAGCGTTCGCCATCAAAGATCCCCACAGTCCCATATGGTTCTCGCCTGCGGATTGCATGTCATTGGCAACACCGGCCGAACCCGCCGCCGTGCGCCAGGGTAGGCCGATCAATCGAGCCAGCTGGCCGGAACCAATTTCCAATTTCACATGTTCAGGCGTGCCAAAAGCAGGAGCGCCAGACTTCATATAAACATTTGAAGCAAAGCCGCCATATGACACCGGCGCGCCCGATTTAGCCAATTGTGAAAGGGCGATGCACGCTAAGGCTTCGGCATGCTGTAGCACCAAAGCACCGGCCACTGTCACCGGTGCCATAGCGCCAGACAAGCAAAAGGGCGTAATGATCGACATTTGACCCGCACGCGCAAAATCGATAACCCCTTGTGCCATTGGGTTGTCAATCAAGCGAGGGGAGTTCGTGTTGATGATCGTAAACACCCAACTGCCGTCCACAAAGTCATCTGACGACAAATTCAATCCAGTTTGAAGCAATTCAAAGATCTGCTCCACCTGTTGGCGGCCTCTCGAATAAGCAAACATTGGCTTGTCGCAGAGGGTCATCTGGGATTTCATCTGAGCGTAGTGGCGGTCTTGGATGGGAACATCTTGCGGCTCTGACGATGGCCCCAAGACATGCATAACGTCAAAGGCCTGCTGTAGTTTGAGGGTTTCTTCATAGGATTCGAGATCACCTGGCCGACGTCCTCTCAACCGATCCGTCACATTGGGACAGCCGGCCCCTGGGGCAAACAGCATTGAGCCCAGCGCATAGTCTTGTTCACGTTCCAGATTTCGAGCCCGCATTCTGATTGATTTGGGTGCAGTCTTGAGGGCAGATTCAACGATATCTCTGCCGATGAAAACCATCTGGCTTTCTTGCTCTACCTTGGCCCCGGCCGCTTGAAAAATTGATCTCGCTTCCTCGAGCAAGATCTTGATGCCCAGTTCTTCTAGAACCTTGAGCGCCGTGTCATGAATGGCGTGCACTTCGTCGTCTGAAAAAACCTTTTGAGGCTCATAGGGATGTTTGAGCTGACGGTAAACAGCCGTGTTGTTACCCGAGGCTTGTGTCTTATCTTGTTGACGCTTGCGACCTCTGCGGCTGGTTCTGGTTTGCTCGTTCATGCGACTTTCTCCTTTTGAGAAATGCTCTGACAGTAAGCCTCTGCCGTTTCAGGATTGATTTCCCTGCCTGTGAAACTGCGATAATATTCTTTCAGATAGGACAAACGTTGCGCCATGGGTTCTTCCACACCGAGCGCGTAATAAGCGACCTGTGTGAAATAGAGCACCCTCGCGCGGATAAAGGCCTCTGTTGCTTCAAAGCCTTGACGCTCGAAAAAGGCTTTGATGGTCGCAAGACGCTTGTCATCTTCCTCTTCAACGGCTTCTTTGACAGCCTCAGAATGCCTGGCCCAATCACGCATGGCCTGATCCAATTGAGCGTTGAAAGGCTCGGCCGCCACCCACACTGAAAACAGCGCCAGAATGCCTTCTTCTAAACTGGAGGAGCCTTCCAAAGCCTTGCCCATGACATCAGAGTTAAGATGCTGCCACTCGTCAATCAAACAAGCAAGCAGATCTCCACGATCTTTAAAGTGCCAATAAAAACTGCCCCTGGTCATTGTAAGATCTGAGGCCAGACGGGTAATCTCGACGGCGGAGACTCCTTCGGACACCAAGACGACCAAGGCGGCATTTACCCAATCCTCTTTGCTTAGCACGACGCGTTTTGTTCGATGGATTGATTTGCTCAAGCTTTTATCCTTTCCCATACAGGGTTGTCTGTTTCCATACATCAGTGTATGGTTTTGTCAAGTTGACAGAAAATTGAGGAAGAAAAAATGGTCACTAAAGCCGCTGCATCAGTGTTCAAGCCACAAAACATGACCTTTAATCCTCGCTTCGAATATGGCGAGCAAGCACAGGTCGCGCCCGTTTGTGGAGTCGATAAGACGACTGAGCTCGGCGCTGGATATGTTCGAATGTCCAACGCGCACATCCCCTGGACAATCAAGTATGATGAGATGGTTCTGGTCATCGAAGGGTCAATCACCATTCATGTCGGTGAAGAAAAACTGACGGCGCAGGCAGGAGAGTCGATCTGGTTACCAAAGGGAACTGAGTTGATCTACGAGTCCGAAAAGGCCTTGTTGTTCTACTCAATCCACCCAGCGAACTGGGCGGGGTAAGGTTCAGTGCAAATCAAGGCCTTCCCCAAAGAAGACACAACAAACGGCTGGTCAAAAATACTGCCTACACGAACACCAAAGCCTGCTTTGGAAGATCACGTCGCTGCCGATTGGCTCGTTATCGGCGCTGGTTATGCCGGTCTTGCGGCAGCTCGACGACTGGCAGAAAACCGCCCAGATGAATCAGTAGTCGTTTTGGAAGCCGGTCAATCTGGTATGAATGCCTCCGGCAGAAATTCCGGCTTTGGTATCGACCTGCCCCACATCGTGGGTACCCTCGAAGAACTCGAAGGCTCTCGTCGATACATGAACTTAGCAAGAGCGGCTCTCGATTATCTCGAGACCTCTGTGGAGCAGCATGAAATCAACTGCGACTGGTCACGTGATGGCAAATATCAAACGGCCTCCTCCGCTAGAGGATCAAAAGAACTGCTGGAACCTTTTGCCAAGGAACTCGAGGCTTTGGTGGAGCCTTTCACCTGGATTGATGCAGCGGGGTGCAAGGAGAAGCTTGGCACCGACCATTTCCATTCAGCTATCTACACCCCATACTGCGTTTTGATGAACCCAGCGGGACTCACACAAGGCTTAGCTGACAGCTTACCTAACAACGCAACTCTTTATGAGCATTCTCCCGTGACAACGCTGGAGCAGGAAAATGGCATACTCGCCACGACGCCAAGTGGCTCTGTTCGCGCACCCCGTATGATCCTAGCTGTCAACACCTACTCCTGTCAGTTTGGGCAGTATCAAGGCAAGATTATGCCCATGGTGGCTCATGCATCCCTATCACGTCCGTTAAACGAGGAAGAGCGCGCAGCCTACGGTGTTGAAAAACCCTGGGGTGTCACACCTGCAAACGCCTTTGTCTCTATCACCATGCGCTACACAAACGATCATCGTATTCTGATTAGAGAAGGTATCGACTATTGCCCTGGTCAGAAAATAAGCGAGAGCAAACGACTGGCTTTGAAAGCGCGACACAAGCAGCTTTTTGACGACCGTTTCCCTATGTTGCCCAATGTAGAGATGGAACATACTTGGAGTGGCTTTGTTGCCATGGCCCGCAATGGTTCACCCGGATTTGGCCAGGTCGCGCCAAATATCTGGACGGCGGTTTGCCAAAATGCCGTCGGGGTCACGAAGGGAACGGCTGCGGGCATGCTGGCAGCGGATATGGCTTGCCAGGTCGACAACCCACTTATCGATGACATGCATTCTTTGGGACAGCCAAATTCCTTCCCCCCGCGCCCCTTCATGGATATCGGTGTGAGAGCAAATCTCACATGGATGCGGCTCATGAATAGGCACGAACGATAATTCCCTAAACGGTATTATTTGACATTTTGGTATTTTATTGGTAATTTTTCCGCTCACCAACCATAGAGCGGTTACTTATCATGCCTGCACGACCAGCTGTTGTTGTTACGACCCATCACAAGGAAAATCCTGAACAACCACCGGAGGAAGATTTCCCCAATTGGCTCGTCAAAGAGCTAAAGAAATGTAGAGATCAAGACTCAAAGCCCTTCCCTCATGATCTTTCTCTTGATTTGGAACGGCAATCCATTCTGCTGCTGGGACTCGGGGCCGTTCAAGCAGCCATTGCTTTGCCCGCAAATGCAAAAACCCGCGTGACAGCGATCGATCAGGATAGAGCTGACTATTGTAACGCTTTGTTCCCCAATCGCTATCGCTCCAACCTGATCTTTCAACAGGGGGGTGCCGAGAAACCACTGCCCAAAGGCGAACAATTCGATCAATCATACTCAATTCGCTCGTCCTTCTATCACCCTTCAGCGGAGAACCTTTTGTGCGCCATCGAGAGTGCTTCTTTCGACGGCGGCCACATCATTGTTGAAGATTTGTTTTCAAGGGATATAGAATTAACAAAATCTCTGGGGCTTTCATTCTACCAAAGTGACTGGGAAGATGGGGTCCGTCGTTCCTCGCTCAAGTCTCACTCACGAAAGGATGTAAGCGAAGAGTTCTTAAAAAGCTGTAGAAACCTTCTAAGTAACAAAGCTGTTCATGCTCGCTACATTCAACACCACCTAGACAAACTGGAGCTCCTAATTTCTGGCTTGGAAAGCGGCCAAATGAGCTATCAGAGACTAGAGCTAAGCCGAGTTAACAAAACCTCCACGCTTACTTGGACTGATAAAACCGAACAAGATCAATGCATACTCGTCATGTTGAGTGGTGGGTTAGATTCGATCTTTATCCTTTGGGATGCTTTGGCTAATACAATGCGGCGGGTCATTGCTCATCATGTCGAGTTGATAAACAGGGAAGAACGTGGCCTTGTCGAAAACCTGGCCTGCCAGCAGGTTGTCGGCTGGCTGAAAAAGAACTGCCGAGATTTTCACTACACCACTTCCTCTGCCAACAGGAATGAGCTTTCCCATTTCGGCATGGATTTGGCAGCCGTGGGGTTTGAGGCTGGATTGGCAGCGCAATCATACCAACAAAAGACCAATCAAACGGTGGACTACTGGCAAATTGGCCATTGTTTGGACGAAGGAAACGGTTGGCCAGCACTTTGGCGCAACGTTCTAAATTGCGCAGAAGCGGGCAGTTTCCCCTTCGATCCTCCCGCCTACCTTCACCGAGAACTCATCTCAAAAGCCGCCCAAAAAGACCAGATGCCCCATGAACTAGTGCAATTTAGTTGGGGGTGCCGTCGGCCAGTGCAACGAAATGGCTTAACAAAAGCCTGTGGAGAGTGCAAAACTTGTAAAAGCAGGAGAGCTATTGGACTGGACTAGTTTTTGTCAGAACCCAAACATCTTAGTTTCTATTTAATACCGCGTTTCAATATGCTGACGGTTACCGGAAGCATTGAACCGCTGAGGATTGCCAATTACCTTTCCCCAGCACCGCTCTATTCATGGGATTTTCGCTCCTCCAGCTCCAGCGAAGTATTCGCCAGTAACGATCTCTCGATAAGCAGTAGATCAATTTCCGAAGAGGGACTGCCTTCTTCTGACATTATATTGATCACAGGAAGCTGGGGGGCAGAGCATTATGAAAACGCTAGCTGCCTCAGTTGGCTGCGTAAACAAAGCCGGCAGGGTAAGACGCTTATAGCAATCGAAATGGCGGTTCATACTCTAGCCAAAACAGGCCTTCTTGCAGACAAAAGAGCAACAACCCATTGGTCGTGGAAACCAGGCCTAGCGGAAGCCTTCCCCAACATTGAGGTCCTGGAACAACTTTTCACCTCCGATCGTACCCTTCATACAGTTGCCGGCTCCATGACTTGCATTGATTTCATGCTTTCTATGATTGCCGATCATCACGGTGAGGATCTTGCAGCCGAGGTGGGCAATCAAATGCTCTATTGCGGCAGGAGGCCCGCCGAGGCGCCACAGAGAACACTGTCAAACAATCAAAACCAGGACACTCACCAACAAGTCCGAGCCGCAATTTCACTGATTGAGCAGAACATTGAAGACCCTTTGTCAGTGCCGCAGATTTGTGAACGGCTTTCCATCTCGCAAAGGCAACTAGAACGCATTTTCAAGCGTGATACCGGGTGTTCCATTGTCCAGTTTCGACAATTGGTTAGATTGCAACACGCACGGGTTTTACTGACATCCACTTCAATGTCTATCCGCGAAGTGGCCGTCGCTTGCGGTTTCAATTCTCTGTCCTATTTTTCTCTCACCTTTCAAAAATGTTTTGGGAAAAAACCAAGCTTGTACCGACAGGCCTGGCCATCCTCAGAGCCTGCTCCTTCTTGGCCAGGAACTCTTTATGATTTTGTTCGTGAAGACAGAGGGTTGAACAGCTAAAAAAATTGCCCAAAGTTCTGCTAACTTTGTTAATCTTAATACTAAACAAATTGGACAGAGTAATGAGTGCTTCAGCGTTAAACTACATGCCAGGCTTTGGGAATTCTTTCGAAACAGAAGCCTTGCCTGGTGCCCTACCCCAAGGCATGAATTCACCGCAGAAATGTGACTATGGCCTTTACGCAGAGCAGCTTTCCGGTACCGCCTTTACGGCCCCAGCAGGTCAAAATGAACGAACTTGGTGCTATCGTATTCGTCCATCAGTCAAACATTCAGGCCGGTATGCCAGGATTGATCTACCGCATTGGAAAACCGCTCCAGCAGTTGACGACAGTGTCACAAGCCTCGGTCAATATCGATGGAACCCTGTTCCTCATTCAACCGAAGTTCTTACCTTTCTGAGCGGCATGAGAACCATGACAACAGCGGGTGACGTCAACACTCAAGTGGGCATGGCCAGCCACATCTATCTCGTCACACAGTCAATGGTTGACGAATATTTCTATTCAGCAGACTCAGAGCTGTTAGTTGTTCCACAAGAAGGGCGTCTCAGATTTCATACTGAATTAGGTATTATTGATCTGGAGCCCAAAGAGATTGCCATCATTCCAAGAGGTTTAGTCTACCGTGTCGAATTGTTGGAAGGGCCAGCTCGAGGCTTTGTTTGTGAGAACTATGGCCAAAAGTTCGATTTACCAAACCGCGGCCCCATTGGGGCCAACTGTCTTGCTAATCCCCGTGATTTCAAAGCCCCTGTCGCGGCGTTCGAGGACAAAGAAGTTCCAAGTGTACTCACCATCAAATGGTGTGGGCAGTTCCATGAAACTCACATAGCCCAAAGCCCTCTGGATGTTGTGGCCTGGCATGGTAATTATGCTCCTGTGAAGTATGATCTCAGAACATTCTGCCCGGTCGGAGCCGTTCTTTTTGATCACCCGGATCCGTCAATCTTCACTGTTTTGACCGCTCCATCAGGTGTAGAGGGAACCGCCAATATTGATTTTGTACTGTTCAGAGAACGTTGGTCCGTGGCCGAAAACACCTTCCGGCCCCCCTGGTATCACAAGAACATTATGTCAGAATTGATGGGTAATATTTACGGAATATATGATGCCAAACCAGAAGGCTTCGTTCCAGGCGGTATGAGCCTCCATAACATGATGCTGCCTCATGGCCCCGATCGCGATGCTTTTGAGGGGGCGTCCAATGCAGAGCTCAAACCAGCGAAACTAGAAAACACCATGTCTTTCATGTTTGAAACAAGGTTTCCACAGCATCTGACAACCTTCGCCGCCAAAGAAGCCCCTATGCAAGACGACTATATTGATTGCTGGTCTTCAATTGAGAAGAAATTCGACGGTACGCCAGGGCCAAAATAGGCCCTATGCTTCGATGATCTGTCTCAATCACCAAATCCAAGAAAGAACACCATGTCAAAGCTGATCAGAAGCTGGGTCGAAAGCGCCAATTCTCATGAAACGCCATTCCCATTGAATAACCTTCCTTATGGCGTTTTCTCTACGAAAGACCTGGATGCGCGTTGCGGCGTTGCCATCGGTGATCTGATCCTCGACGTTTCTACACTGGAAGCAAAGGGCCTCATTAAAGCCACGACTTTTCCCTTGTGCCAAGAGGCGCGATGGAATTCTTTGATGGAAGCCGGTTCACAAGTTTGGTCCAAGTTTCGGATGCGTCTTGTCGAATTGCTTATTGAGGGCGGAGAAACCAGCCTCTCCGCCAACCGTCACCTTCGTGAGCAAGTCTTGATTGACGCCGACAAAGCCCGCCTTCACCTGCCGCTCAAGGTCGCAGAATATACCGACTTTTATTCAGGAAAACATCACGCCACAAACGTAGGCACTCTGCTGAGAGGCCCCGAAAATCCCTTGCCGCCAAACTGGCTGCACCTCCCTATTGGTTACAATGGTCGGTCCTCATCCGTCGTCGTGTCAGGCACCGATGTTCAACGCCCTTGGGGACAATTGAAAAGCCCGGAGTTCGACACGCCAATCTTCACACCAAGTCGACGGTTCGACATTGAGTTGGAAATGGGGGCCATAGTTGGAACCGCCTCATCAGGCCCAATAACTGTGGCGGAAGCCGACGACAACATATTCGGTTACGTTTTGCTTAACGACTGGTCAGCGAGAGACATTCAAGCTTGGGAATATCACCCTCTCGGCCCTTTCCAAGCCAAGGCAACAGCAACCAGTATAAGCCCGTGGATCGTCACCAAAGCAGCGTTGGAACCCTTTAGGACCTCCACCCCCGAAAGGGAAAAAGACTTACTACCTCACTTGGTAGAGCCAAAACCTTTATTGTACAACGTCGCTTTGGAAGTCGAATTGAAACCGGAGGGCTCTGTGGCAACAACACTTTCGGCGACTAACATGGACCAGCTTTATTTTTCTTCTGCCCAACAACTCGCCCATCACACCACCTCCGGCTGTCCCATGTCAGTCGGCGATTTGCTTGGCACCGGCACAATCTCAGGACCAACCAAAAATGAACGCGGCTCACTGTTAGAGCTCAGCTGGGGCGGCAAAGAACCCATTGATCTTGGTAACGGCATAAGCAGAACTTTCGTCGAAGACGGCGATACCTTAACTCTGCGCGGGAACGCTCTAGGTGAAGGGTATCGCATTGGCTTTGGAGATTGCGCTGGCAAAGTTGTTGCGGCAGCTAGTGATCCATACAAGCGTAAGAGTTAAGGAAAATCGAATGGCTTTCGAAGATCGATACGGTAACCAACTGACTTGCTCATCCGAAGAGGCCGCCGCTGCTTATAGAGAAGGTATCGATCACTTACTTGGCGCAACCTACGGTGCTGTCGAAGCCTTGTCTAAGGCGACGGAAATCGATCCAGGCTTTGCCATTGCACAGGCAGGACTGGCCCGAGCGCTTATGATGGCTGGTGACATGAAATCAGCGAAAGAAGCCATTACGTCAGCCATAAACAATCGCGCGACCTGTAGTGAAAGAGAGCAGCTGCACGTCCAAGTGTTTGAACAACTGTTCGCGAATAGAGCCGCGGAGGCGCGGCGGTTGGCTGAAGCTCATCTGATCACTTTTCCCCGCGACGCTTTAATCGCGCAGCTTTGCAGCGGCGTCTTTGGGCTGATCGCCTTTTCCGGCTGCGCCGCCACAGAGGCGCAAATTCGGGGATTTTCTTCCTGGTTGATGCCGCACTACGGCGATGATTGGTGGATGCGTGGCATCCATGCCGTATCGCTGTGTGAAACCGGGCAACCGGATAAGGCGCTCGATCTCATGGAACTCTCGCTGGAAACCAACCCTCGCAATGCCAATGGCGCTCATTTCAAAGCCCATGCTCTTTATGAAATGAACAAGCCGGAAGCCGGGTTGGAATACTTGAGCAAATGGCTAACCGACTATGATAAGCGATCCCAGCTCCATGGGCATTTGAGCTGGCACGTTGCACTCTGGTCTATGGGTCTCGGTGACAAGAAGACCATGTGGTCCATGATCGATGAAAACGTTGGCCCCGGGGCCTCGTTGGGGCTGCCGATCAACACGGCAACAGATACGGCTGCTATCTACTACCGCGCTGAATTAGCTGGCGTCGAAGTCGCACCGGAACGCTGGCAAAAGCTAAGCCAGTATGTGGCCGAAAAGTTCCCCAATCCAGGTCAGAGCTTTGTCGACATTCATTCAGCACTCAGCCACGCCATGGCAGGTAACAGTGCAGAGTTAGCGAAGTTCCTGGATCAACCCAAAGGTTTCGCCGGAAACCTCGTGCGTTCAATAGCCGAGACTTGGCGGTTGATCGTTCAACAGAAATGGCAAGAAGCACTGACGGCATTAACACCAGTAATGAGTGAGCATGCCAAGCTTGGTGGCAGCAGAGCGAAGAGAGACATGCTTGAGTTCACCTACTTGAACCTCCTGCTGAAACTTGGCAAATCGAGCGAAGCCCAGCGCTTTATCAAAACGCGCCGAGCCGCTTTTACGGATTCCGTACCTCTTGCTGGATGGCCTGGATAGAACGTCCTACTCAGCAAACTCTGGCATGACTTCGTTGATGAACAGCTCAAGTGATCGCTTTTGCTCTTTATGGCCGAGGCCCATACTCGCGTAATAAGTGAACTGATCCACGCCCAAAGCCTCATAGCGTTTCAGTTTCTTGATGCACTCATCAGGTGTACCAAACATCAAGTTTTCTTGCAGCATCTTTGGGTCATATTGTTCGCGCCCTTCTAGCTCGTTCAAGGGAATCTCACGAGGGAAACCATTGTGGACGTCCCCAAGATTTCTGAACAAATTCTCGAACTGCCCCAATGTTCTTTGGATCGCTTTGATGGGAACATCAACATCACTGGGCTTATCGTAAACGGCCGTATGGCGCATCATTGCAAAGATCGGTTTTGGCATCCCGGGAAATTTTGCCATCGCGTCGTCAAGGCGTTGTTTGTAGAGTTCTGCTTCAGACATATCGCGCGTAAGTGGCCAAGACATGATGTTCATACCATGCTCTACCGCCATATCAAAGGTCACCGGCGCACGGGCAGCAACCCAGATCGGCGGGTGTGGTGTCTGAACTGGCTTTGGTACTGAGGTGGACACAGGGAACTGCCAAAACTCTCCGTTGTGCTCATAATCACCTTGCCAAAGATTTTTAAGAACAGGCAGCATTTCGTTCATATAGCGCCAGCCATCGGATTGCTTTAATCCGGGTTGCATGCGATCAAACTCGCGCTGGTAAGCGCCAGAACCAATGCCAAACTCCAATCGGCCACCCGATAACAAATCAGTCATGGCGGCTGTACCAGCCAGCTTGATAGGATGCCAGTAAGCTGCCACCGCGACAGCTGTACCCAGACGGATCGTATCAGTGTGTTGCGCCCACCAAGTCAACAATTGAAAAGGATCCGGAGCAATTGTCATTTCCAACGCATGGTGTTCAGCTGACCAAACAATATGAAAGCCGCCCCGTTCAGCCATTTGAACCATTTCTAGAGTATGCCGCATGACTTGCTGCATATCTAACTGGTCATCGATCCGCTCCAAATTCACCGCTAGCTGAAACTTCATTTTCCTGTCCTTCTTTGGGCTGTATTATGGATCCACTTTTCGCCAGCGCGCCTCTGATTGTTAATAAATATTCGACATGAAATGAAATATTTCGCCGCCCGACTGTTTTTCAGCTCACCGCGAACCAACTTGACCCAGAGCAGGATTTGTTTTTCAAAGAACGTAAATAACTCGGATTGAATTTTCTGGAAGGACAAACAATGAGCATCAAGCCAACACTCTGGATTTCAAGAAAATTGCCTACAGCGGTAGTTGAACGCGCTGCTAAGTCATTTGAAGTCCTTCAATTCGAAGACGATGTCCCTCGAAGTTCAGAGACAGTGATTGAGATGAGCGGCAAGGCCGAAGGGTTCCTTGCCTGTAACAGTGAGAAGTTCACGGCAGACGTCGTACTGCAGCTCGACCCTAGACTAAAGATCATTGCCAACTACTCCGTTGGTTATGATCACTGTGACGTACCGGCGCTGACGGCTCACGGTATCACGGTCACCAACACGCCCGAGGTGCTGTCAGAAGCAACGGCAGAAACCGCTATGTTGTTGCTTTTGGGGGCGGCACGACGTGCAGTCGAGGGAGACAAGCTGGTTCGAACAGGCCAATGGGATTCCTGGTCGCCCTCTTTCATGGTTGGGAAACAAGTTTCCGGCGCTAGGTTGGGCATCGTGGGGATGGGCCGGATCGGTCAAGTCATGGCTCGGATGGCGCGCGGCTTTGGCATGGAAATTCATTATTACAATCGCAGCCGTCTTTCGCCCGAGAAAGAACAAGGTGCGATTTATCATAGTTCAGTTGAGGACTTATTGCCGACCGCCGATTTTCTATCGCTGCACTGCCCGGCAACCGCTGAGACAACAAACCTGATGAGCAGTGAACGCTTTGCACTCATGCCAGATGGCTCTGTTTTGGTGAACACCGCGCGCGGAGCAGTCGTCGATGAACAGGCCCTCATGACCGCATTGGATAGTGGTAAACTGGCCGCTGCTGGATTGGATGTTTTCCAAGTGGAACCAGGCGGAAATTCAAAGCTGGCGGCCTATGATAACGTCTTCATGTTGCCACACATCGGCAGCGCGACTTTCGAGACCCGTAATGCCATGGGCTTTAGAGCGCTGGACAATCTTGAGGCCTTCTTTAGCGGTAAAGAGCCCGGTGATAAAGTCACCTGAAAACTGTTTCTCATATCGGCTCATAAACTGAGTTCCTTTTTTCTTATGAAATTTTTGCCCGTGCTAAATCCAAATAGAACTAGCGCAAAGAAGCTTCTACAGGGCGGGAAGGAAAAATCGGTTGCTTTCGGTTCAAAGGCTCCCAACAATAGAAGGCCTATGGAGGAATGAAGAATGCCGGACACTACTATTGTTCCAGCCTACGAGATTGAAACAGAAACCATAGTTGGTCCTGTCACAGCACTGCGCAATGGCAAAATTCTGGCGCAAAGCAAAGAGGCGGTATTGATGCGGGAAACACGCCTCGGTCCCACGATCTACTTTCCGAAAAAGGACCTTTCTGTCGAGCTCATTAAGCAACCAGATTTTCGGACCTTCTGCCCCTTCAAAGGCACGGCAACTTACTGGGATGTTGTCGTTGAGGGTGAAGTTCATTCCAAGGCTGCTTGGAGCTATGAGAACGCCTTGTTAGAGGCCAAGCCAGTCGGCGGAATGGTTTGCTTTTCCCAGAATCTCCTTTCAGAAATTGACAAAGGGAACGAGGTCAAAGAACATCTCGCCGATCCCGATGAAAACCGCAGTGCTTTGGTGGACTGGTTGTTGCGTGCCGCTCCTTTCTGCTCAACACCGGAAGATCTGACCCAAGAGCTGGCCACACGCTTTCTCGAGGTTGGGATTGCTGTCTCCCGCTTATCGATCATGGTTTGGTCGCTCCACCCTCAAACCGCTGGCTATGGCTATGTTTGGAGAAAAGCGAAGAATAAAGTCTCAACCTTTGAAGCTTCTTATGAGAACTTGCTGTTGCCAGGTTACCAAAACTCTCCGCTCAAACATGTCGCTGATGGCCTCGGTGGTGTTCGTGTTCAACTCCTAGAAAAAGACCGCGAATTCTCTTTCCCAATTTTTGACGAGCTGGTCGCGGAAGGCGCCACGGACTATGTGGCAATGCCGTTGATTTTTTCCAACGGCACATTCAACGTCATCACCTTAGCCAGCGATCATCCAGAGGGCTTCACAACCGCTAATCTCGGGCTCATATTCGAATGCAGTGGATCCTTGGCCAGGCTCTATGAAGTCTTCGCGCTGAGAGGCAATGCCCGGTCCCTACTTGAAACATACCTCGGGAAACGAACAGCCTTGCGTGTGTTAGACGGTGAGATCCGGCGTGGCGACGGTGATATCGTTGACGCAGCCGTTCTGTTTTGTGATCTGCGCCATTCGACCAAATTGGAAACTGAGTTGGGCCGTGAAGACTACTTGGCCCTGCTCAATGCCTTCTTAGAGCTAACCACTGACACTGTTAACCAATGTGGTGGTGAAGTCCTCAAATTCATTGGCGATGCGATCCTCGCCATTTTCCCGGCAGGCAACAATCCGGAGGCTGCTAAGTTGCAAGCCGTTGAAGCCGCTCGGCTGATACAAAGAGGGTGCCCTAAGATTCCAGCTGGTAAGGAGCCCAGCGCCAGCGCTATTGGCCTTGCTTTCGGTGAAGTTACCTATGGCAACATAGGGTCCAAAGAACGGTTAGACTTCACGGTGCTTGGAGCCGCCGCCAATGTGGCTGCACGATTAGCCGATAAAGGCAAAGCAGCCGAAAGTGGGATCGCAATGTCCGAAGACTTCAAAGGCCTCGCGGGTTTACAAACTTTGTCTCTCGGTAAAAGACAGTTGCGCAACGTAGCTGGTGAAACGGAAATCTTTTCAGTAAATGTTTAGCCCCAACACAGGCCGTCAGAAACTATATGCAAACACCCGCTGCTTCTCGTCGATGCCTTTCAAGGCCTGCTCCCCGACATCCAAAAGCTCACCGCTTTCAACTCGTTCTTTCAAGCTCTCTGAAAGCAGCAATTTTTGCCCCTTAGGACCGCAAAGACCAGCGATCCGACTGGTTAGATTCACATCTCGACCGATGACCGTATAGTCAAGCCGCTGGCCGGAGCCAACATTGCCATAAGCGACCTCACCAAAGTGAAGTGCTATGCCAACTTCAAATTTGAGTACGTCGTTAACATTGTTATCTTCGACGGCTTGCAAACCTAACAGAGCGGCTTTTAGCGCATTGTTTGAGGCCACAACATCGCTCTCAACATCTCTGAAAATGGCGAGAATTCCATCGCCCATGAATTTCAAAACTTCCCCGTCATTTTGTTCAATGGCAGGAACAATACAATCGAAATAAGTGTTGAGCAGCGAGGTCGTTTCTTCCGCTGTCATGGTGGAAGTTAACTGAGTGAAGTCCCGCATGTCTGCAAAGAGAATAGCTGAGCTAATGCGACTGACCTCTCCGCGCCTAACATCGCCAGATAGAACGCGACGGTGCGGCTCCTCACCAATGTAAGTGCGGGTAACTTCTTTCAACAAACGATGAACCATCAGAATTTCCTGGCAGGCAGCTATTGCAGGAAACACCGCTTTAAAGAATGCTATGTCCTCTTGCGAGAAACCATCCTTTGCTTTGGTGGCAAAGGAGAAGATGGAATGCATGCCGTTGGCCATAAAGTTAGGCGCACAGATATAGCCGGTAAACCCATCACCCTGCAGCTCCTTCACGATGCCAAAAGCAGCCTCTTCTGTAAGCTGGGGATTGAAGAATACCCATTGTTTGTGTTCATGCGCCAAAGCAGCTGGTGACCGACGGTAGCCTCTATCAGATTCTGGACTGTGAGGCAGGATATGGGCTTCAGCGCCTTGGTCTTTGTTCCAAACCCTCATGGAGGCCAGACCTTCTGCGTTCAGCAACCCGACAATCGTCACACAGCGATCTAAAGGGACGTCGGCATTGACGATTTTCTCGGACAACTTCTGGAGCGTTTCATTGGGGTCGGGTAAAAACCGCCCAGGCCCGAGCATGAAATCTCGGATGGCAAGAGCATGCGAGATCTTTCTTTTGTCGATCGACTCCCAAGGATCATCTTTATCGTCCAAAAGAAATCGCTCTTTACTCATCCAATCCATTCCAAATTTTGTGCTTTAAATCAGCTGATTTTGGCATTAAATGTCGACGCCTGTGTCAGTTCAGCAGCCCACTTCGCCGATTGATGAGGTAAGTTTCCGCCAGATCCAAACAAAAGCCAAGGGCAAATTCATGCGCCTCACAGATTTCAATGCCCTTACCTTCGATGCAAACGGCACTCTGGTTGATTGGGAAGCTGACATGTTTTAAATCGACGGCCGATCTTGTTAAAGCCCACCAAAAAGCACTCACAGAAAGCTAGTTCATGGAAAAGTTAGACCTCATTGACATCAAGATCTTGGCTGAGCTTCAACGCAACGGTCGGATCACCAATGCGGCTCTGGCTGACGTCGTGGGGCTGTCGCCCAGTTCCTGTTTGCAACGGCTTAAACGGCTGGAGAACTCCGGCCTCATTTCTGGTTATTCCGCCAACTTGGTCATCAGCAAATTGGCGGAATCAATCACAGTTTTCACAGAGGTAACGCTTAGCGACCATAGGCCAACAGACTTCTCCAAATTCGAAAACGGAATAGCGCGTTTCACTGAGGTCACTGAATGTCATCTGGTGAGTGGCGGCTATGACTACTTGCTAAAGTTCGCTTGCCGCTCTGTCGCCTCTTACCAACAAACCATGGAACTGGTTTTGGAAGCCTCCATCGGAATCGAGAAATACTTCAGCTATATCGTGATTAAGTCACCCATCACTGGTCGTGCGCCACCGCTTGAAAAACTGATCCGACCGTAACGGCCACCTCGCCTAACTCCTAAACCGCCCAACAATAATCAAGAAGGCAATCACCATCATTGCCGCCGACATGATAAAAGGCGCGCCGGGGTAATAGAAGTCCGCGTTTGACGTGAAATAGCCAAAAATCTGCGTCATGACCAAAGGACTGACGATTGTGGCGATTGCTTGCAAGGCAGAGTTAACACCTTGCAGCTCGCCCTGTGCATTGTCAGGTGCCGCTTTGCTCATCAGACCTTGCAAGGCCGGTGTCGCCATAGAGGCCAAGGCTGACAAAGGTGTCAGTACAAAAACCTGCCAAGTTTCCCAGGCAAAAAACAAAGCGATGAAGCCAACGAAGTTGATGCAAATCCCAAGGATGACAACCTTGTATTCTCCCAACCGTTTGATAATAGGACCCATAAGTCCCCCCTGCACAATCGCAGAACAAAGACCAAAGATCGCCAGAGAGATACCGATCATCCTGCCGTCCCAACCATGTTGTGCCGTCCCATAGTAGGCCCATACGGAGGGATAAACAAAAAAGGCGAGGTTCATTAAAAACATCACAGCCAAAAGCTTGCCCATGCTCGGCAGCTTTCGAACCTGCCCGAAGGCAACAAAGGGGTTTGCTCTGCGCCATTCAAACTTCCGGCGAATTTTGTCGGTTACAGTTTCAGGCATGACAAAAAAACCAAACACAAAGTTGGCTCCTGCAAGCACCGCCGCCGCATAGAAAGGCGCCCTCGCACCGTACTCTGATAACAGACCACCAATGAATGGCCCAAGGATAAAGCCAACGCCGAAGGCCGCACCAATGAGGCCAAAGTTTTTCGCCTTTTCTTCAGGCTTAGAAACATCAGCCATGAATGCGCTGGCGGTAGAATGCGTTGCGGCGGTAATTCCGCCGATAAAACGGCCAATAATCAACAACCATATTGTTCCAGCAACCGCCATCAACAGATAGTCTAAAGCCATAACAAAAAGAGAAATTAGCAGTATTTTGCGACGCCCATAAGCATCTGAGAGTGAGCCTAAGAAGGCGCCGAACAAGAATTGATTGACCGCAAAAATAACAGTCAAAAGGCCGCCCCAGCGAGCAGCATTCGAAAGGTCTACGGTGCCCACTTCCTGCAGAAGTTCTGGCATGACGGGCATAATCAAACCAATACCCATGGCGTCCAGCATAATAGTGATGCAAATGAATATGATCGGTAGACGCACGTCCGCTCCTTTGGGGTTCTCCCAATGACCTAAAGAAGCATAAAGGAACTGGCAATGGCTTTTACAATAGAAGCCTTGCCAAATCTGAACCAAACTGCCACAGCAAACTATGTCAAAGCTCGCCTCCCTTTTGATCCTCTTCGCTGCGGAAGTCGCCGGTATGAGCCTGTGGTTCGTGTCAGCGGCGATCCTTCCAGACTTGTTACTGGATCAGCCTATTTCAAGCATGAGCCAAGCCTTGTTATCCAGTGGGGTCCAGGCCGGTTTTGTTGTTGGAGCGCTTGTGTCCGCTTTTCTTGGCATAGCAGATCGATTTGACCCAAGGCGGGTCTTCGCCATATGCGCAGTGTTAGCAGGGCTGGCGAACCTTGCCTTACTCGTACTCGTGCCTGGTTCATTCGCAAGCATCGCTGCAAGGTTTGCTACTGGTGCTCTTTTGGCCGGTGTCTACCCTGTAGGCATGAAAATCACTGTTGGATGGAGCCAGAAAGACAGAGGGTTTCTTGTGGGATCGCTGGTTGCGGCTTTGACTTTGGGCTCCGCTCTACCACACTTATTTGCATTTACGGGCGGTACTGATTGGCAGTTTACAGTTATAATTACATCACTTGCTGCAATGCTCGGCGGGATCGCCTGTTTACTGACAAAGCTGGGTCCTTTTCATCAAAAGGCTAGCTCTTTTGACCCACGATCCATTGCGGTAGTTTGGACCAACAAAAAGGTGCGGTTGGCTTATGCTGGTTACTTCGGGCACATGTGGGAGCTGTACGGTATGTGGGCTTGGATAGGTACTGCTGTTGCTGCTTCCTATGTCTTTCATTTGCCGGAAGCAGAAGCTATCTCTTTCGCCAAACTAACGACCTTTGTAGCGGTAGCTCTGGGCGGTTTTGCTTGTGTCTTTGCTGGTAAAGTCGCTGATCGGATTGGTAAAGCAAAGGTAGCAGCCATAGCAATGGCACTCAGTGCCAGCGCAGCGCTAGCGACAGCCTTTACTTTCGGCGGACCTGTATGGCTAAATTTTGTTTGCGTGCTGGTATGGGGTCTGACTGTTATCCCTGATTCCGCACAGTTTTCAGCTCTGGTCGCCGACGCATCACCACCAGAGCTTGCAGGCAGCCTCATGACGCTGCAAACCGCTCTAGGTTTTTTGCTCACCTTTTTTGTGGTTCAAGCCATCCCGGTTTTAGCAGCCAATATGGGGTGGCCACTGGTGTTAGCTGGATTGGCTATCGGTCCAATCCTGGGTGTTCTCGCCATGATCAAACACAGCCGTTTGCCACAGTAAACCTGGTCCTACGTGATCAACATCACATCAGTTTGGTAACGTATATCACAAAAAACTAATGGAAAGAATGCAATACCGGAAAGACATTGTTCAAAGGAAAGGAATACACAATGTCTTCAATCAACTTAGAACCAATCGAACTAGATTATGCTGCTGCTAGTGACCAGGTAAACTCCTTCATCGAAGAGCAAATAGCTATTGATAATGCGCGGTTTGACCGAGAGGCTTCGCTTGAGGAGGAACTAACGGCTCCGTTTTTGGAGCGCGCACGCGAAGTTGGTCTTGTCCCCGAAAACCCGGATTTCACGATGCTGAAACACCATTTGGAGGAAGACTTCCGAACCAAGTTGGACGCGTCAAACGCTCAAGACAGCGAATTTGGAACATTGAGACAATTTATGCCAGTCCCGACACCTACAGGACCGGCAATTCCTCAACAAACTAAAACAAAACCTTTCTCCGGCGAAGCAGAAGGCAGCCGGACCGGCCGGAATCAATCGTTTGCTGACAGGGCTTCAGGGATCATGAAAGTAGAAGCTGAAGCCCATTTCGATGGAAATTTTGATTTTTCATCCGCCTCACTATCACAAACCTTTAGGATGAGGCATTCAAACTACAAAATGGCTCCCACTTGCCTTTTGAGAGATCGCGGATTATCTGCAGCAGCGTGGGGGTTTTTCTCAAACGCAACCGTACAACTAGACTTCGCCATCTTCACCTCCCTAGTGACACCTGGAAAACAAAGGAATTGGGTTCGACGATCAACTATATTCCGCCATGTAAACGCTTGGATAGGCACGTTGGGGCATCCATTCCCTCCTGCTTTTTCTAGAAGATCAGGTTATGGCCAAGCTGACGCTGGCGATGATGTGGTTGTGACAGCGATGTTGACGGCTAGAGCTAAGTCCGCAACTGGGTTTGCCAAGATTACAAACGAATCTGAGCTCATGTCGATCACGATTAACGATTGTCAACGGCGGAGTAAAAGTCTGCCATTGGGGCGGAGCAAAAGTAGGCCAGTTTGTTTGATTTTTGGGTATGTCTTCTGGCCTCTGCAGGGGCCAGAAGACATTGTCCGTCATTGAGACCTATGATGGGTGTTGTTTGG
>CAJQQZ010000098.1 GCA_905480575.1 uncultured Alphaproteobacteria bacterium | reverse complement strand
TGTTGCGGAAGAACGCCATTTGAGACAATGATAGAGGGCAAAGAAATCTGGAAGGCCAAGTTCATAAACTGAATTTGATCCGACAGACACCGCATCAAAATCCGGAAACTGTCAGATCAGGTCTGAACTTCTACAACTCAGAGGTTTAAAATTTTGTACGGCCCAATTTAACCGTTCCAAATTTGGATGCTTTTGTAACCGCTCTGTTTCAACGAAATATCTTGGTGAAAACTGTTACCGTCACAGCTAGCCGCGGTTGTTCGGTTATGGTAGCTATCCAACACCTTCTCCCCAGAAAGCTTTACCCGTGAAATCGCAACCCATTCTATCCTCCAACCAATCCGGCGCGCTCTTCGGATTGGCGGCGTTCGCGATTTTTGCCACCCACGATGTACTGGTGAAACAACTCGGCGGGAGCTACTCGCCGTTCCAAATCCTATTTTTCTCCGCTCTTTTCAGCTTTCCTTTCATCACGATCATCTTGATCCGTGACTCTGAACCTGGAACGCTGCGTCCTGTACACCCCTGGTGGGTCGCCCTTCGCAGCATCAGTGGAACGATATCTGCGGCTTGCGTGTTTTATGCTTTCAGCGAATTGCCTCTATCACAAGTCTACGCAGTCCTCTTCGCTTCCCCCCTTGTGATCACCCTGTTGGCCGTGCCGATTTTAGGGGAAACCATTCGCCTGCGCAGAGGGCTCGCCATTGTCGTGGGTTTAGTCGGCGTTCTGATTGTGCTTCGCCCCGGAAGCAGCACCTTTGAACTTGCACATTTCGCTGCCTTGTTTTCAGCGGTCGCAGGGTCAATGAACTCCATCATCGTCCGCAAGATCGGTAAAGAAGAGCGCAGCATCGTTTTGGTGCTCTATCCTATGATGACCAACCTAGCACTGATGGCTTTGATCATCCCTTTCGTCTATGTCCCCATTCCAGTGGCTGACCTGGGGATCTTTGCAGTCACCTCTGTCTTGGTTCTGCTTGCTATGGCTTGCCTGATCGCCGCATATTCAAGAGCCGACGCGATGATTGTAGCACCGATGCAGTATTCGCAAATCATCTGGGCCGCTCTTTTCGGCGTCCTGCTGTTCCAGGACTTCCCAGACGCACAGACCTACTTTGGCACAGCGATCATCGCGCTGTCTGGCATTTACATTCTGAAGCGTGAGGCAACAAGTGATGTCTCCCGCAATACACCAGTTCTGAGAAGCCGGACCCGCACCGGACATTCCGCTGGTTTTGGTATCAGCTCTTTGTTACGACGAAAACGAGATAAAGAAGCCAGAGAAACTAACGCAAAGGAATAGGCATCATGCTCTTTTATGATTGTTCAACCGCCCCCAGCCCTCGCCGTGCGCGGATGTTTATTGCCGAAAAAGGGTTGGAGATCGAGAGTAGAGAGATCTCCATGCTGAAGGGTGAACAAATGTCACCCGAGTTCCTGGCCATCAACCCACGGGCAACGATCCCAGTTCTGGTCACCGACGATGGCACGGTCCTCACCGAAAACTTGGCCATCGCGGCTTATTTAGAAGAACTGCATCCAGAAATACCCCTGATGGGATCAACAGCAGAAGAACGCGCATTGGTCCTGATGTGGAACACCATTTGTGAAACGCAAGGTGGCCACGCCATCGCCGACGCCTTCCGCAATTCCAATCCACACATGAAGGGCCGGGCTCTCACCGGTCAAACCAACTTTGAACAAATTCCAGAATTGGCGGAGCGCGCCTTTGTCCGTGTAGGGCTTTTCTTTGATATGATTGAAAAACGCTTGGGGCAGAGGACTTTCGTGGTTGGTGATAGCTTCACCCTGGCGGACATCACAGCCTTTGTCTTCGTTGATTTCGCCAGAGTGATAAAGAAGCGCGTAACCGACGAACACCCAAATCTGCTGGCTTGGTATGAAGTCATGAAGGCCCGACCAAGCGCAAGCCTTTGATGCCTCACGCAAAACCACGTTGGATCGAAAACCACCGTCTTCTCCCCGCCGCCCCTCTGTGCGTCCGGGCACTGAACCATTGATGATTAACGCGTAAACTCGCTTCATGAACTAAACCGAGCTGTTCTGGGGCTTGAAACCTACCAAATGTAATGGTTTTCTCGCCTTTTCCACGAGTTGGATCTCCGATCAAAGGGAAATGCACTTAGTTTAGTTTTACCTGAATTAAAGTTTGCATTGATCAGGAGGGTAAGATGCGTTTTTTTCACTTTGTTTATCCATTATTTTGTCCATCGGTTTTTTAGTGTTCGGAGCTTTGAGCAGCGCAACGGCTGATCAAAGAGGGCACAGTTTTCCATTTAATGACGGCGGCACTTACGGGATCGATGTATCCCATTATGGCGGGCACATTGATTGGCCTGTCGTTGCGAAAACCGATCTAAAGTCGGTTTATATCAAAGCCAGCCAAGGTCACACCTATGTTGACGCTAAGTTCGTTTACAACATCACCCATGCAAGACGCGAAGGGTTGCCCGTCGGGGCCTATCACTTCTTTTCTGCCGGTACGAGCGCCAAAGTTCAGGCGGAACATTTCATAGATGTTTACAAGCCGCACCGCACGGCCGGAGATTTAGTGCCAGCACTCGATCTGGAATGGGACCCAGCTCGACATTCTGGTAATGACCGCTGGGCCAATCATTCCGCCAGCGAAATCGTGAGCATGGTTCAGGAATGGGTCACCGCAGTCGAGAGTGCATTTGGCGTCACCCCTATCATCTACACCAATAAAAGCTGGTGGGAAGGCAGGATCGGTAGTCACGGCGCGCAACTAAAAAAGTACAAAATTTGGATCGCGAATTACAGTCACCATGGCAACACACCACCGATGATGGACGGCTTCGATTGGGTCATGTGGCAATTCACCGGCAACGGTCACATTGATGGTATCAACACTGTGGTAGATATCAGCCTGATGAACCCCAATTCTTCTGCGACCCATTCAACTGGAACCAATACCGCTTCGGGCAGTGATACAGGCACAACGCCACAACCACCGAAGCCTGTTTGTAAAATACCAGCCACAGCCGCTGTACAAGTTGTCCTCACCAAAGAAGAATTGGCTAGCCTTTTTGGCGTGATCAGAGATCAGTTCGGCGAACTTGATGACACCCAAGTGACGTTCTTCAACGTGATGGTTAACACGGCCTCACCACGCATGCTGCGCAGCCTGATTGCGGGTGGTGAACAACCGATGTTGACTGCGGCAGAACAAAGAGACTTCTTTGATGTCGCGCGATCAAAAGTCGGCGGAGGTCACTTAACGGCAGGACAAGTCTCTTTACTGAATAGCCTAATACAAACTGCGGACGCGGCAGCCGTGCGTGATTGTATCATTCGTTAGGTCTTAATCTTCGAAAGATCGCCCATGATCACCAAGGTACACTCTCCTGACAGAATGCACCTTGGTGGTCCAACTTAAATTCTTAGCCAATTTCGCTTCTTTTTATATCAGTCTTATTGAATATTCACCTTCTCGAACTATCTGTTACTAAGCACAACAAGGAGAAAGATGATGCAATTTGGATCTCTCAAAAGATCGACTAAGCTAGTCCCGTTACTCTTGGGTCTGTTAGTGCTGGCTGGGTCAGCCTCGCCAACTGCGGCGGAAGACAACAATGGCCTGCAAATCTACACCGTGGAAGAGACCTTTGATGACGCGGCTTTCTACGTTGAGAACGCCATCGTAGACCGCGGCTATAAAATTGATTACCGCGGCCATGTCGGCGCCATGATGGAGCGCACGGCAAAAGACTTTGATGACGCCCAACCCATCTACAAAAGCGCGGACTTTTTTACTTTCTGTTCCGCCCGTTTGAGCCGAGCCATGATAGAAGCTGACCCCGCCAATGTTGGGTTTTGCCCTTATGTTATATTTGTTTATGAATTGGCTGATGAGCCAGGAAAGTCCCACGTTGGTTTCCGCCCATTGCCTTTGGTAGGTTCTGAAGCAAGCCAGTCAGCTTTGAATGAAATCAACGAATTGCTAAACGCAATCGCGGAGGAAGCGACTGAGTAAAAGCCCCGGACGGAGACTATCTTTTGGCAACGGTACTTTCCTAAACATCTTCTCAAAATTGTGATGTTTGTCAAAGAATGGGTTGCAACTTTGGTGTTCTTTTGGACCTAGAGCGCAACACAATCAAAAGAAGGAAAGATCATGTTAGACGAACTCAAAGCCTATATGAACCACGACATTAAAGTGAATGTCAGAGTCGAAGACATCCATGCCACTGATATCCACGACGTGTTCATCACATCAGTCGACGATCATGGCATCGTCGTCAGTTCAAAAAGCCGAGGCTCACGGCCGATGGTCATCCCCTACAATTCTTTGGCCTGGGTCCAACCACAGTAATTGGGATAGGTTTCGACCAGAGCAGCATTCATTGGATCAACGGATAGGTTTAGTTTCTGTGGCCCTGTTTCTCATGGTTTAACTCTCCCAAAACCACGCTACCCATTGGTCCCAAAGTGCTTCATTTCCGCGACGGAAAGCGCCTTGGTGGCCAATGGACTTTACCCCAAGAGCTTTGGGCACCTGAAGCTCGATTTCAGAGGGAGCCTTCACATAACTTCGCAAAATGTCCGGCGCGGTGTCCTGGTTTGCAATCAGATCATCTGAGTAGATCCAAGATTTAATCGGTGCTGTGATTTGCTCGAAAAAATGAGGCCGCAATGTCGTCTCTAGCTCTTTCTCAAAGTAACTCGGATGATGACACCAGCGTTTCCAGGCTGAAAACACGCCTTTGGGCAGGGGTGTCCCCTTCCATCCAAAACCATGGGGAATGTATCCTTTCAAAGCCAGCGTAATCGGGCCATGAACCCACCAAAAATACAGCTCAAAAAGATTGAACGACAGCGGATGTTTGCGCCAATAACCGCTGCCCACACAAACAAAGGCGTGCTTTTCGATCAGGCTGTGATTGTGCATGAAACCAGCGAAGTGGCCGCCAACAGAATGAGCCAAATGGTAGATTGGTAGATCACCCGATTCTAACGCCAAAGCATCCAAGGCAGCTGGCATATCCATCTTGCCCCAATCGGTATATTTTATCGTCGATCCAACGAGACGCCTTGGAGCGGAGCCACCAATTCCCCGATAGTCAAAGAGCATGACCAAAGCGCCATGTGTTGCCAGATAAGCAGCAACATGTCGGTAGAACTCTTTGGGAAATCCAGTCCCCCCCGACATGAGCACCGCAAAATCCGGGCGCTCTGGTCGGTAGAGACAGCCAGAGAGGTTGTATCCGTCAACGGCTTCGAAGGTTAGAGAAATGCTCTCGAAAGTTTGTAACGCCGTCACTTTGCTTTGAATCTCACTTTGAAAGATGTCGGTGCACGGAACTCCCAACCGAAAAACTCCGGCGGCGAACCCTCGACCATTTCAATATCACCCAACATTTCAAACAGAACCTCCAACATGATTTCCATCTGGGCATTGGCGAACCATTTTCCGGCACAGAAGTGTGGACCAAAGCCAAAGCTCGCAACGGTTGACTGTTTGCGTGTCATGTCAAAATCATCTGGCTTCTCGAAAACAGCTGTATCTCGGTTGGCTGATGCTAGTACGGAAGAGATCGAGGCACCTTTTGGAACAACGACCCCCGCCATCTCAAAGTCCTCAATAGGGGATCGGCCTTGTGTACCAATAGGTGCGATCCAACGAACACCTTCTTGAACCGCTTTGGGTACCCAAGTCTTCGGATCGTTCATCAGCGCCCCTAGCTGCTCAGGATTGTGCAGCAGTCCAAACAGTGTGTTTGCACCGCCATGCCCCGGCTCTTGCATGCCCCCAAGCAGGGTAACATAGACGGAAGGCAGGATGAAATCCCGGCTCCGCACTTCACCTTCAGGCATGGAATGGTGCAGCAAATGAGACAAGGGAGAGCCATCACCTTCCTGCTCTAGGCGGGTTAGAAGCGGGTCAAGTGCCGCCTCTATCTGGACCTTCGTTTCATCGCACTGCTTTGTTCGTTCTGGGTCCTGGGCAAAGTTGATCGCTCCCATAGCGAGACCGTGGAACCACTCCATCAAGACCTCAGAACCAACATCTCCCAAACCCAGCGTCTTCGCGAGACAGAGAACCGAAACCGGCTCAAAATACTCGGACATCAACTCAGCCTGGCCATTGTTACGCAGGCGTTCAATGTGCTGTTTCGCAATCGGCCTTGCCAATCCATCGATATAAGAGGCCACTTTACCCGGCATGTAATGGGCCGCTAACCCTTTGCGCAGTTCTTTATGGACGGCTCCATCGGTATGAATGATCGCAGGTGAGCCAAAATGTCGAACGACAGGTGCATTGTCGTCTTCCGCTGAGAATATTTCCGGCTTGTTCGAGACGATCTGAACGTCTTCCCACCGGGTCGCCAACCAAGAGTTAATAGCTGGCACAAATGCAACAGGGCTTTCTTCGCGCAACTGTTCATAAATCGGATAAGGGTCTCGTTCCAGGTCCTCAACCGTTATTGATTCTGCAAAACCGGACATTGTCTCTCCCGATACTTAATCTCAACGTCACCTCAGCATTTCGTGCAGCGGATGCCACACGGAACACAACTAATTGAAAACCTACTCTTGATCACCCTTTGCGTCTATACAGAGAATTCCCAGCTAAGTATTTGTTAAAGAACCCTTTATGTTAAGACCTTTCTCAAAGGCCAGCTTGAACGCTGCAGGTCTGATACAAGTGATCCAACAAGCATGCCTCCCCTTGTTCCTTCTGATCTTCTCATGCCTGCAGGTTCACGCCTCCGACGAACATCAACGAGCCATCGAAGAGCTGACCGCTCTTGGCACCAAAGTGCTCAAAGATGAGCGCGGGCGCGTGATGGTCGGCTTCCCTTTTGCAGCACCGCAATCCATGTTGGAGGATGCCGCTGGACCACTTAAGAAACTGGGCTCTGAGATCTTCGCTATCAACCTGGGTGACACACTGGTGACAGACATCAGGCCTTTGAAAAGTCTAG
Source organism: uncultured Alphaproteobacteria bacterium (assembly GCA_905480575.1). GTDB lineage: Bacteria > Pseudomonadota > Alphaproteobacteria > UBA7985 > CAJQQZ01 > CAJQQZ01. The sequence goes on along the minus strand of CAJQQZ010000098.1, from coordinate 5,788 downwards.
AAAAGCTAGAGATCCTGGTACTCACATCTACGGAAGTAAGAGACCTCTCTCCACTGAGAAGCATGAGCACCCTTCACACATTGGATTTGCGGTTTGTCAAACTAACCGACATCTCCCCCTTACAAAACCTTACAAAGATGAGGCGCCTTGCTTTGGGTAAGACAGCGATCACTGACATCAGCGCACTCAGCGGTTTAACGGCCTTAGAGCAACTCGACCTGACCGCTGTCGCAATCACGGATATCGAGGCCCTGCGGGACATGCCAAATCTCCGGCAGCTGGATATCGCAAGCACGAAGGTGACAAACATCCGCCCACTCCAGGCCCTGCCTGCACTGGAATACATCAACTTGAGCTCGCTTCAACTAGATGACTTCGCGGTTCTTCAGAACTTTCCCGCTCTACGCTTGGTCGTGCTGATCGATACGAACATTTCAGATGAGGTGTCGAAACGGCTGAAAACTGCGATGCCGGAAACGAAATTCGACACGGGCTGGGGCAGCTAAGGCTCTAAGCTTCCGATAGTTTGAACCCTGCCCCGCTGGCCCAGAGTTCGTGATACTCTTTTATCCGATCACGTTGCGTGTATTTCAGACCTCTTATCTTCGGGCGGTGATAAACCAGCTCATGGCATCTGGCGACGCCTTCCAGGTGGTCAATGTTATCAGGCGCAATGAAACTCTCTGACCAGTAAGCCAGCATCAAATCCACCAAGGAGTAACGTTCTCCCAGATGAAAAGGACCTTTGTCTAATAGGCGCTGATCAATGACAACTAAGTAATCCACCACGTCGCGAAAGGCCACGCGTTTAATGGTTTCGGCATCCTTCCTACCATCGGCATAACGGTCAGGAAACCAATAGCGTTTCAAGGCCGGCTCCAGCATGCCTGTAATATAGAACAGAGCACTCAAGAAGGGTCCACGATCGGGGTCATCACCAATCGGCACCAACTCGCCCGGCAAGTGCTTTTCCGCGAGATAGAGGTTGATCGCGGGCGTCTCATAAAGAACCGCCCCCTCCGCCGTTGCCAAAGCCGGCACCCAGCCTGCTGGATTGATTTTCAGAAACTCAGCAGATCGCTGCTCGCCTTTGGCCGTGTCGATCTCGCACTGTTCAAATTCGACCTCGCACTCGGTAAGGACCTGCTCAACCAGACCGGAGCGCGTGTATTTTCCGCCGTATAGAGTGTACATTGTAAGATTAGTTCCTTGAGAATTGAACTGGTACGAGACTATTAACCCGTTTCTCCCTCGGCCACAAATTGTGCAATCAAGAGCAAAAAGGCATTCTTTGAAGCAACAAAGCCATTGGTGTTAATGGTTATGAACACTTGCTCCGCCACTACGCGACAGATCGCACCAAGATATTTCAGGTGTGACCTTGGAGCTTAAGAACCTTTGTTTTTGGAGGCCAGTAATGGATCCGGGTAAGCAAAGTTGTAAACCTGACCACGGTTGCATAATCAACGAAGTTGGCTGTCTTTGCTGCCGCGGCGGTTGATGGTGCTGTGGCTTACTTTCACGTCTCTGCCTGATTGGCATTCTATGCAGGTTCTAACCCCTGGAAGGGCTAACCTGCGTGGTTCTGGGATGGGTTCACCGCATTCGTCACAAAACGTTGCCGATGGTCCAGAGGCCATGCGCGAGCGCGCCAGCTCTACCGCATCCGCTATCGTATCATCTATCTGATCCTGAACCGCGCCATCTTTCGCCCAACCACCAGCCATGTCAACTCCCGATCAAACCCGTCTCAAATTACAAAAACAGAGTAGATATTAGCCTATTTTCCAAATTACCGCAAAATTTTGGCGTCAGCGACAGTCTCGATCAGGGCTATTTCGGAGTAATAATCGTGGTTTGCGCGCGTCCGAATAGCAAAAGAATGTACCCCTGCTCCCGAAGGGACATTTGTTATTCCGTTATTGGTGCCGTAAGGTGGGATCAGTGCCTATGCTGCGCTTTTGTTAGCAGGGTTGTTGGCAGGCGGATGACAAACAATGTCAAACAACAGGCTGAATCCAAAGCTTTGGTATTGAGTAGGAAAAAGCCTCATGAGCATAAGTAGCCTTCCTTTCTTCGCCATTGTGGGAATTTTTGCCATCTCAGCAGTCTTTGTATGGATGGCCGGCACTCGGCTCGCCATCTACGGCGACGAAGTATCGGAACGTTTACACCTATCGCGTGAATTCATCGGGCTCATTTTCCTCGCTGCCGTGACTGAATTGCCCGAGATTGTGACGACAGCCACAGCGGCCTTGAATGGCAACTCGTCCCTCGTGCTCGGCAACTTGTTTGGTGGAATTACAATGAACACAGCCATATTGGCTGTGATCGATTTCTTTGTCGTGCGACATGCCCTCACATCTTGGCCCCGAAAACCAAACCACGCTCTTTTGGCGGTATTACTGATCGTATTGCTAGCTCTATTGCTCGCCATCACGTTTATTGGGGATGTCGCTGTCGTGCTTAACATTGGCTTGGCTGCAATCTGTCTGTCAGCCTGTTACCCGATCGTGATTGCTATGTTGCGGAAGTTTGATGGCAAAAACAGTTGGGCCCCGATTGATCTGCCTGAAGATAGTAAGCGAGAGATTGGCGCGTTTCTCATCAACAATCACTTAGAGAAAAAATCTACCCGATCGTTGATTTTCTATTCCGTAATAGCCAGTTTCGTCATTCTGATCGCGGGTGTGGCTTTAGCTGTTGCGGCCGACTCGATAGCCGAGAAAAGTTCACTCGGATCGTCCTTCATAGGCGTCACCCTGCTTGCTGCCGCCACATCTCTGCCCGAACTCAGCACAACTTTAGCCGCTGCACGCATCGGCGCCTACACAATGGCAATATCCAATATCTTTGGCAGCAATCTCATCATGCTGGCGTTGATCTTGCCATCTGATATGGTCTATCGCGCCGGTCCTATATTGTCTGAGGCAGATCCTGTCACCCAGTTCAGCATTGCGATCGGAATAGTTGTGACGGCTATCTACGTGGTCGGAATTCTGATACGGCGGACACCCACATGGTGGGGAGCAGGCCTGGACTCTTGGCTGGTGATGTTGGTTTATGTCGCTATGCTTGCATCGCTTTATCTGTTTCTTTAGCCCATCTATCTAACGGGACGCGAGCAGTGTTCTAACAACGGGGATTGTCTCAAGGTTGCGATGGCTCCCCGGTTGTTTGCTTTACCCGAGATGACCGCGATGCGAAAATCCAGACCTGCCCCCGTTCACCTCAGTAGATAAAACCTTCGCCCAACCATCAGCCACATTAACTCTTGAACAAAACTCATCTGGAATCATGGAACTGGGCAAATCTTAGCTTATTTTCCACATTGCTGCTAAGGGTAGCCTTAATACCGAGTGAAGATGCCAGAAGGATAATAAATGAAAAAGTTTTCTCTCCTTGATTTATCTCCGGTTCCGGAGGGGAAAGAGACATCGGATGCGCTGTCGAACTCTGCAGATCTGGCCATTGCTGCCGAGAAGGCAGGCTATCACCGCTATTGGGTGGCAGAACATCACAACATGCTCGGCATCGCCAGTTCAGCGACAGCAGTGCTGATTGGCTATTTGGCTTCAGTCACCAAAACCATGCGCATCGGGTCGGGTGGGATCATGTTGCCCAACCATGCGCCGCTGATGGTCGCTGAACAGTTTGGAACGCTCTCCACAATCTATTCGGGGCGAATTGACCTGGGCCTTGGTAGAGCGCCCGGGACAGATATGGCAACGGCCCAGGCGCTGCGACGCCACATGCAACAGGAAGACAGCTTTCCTCAGGATGTTCAGGAGCTGGCCATGTACCTAGATGACATGCCGGACACTGCACCGGTTCGCGCTATTCCGGGAGCGGGCACCAAAGTTCCGATCTGGATCTTGGGTTCAAGCCTCTATGGCGCGCAACTGGCCGCTCATCTGGGCTTGCCTTACGCCTTCGCCTCCCACTTCGCACCAGCCTTGCTGGAACAGGCCCTCGCGATCTACCGCGAACGTTTTCAGCCCTCTGAACAGCTACAAGAGCCCTACGCCATGATAGCCGTCGGGGTTTGTGCCGCCGACAGCGACGCAGAGGCTGAATATCTCCGCTCATCCCAGATCCAGGGTTTTGCCAACATCGTCACAAACAAACGAGGTAAGTTGCCGCTACCAACAGAGGATTTAGCCTCAAAAGTACCGTCTCACACCATGCACCACGTCAACAAAATGCTCTCCTGCTCCGCCGTGGGCGCACGGGACAAACTAAAGTCAGAATTGAGCGCTCTGATTGAACGCCACCGGCCCGACGAGCTCATGGTAACCGGAATGATCCACGATCACCCCGCCCGGGTCCGGTCCTTTGACATAGCGGCTGAAGTGCTGGGTGAGCTGGTGGAGCGTTAAACTAGGCTGGTAAGATCAGCCAGCCAAATGACGTCACTCTTTCGCTGGCAACATCAGGCATCGGGGTAATTCGTCCACTTTATTGCCCCATGCGCTTTCGCCATTCTTTGCGGCTGACGGATTTATAGGACTCGTTGCCACCGATATGTTCCTGAGGGCCTTCGGTCACGGCATTGCCTTCGCTGTCAATGCGCAGGTTCATGGTCGCGTTCTTGCCGCTTTCATCAATGGTTCGTACTTCACGCAAGACATCTGCTATCGCTAACAACTCTGCTGAACCAGGAAAGAGTTTGCCCTGAAAATCGGTTCTGATACCGTAGGCCATCACTGGGATATTGAGGTCATCGACGACCTGGGCCAACTGCCAAACCTGTTCTGAGGTCAAGAAATTGGCCTCGTCCACCAGCACACAATCAACCGGCCCCTGCCCTAGACGCGTTTTAATCTTGTCGAGCAAATCTTCGCCTTTTGTGAAGGTATCACAGGCCTTTTGGATACCAATCCGGCTGCCAATAACCGCCGCCCCTTCACGATCATCCAGGTCGGATTTCAAGAGATAAGGAACCAAATTTCGCTCAGAATAGTTGTGCGCGGCTTGCAACAGCAGAGCAGATTTACCGCTGTTCATCGCTGAATAATGAAAATGAAGTTTCGCCATTGTGACCTGATGGGTGAGAAATGTGACCTAATGGATAAGAAATACGAGGCGTCATTATCTATCGCCTTTCTTGAAAAACAGGAACCAATCTTTATCAAAAATCATGGTCGAAATCAGCATCTAGTTATAGAGAGGTAGCGATTTTGATTCGTCTACTTTCTGAAATGCTTTGGTTAGCACGTAGATTTCTAGACGGCTACGATGTTTATTGCGCCATTTAGTAGAGGGTTACCCCTAATTCGGGAAACTTCGCAATTTTTCACCGGGATTGACAGGATATGCGGGATCAATGGTCCTCAATGCAGTATTCAGCATCTTGGATCATGCCCATCTGTCTGCATTGTGCCTTGGTAATTAAACTGTCCCCAAATTCAAGCAGTTCACTATTGTTAATACACTTTGTGCCGATCGGGGTGTAACCCGGGCCGCAATATTCGCGGAGTTCCGATTTAAACATGCATTGGCCTTCAAAATACATTTTACCACCAAGGCAGGAAGCAACTTTCGTCAATAAGGAGTGACCACCGCTCAAATTAGAGGGTAATGTTACAGCGTTTGCACTGACACCAAAAAAGCATATTGCAATCGTAAGGCAGATCATTTTTTTCATTTATGTGAATTAGTTCCGACTTAATCTGACATAGTAGTCCTTCCAGCTAGCTGGAAGGACTACGTTCGGCTCTTGAAGGAGCCAGCCGTTTCCGGTTTTGATGTAGGTGCAAACCAAAAACATCAAACAAAGGAAACTACG
>CAJQQZ010000097.1 GCA_905480575.1 uncultured Alphaproteobacteria bacterium | reverse complement strand
CCCGAAGCGCAGATGGCAATGGTGCTGGCATGATAGATCCTCCCAAACAGAAAGAATCATACTTTGAGGCACAAGGAAACAAGAAAACGATTCCAACTAAAACAGAAACGCTTTAGTCGCATATAGAGTTCAGTTCATGCCGGATGTTACCGCGGAAGAAGTTCGTTCTCTCGCTCGCAGAATTAACGCAAATCTCGAAGATTTTAACGATCAGACTTTCCCAATTACAAGGTTTGCAACTGTGGCTCTCAGGCACGATCGGCTGCAGTTACTAGGGGACCAAGACGCCGTTGCCTGGATTGAATCGGTTGGCCCTTACCCAATTCCCGACAACGCTCAAACCATCCTTCCGGAAACGAAGGCAAACGTCGCCCATGCAACACCCTATAACATGGACGGTGCGGGCATTGCCGTCGGTGTTTGGGAAGCCTTCTCGTTTCAGGCGCCACCTGTTTTCAACACTGCAGCGGTTTTGACAACTCACTTAGAGTTAGCCGGAAGGGCAACGCCGGGCGACACCGTGCAAGATGTCATGCCCAGTAACCATGCAACGCATGTAGCGGGGACTATAGCGTCCTCTGGTGCTAATTTGCCGGTTACTAAAGGGGTTGCACCTGCCGCCGTAATCACCAGTTGGGACGCGCAAAACGATTGCACCGAAATGACTATGGCAGCTTTGGCGGCACCCATAGGCGGCATGATAATTCCGATCCAAGTATCAAACCATAGTTATGGGCAGCAGGTGGGCTGGGCCAACGGAGTGTTTGGCAGCCAAGCACCCTTTGGCATTTACAACAATTCGGCGTCTTGCTTCGACAGTGTAGCGACGGGAACAGGACTTGTGATTGTGAAATCTGCGGGCAACGATAGAGATGATCCTGCGCCAGGTTTGGCAACGGCTGCTCAACCAGCCGACTGCTTTACTAGTTTCGCACCGTTAGCGGGTGATTGCATTACTCCTGGATCAACGGCGAAGAACGTTATCACAGTGGGGGCTATGGATGGCGGAGATCAAATTGCTGCGTTCTCAAACTTCGGGCCTACAGACGATGGCCGAATCAAACCGGATGTAGTGGCCCCAGGGGATCAATCTGTCGGCATGCAATCGATCGTGTCTTTAGGAAACGCGGGCGTCAGAGCCACAGCAAGATTCCAAGGCACTTCGATGGCTGCACCCGCTGTCTCAGGTGTTGCCGCTTTAGCAATCCAAAACGCTAGAGCGTTGGCTATACCTGTTCAATCGGCTTCGATAAAGTCCTTGTTGGTGCATACCGCAAATGATGTCAAAGGAACAGGACAGGCCACTCCGGGGCCAGATTTTGCTACCGGGTGGGGAATGGTGGACGCCGTCGCGGCTTTATCTTACTTGAGAAGATCTAGTCTCGGTATACCAAGTTCAACGCCATCGGCGACAACAGCATTGGCCGCCGGTATACAAAGCGGCACTCTGCTACAGACCGGAAACGCCGGGGCTGTGACCTTTCAGTTTATGGTCAGAAATACCGCAGAATTGAAAGTGACGTTGGGTTGGGATGATCCTCAACCTATGATGTTGGCACCGCCCATTCTTGTGAATGATTTGGATCTAACTTTAACGGACCCGACAGGACAGTCATTTGAGCCTTGGATGTTGGACCCAAGTCGTCCAGGTTTGGCAGCTGTTCAAAACGGAGGACAAGACCAAATAAATAATATCGTTCAAGTTTCTGTGCCAAATCCTTCTTGTGGTGTTTGGACAGCAACAGTTTCATCACCAAGTGGGGCTACAAATCTTATGAACGGGCCAATGATGGCTCCATCTCAACAAAATTTTGCGCTTATGCTGCCAACTTTTCCGCGAAGTAGCTTCCAAATCGATTTTGACGGAAATGGCCGTTCTGACATTTTTCGAGCCAATGGCAGTGAATGGAGATTTTCCGCCGATGGCGTACAGGGTTGGCAGCACCTTAATGTATCGGGAATCGATAGTCAGTTGAAGTTTGGTCATTTTGATTGTGATGGTCTCACAGATGTCTTCCACTCGCATGGTGGCAAATTCAACGTATCTTTCGGCGGCAGAACAGGTTGGACGGCGATCAACAATTCGGGCGTAACTTCAGGTCTTCGGTTAGGCGATTTTGATGGAGATGGAATTGCAGATGTGTTTCGTGCCGACGGCTCTCAGTGGTGGGTATCGTTAGGTGGTTCGACAGGCTGGACACCTTTGGCTCAGTCCAGTTTTGAATCTCATGAGCTTCGTTTTGGCGACTTCGAAGGCGATGGCATCACTGATGTATTCCGAGGTGATGGAGAGGATTGGAAAGTGTCCTTCGGCGGTGTTGGGGCATGGACGACAATAAACGTCTCACAATTCGAAACTGACGAAGTTGCGTTCGGGGACTTTGATGGTGACGGTATCACCGACGTCTTCAGAGCTGACGGTGAACATTGGTGGATCAGTTTCTCGGGGACAGGCTCTTGGCAGAGAATGGCTCAATCAGAAACTAGCCTCCCAGACCTGGAGTTTGCTGACTTTGATGGTGATGGGACAACGGATGTTTTCAGGGGTAATGGAGAACGTTGGTTCTTTTCTCGAAGTGCTATCGGTCCTTGGACGGGGCTGGCGAGATCTCAGTTGGAAGCACGGGATGTTTCGACACGATGATTTAGGGAGAGTAGAACTTGTTCCCTTCACATTTATTTATCCTCGGCAAGTTTAGTCGCAATGATGATACCACTTGTCCAATCTAACCATGTGTAGTTCATGTCGACCCTAAGTGAAAGTTGGTCGATCAGTTGCTTGACTTTGATGTCGTGCCCCGGTGGCCAGTTTTTTTGCGGAAGCATGTCATCTATCACATAGATTCCACCCGGTTTAAGAATGTTCCAAGCCAGATCAAAATTCTCATATTTACCTGGATAAGAGTCGGCAAAAATGAGGTCGTAGCTCTGGCTTTGGTTGTCCTTCAGCCATTGGTTGCCGTCCACTAGGACCAAAGTTAACCGGGTATCGCTAGATAGATATGACTGAGCGACCGACAAAGCCGCTTGATCATTGTCCAAAGAGAACAAGGTAGACTGCATATCCATACCATCTAAGAGCCAGGCGGTTGCCAGTCCTGTGCCGGTGCCGATTTCGAGAAAGGAACCTGAGGGTTTTGTGGCAACTAGCGTGCGGAGTAGTGCCCCGGTGTTCCGTTCAGAGGGCATGTCAAAACCCAAATCGAGCGTGGCTATTTCAATGTGTTCTAATCGCGCGGGGATTTTGTCGTTCAGGTCCTTCATTTCATTGGTTCCTTAGGCAATAAAAAAAGGCCGGTTCGGGGGCCGGCCTTTCTTCAAACTGATTTTTCGGGTGAGGTCAGGCAGCCGCCTTTAATGGCATTTCAACACCACTTTGGAGGACAGCAGGGTCCCAGGCCTTGCGCGAAAAGACTTCTTCGACCATCGGGCGCCAGTACTCGAGGGGCTTGTACTCGTAGTCTGGATCAAAGGCTGACTGGTCCCAGAACTCACAGAAATCGATGGCCTTCTGGTAGAGTGGGTGATCTTTGTATTTATCACGTGCATATGGGTCATCATCGAAGTGCTGTGCGTAGTAAACCATCTGGAAAATGCCATGTGTCTTCAGGACCCAGGTGCATTCTTCGCGAACGTAGGGTGCGACGATGGCAGAGGCGATTGTGTCATGGTTTTTTGGAGCAAGGCCGTCGCCAATGTCGTGAACGAGTGCAGCGACAATCCAATCTATGTCCGCGCCGTCGGCTTCAGCCATAGTGGCAGAGATCAGAGAATGCTCGAGCCTATTGACTCTATAACCAGTCAAGCCTTCTTCCAATTCAGCCAACTCGCGCATAATACGGCCAGGCAGCTCTTTCTGGAACTCGTCTTCGAGTTTTTCGAGAAAATGATACTCTTCTTTTGTGCCATCTTTCATTTGGCGAAAGTTAACAATCTCCATCGGGACTCTCCTATTCAAAATCTTACCGAATTCGCATTAGCAAGAGAAGGGGAGCTTCGCCAGACAATTTTTCCGTCTCTATGGATAAGATCAGGTTTATCAAAGGTTTGGCATTGAAGTCGATTCTAGTGATGTTTATAGAAGGGCGCAGACAGATAACTGGAATTTGACAAATGAAACGCAAATTAGAAACGTCGCTTGAGCACATTATTTTCGCAAGCAGATGGTTTATGGCACCGGTCTATTTGATCCTTTGTGCGTCGCTTGGCATCATCATGCTGAAGGTTGTCCAGGAGATCTTCCATGCTATTCCAGATTTGATAGAGATGTCGATCAAAGACACTTTGTTGTTGGTGCTTCATATCGTCGATCTGGCCTTGATTGGAAACTTGATCTTGATGATTATTTTCGCAGGCTATGAGAATTTCGTATCTCGGATAGAGGTGGCGCGCGATAGTGAAGACAAGCCGAATTGGATGGGCAAGGTAGATTTCTCGGGTTTGAAGTTAAAACTCATCGCTTCGATCGTTGCTATTTCAGGTATTAACTTGCTTGAAACTTTCATGGATGTCGCGTCCAAATCCGAGCGTGATTTGAAATGGATGGTTATAATTCATCTCGTCTTCGTTAGTTCGGGTGTCGTGCTGGCGATCATGGATTACGTAGCTTCTAAAACGGAAAGTCACTAGAGACGACATCCTGATTGACAGTGTTCCTCGACTAGAGGTTTGGGTGATTATAGCCTTTATGAAAAACCAAACCGAGTGGGCGTTAAGTAGGTGTTCCTGTTCCAACAAAGCCGACCAAACGGCTCAGCTTCCCTGAGTTATCGCTCTCGATAAAGTACTGACCCATCTGCACCATGCCGTTTGCCATTCGAAATTCCACAGTTGCCCGAGTGACGCCATCGCGCTCAGCGACATCAACAGCCTCAACCACGGCTCCTGGAGCCATTTCTGCGAACTGTGCAACGTAACCTGTCACGGCCTTAGGGCCGATCAAAGGTGCTTCCGTTCGTGGATCGGAGTAGCGAGCATCATCGGTAAGGGCTTCTGAGATGGAGGTGACTTGAGTTGCCCTGTTTGCATCGCCCCAGGCAGTAAAGAACTTGTGTGCGTTTTCTGACATGATAATTCCTTCAAATGAGGACGAGTGTGATTAGTTCAACGTTATATCCTATCGCTGACTGTTTTCCCATTCTGGATGGATCCAGGGTTCCTGATTGGATGCAGGTAGGGGATCTTTTCCTAGGATATGGTCACTGGCTTTTTCAGCCAACATTAGGGTTGGACCGTTCAGGTTGCCGTTGGTGATTTGAGGCAAGATAGAAACGTCAACCACTCTCAGTCCTTCCACGCCGATCACGCGGCACTCAGGGTCGACAACCGCCATCGGGTCGGAAATCGATCCCATCTTACAAGTGCCGGACGGGTGGAAGGCGCTTTCGGCGTGCTCTTTGACAAAACTGTCGAGTTCCTCGTCGCTCTGTATCTGTGCGCCAGGTTGGATCTCGTGTTTATAGTAGGGCTCAAAAGCTGGCTGGCTGAGAACTTCACGTGTGAGACGCAGGGCCGAACGCCATTCGGTCCAATCATCTTCGTGAGACATGTAGTTGAAAAAGATCTTCGGAGCTTCATTGGGATCGTTGGAGGCGATTTTCACCCAACCGCGAGATTTTGAGCGCATAGGTCCAACATGGCACTGGAAACCATGCCCTTCTGCAGGTGCCTTACCATCATAGCGTATAGCGACGGGCAAGAAATGATACTGAATATCGGGGTACTTGATGCCCGCTTTCGACCTGATAAAGGCCGTTGACTCAAAGTGGTTAGTGGCACCAAGTCCGGTTTTAGTGAACAGCCACTGTGCACCAATCCAGGCCTTTGAGAATAGGTTTATGTGTTTGTAAAGGGTGATGGGTTGCTTACAGGCGATTTGAAAATAGACCTCCAAATGATCCTGAAGGTTTTCGCCGACACCCGGCAGGTTGTGAACAATATCAATGTTGAGGCCATTTAGATGCTCAGCATTGCCGATGCCTGAGAGTTGCAAGAGAGCAGGGGAATTAATCGAACTCCCACTTAAGATGACTTCAAGATTGGCTCGAACAGTCCGGACACGACCATTTTTTTCATACTCGATGCCAACGGCCTTTTTACCTTCAAACAGGACTCTGCGCGCTTTGGCTCCGGTCGTCAGTGTGAGGTTTGGGCGTTTCATCGCTGGGCGCAAATAAGCGTTTGCCGCTGACCATCTGCGTCCTTTGTGAACTGTCATTTCGAAGGCACCAAAACCTTCTTGCTGTTCACCGTTGTAATCCTCAGTGGTTTGATAGCCCGCTTCTTCTCCTGCTTTCACAAAAGCATGGTAAAGGGGGTTCTTTCTTTTACCGCGGGTGATGTGCATGGGGCCGTCGGTGCCACGCCAGCCTTCTTGACCACCGTGAGAAGTTTCCATGCGTTTGAAGTATGGCAACACATGGCGGTAGCCCCAACCAGTGGCTCCCATTTCTTCCCAAGTGTCGTAATCGCAGGCGTGGCCGCGAACATAGACCATACCGTTGATAGAGGATGACCCACCAATCACTTTGCCTCGCGGGCACACAAGGCGTCGGTTGCCGAGATTAGGCTCGGGTTCTGTCTGATATCCCCAGTCGTAGAGTGACATGTTCATCGGATAGGAGAGGGCAGAAGGCATTTGGATGAGGGGGCCGGCATCAGTCCCTCCGTACTCAAGAACCAAAACAGAGTGCTTTCCATTTTCACTTAGCCTAGAGGCTAAAATGGAGCCCGCGGACCCAGAACCGACGATGACGTAATCGAATGCCTTGTTGTTGTCAGACAAATGAACTCTCCCAAATGACTGGCGGACACTAATGCTGAGTTAGCCCGGGATCAATGAAATAATTTGCTGAGCTTGTTACTGCGGAAGACCGTCTTTTGATGTCACGACAAACGCGGGTAGGCCGTCTTCACGTCTTCGCACTGACAGTTGTTCTAACGCCCCGACCGAATGATCAACCTCTGCTGTTGAAACGACCAATTCAGACGTAATCAGGAGAGCTTTATGCTCTTTGGTGGCGCTCTCCAGACGGCTGGCCATATTAACGACATCGCCGATAGCCGTCAGCTGAGTTGCGGAACCATAGCCCATTTCGCCGACAATAGCAGGGCCAGCATGGATACCAATTCCGATCTTTAGCCCTTGACCAAGGTCGTGTTCTAAACCTTTGTTCAAAGCCTCTACAGCCTCGATCATCTTTCTGGCGGCCTTCAGCGCATCGTAACAGCCAGATTTCAGGTCAGACTTGAGACCGAACAAAGCCATCGTGCCGTCGCCAATGAACTTGTCTAGATGACCACCACTGTCTTCGATGGCCTTACCGACCGCCTCAAAATAGCGGTTGAGGATAAAAACGACGTCATATGGCAGTTTCTTTTCAGACAAGGTCGTAAAACCACGAATGTCGGCGAACAGAATAGCAATCTCTCTTTCATTGCCGAATTCGAAATCGTTGTTCCGTCTTGCTTTTTGCAATGCTGCTTTGGCGGGCAAGAGTGGCGCTATTGTAAGAGGGCCTTTGGTGGGCACTGTTTGGCATGCAAGCCTGACGTCAGGGGACGCTTGAATTCGGTCCAAGACTGCTTGTTCGTCGGGACTTGGAGTTGATAGATTTTCTAGCCCTTCACGTACGGCAATACGGCATGTTGAGCATCGCCCTCTGCCCCCACAAACAGATGTGTGGGGAACTGAGTTTGCCTGACTGACTTCCAGGAGTGTCATTCCCTTGGGGAAATGAATTTTCGACCCGTCTGGATATGTAACCGCAATCTGGGCCAGTTTCTTGTCCCAAATCCAACGCGCTCCTTGCCAGAAAGCCGTCAAAGCTAGTGCAGCAAGAAGGCCGTTTAAGATCCAGTCGCGAATTCGATAAAGAAGCAAGACCTGTTCACCGCGAGGCCATTTGTTCTCGTCATACTGATAGCCAAGCCAATCTTGGTCCTCTACGTACAGCAGCGCTTCCTGACCGCCCACATAATAGCCTGCCAACGACAAAGTTGGAATGATGATAGACGCGCCAAAAACCCAACGGCTGATAGGTTTGAACCAGGACTTCAGACGGACCCAGTAGTAGATTCCCAAACAACCATGGAGCCACGCGGCTAGGACCCCTGCGGTTTGTTGGATCGGCATCCATGGGGCAGAAGACCATTGGGCGGCCAATACAAAATAGTAATCGACTTCCGTGCCGATCAGTTCCTCCGCACCCCTGGTACCAACAACGTGGAGTACAAGGAGCCATGGAATAGCAAGCGCGAATGCTATTTGCAGGGTATCACTCAACCGCAAACGCCAATTGCGACGTTTCACCAAAGCCCAAAAGCCAAACACAATGTGGAGGATGATTGCAGCGTAGAGTATTGGGAGGCCAACGGGATTTGCCCAGATACTATGCAACACTTCATTAGCTTGTTGCATAGTATCTATCGAGATCAAACCAAAGGCATGATTGATCAAATGAGTGGTGACATAGGCGAAGAGGATCGTTCCAGAGATCATTCTGACTTTGCGGGTCGACGGAAATTTCACGCTTTGTCTCTCCTCCAGACGAACTATAAGGGATGGTAACAGATTTATTGCGCCGAGGAAATCACATGACTGACAGTGGGAAGACTAGACACAAAGGAAGTTGTGACTGCGGTGGTGTCCAATTTGAAGTGCACGGAGAGTTGGAGGGGGTAACGGCATGCTATTGTACCCAATGCCAAAAGACGCACGGTAACTTTGCTGTCTATGCTCGGGCACAAAAGGGTACCGTTGAGTTAACACATGCCACAGGGTTGAAATGGTACAATTCATCTGAAATCGCCAGACGGGGCTTTTGCAACCAATGTGGGGGCTCCATTTTCTTCGAACGACATGAGGCTTCTCAAATTGCTATTGCTGCTGGGATGCTAGAGCAGCCCACAGGTCTAACAATTGCGAAGCTGGTCCACTGTGACACCGCACCTGATTATCTGCCAAAACGGGAAGAGGCTAAGTAGAGAGAGCCTGGTCCAAATCACGAACCAAGTCTTCAACAGTCTCCAGACCGATAGATAGACGAACAATATCGTCTCCTGCACCTGCTGAACTTCTTTGTTCAGGTGTTAGCTGGCGGTGAGTGGTCGAGGCCGGGTGAAGCACCAGCGATCTCGCGTCCCCGACGTTGGCGAGATGAGAGAACAGATTGACAGATTCAACTAATTTTACACCGGCCTCAAAACCGCCCTTCAACTGGGCAGTGAATACAGCGCCTTGGCCTTTAGGAAGGTATTTCTGACCAAGGTCATAAAAGGACGAGGATTTCAATCCGGCATAAGAAACCGAAGTAATCGCCGGATGTCCTTCTAGGTAAGTTGCTATCTTGAGCGCGTTCTCACAGTGGCGATCCATCCTGAGGCTCAATGTCTCGGAACCAAGGATCGTTTGGAAGGCGTTTTGTGGTGCCATTGACGCGCCGAGGTCACGGAGACCTACCGCGTGGAGATAGGCCGTCATCGCCATATCCCCAAACGTCTCATGGAAAATCAGACCATGATAGGCTTCCTCAGGAGCAGCCAGGCTCGGGAAGCGGTTGTTCTGGGCCCAATTGAATGTGCCGGAATCAACAACACAGCCACCAAGCGAGGTTCCGTTGCCTGACATGTATTTTGTTGTGGAATGGACAACAATGTCCGCACCCCATTCAAACGGTCGGCAAAGGTAAGGGGTGGCGAGTGTGTTGTCGACAATGAGGGGCACGCCGTGGGCATTCGCAATTTTGGCGAGGCCTTCAAGGTCGCTGACAACACCGCCTGGATTGGCTAGGCTTTCCACGAAAATGGCCTTGGTGTCTTCTGTCATCGCTGCATCGACGGCGTCTAGATCGTTTGTGTCGACGAAATCGCCATGCCAGCCGAATTTTTTGAAGGTTTTGCCAAATTGAGTAATGGAGCCGCCATAGAGTTTTGTTGAGACGACAACCCGCGAACCTGGATGCATCAAGGCTTGCATGATCAGCAATTGAGCAGCGTGACCAGAGGCGCAGCAAGTGGCTCCGCGGCCACCTTCCAGGCTGGCCATCCTTTCCTCAAGCACAGATACCGTAGGATTGGTCAGGCGCGAATAAATAAAGCCGAAGTCTTGCAAGTTAAACAGATCGGCTGCATGGTCGACATCTTGGAACACGTAGGAGGTGTTTTGAAAGATTGGTGTCTGTCTTGCACCCGAAACGGCCTCTGGACGTGAGCCAGCATGGATCATGCGGGTTTCAAAACCAAATTGTTCGCTCATGAGACAATCCTTGCTTTAGGGCGTTTGGCGGAAATGACACCGGAGTTAAATCCACCCCACCCCAATTCTTGGTTTAGACGGCCATATTCGATCTTGGGGCACCGGTCCATGATAACGGTTAGACCCGCTGCTTCAGCGCGCGCAGCGGCTTCCTCATTGATGATTGTTAACTGCATCCAAACGACGGAGATACCTTTCTCGTCCTTTAAACGAATGGCATCGTCGGTAATGGGTCCTGCTGCTTCTGAACTGCGGAAAACATCGACCATGTCAAACTTGTGGGGAATTTCTTCGAGGCTGCCGTAGCATTTCTCTCCCAATATCTCCTTGCCAGCCTGACCAGGATTTACGGGAACGACTTTATAACCCTTGTTTCTGAGGTATTTCATGGCAAATGACGAAGGGCGATTTGGGTTAGCGCTGGCTCCGACCATCGCGATAGTTTGGACAGAGCCCAATATGGTTTTGATGTGTTCGTCGCTGTAGTCGCCGTAGGCCATGATGTCGTCCTCGAAATAAGAAACCAACAGTTCCCATGATTTGTTGACTTGCTGCATGAGCGAAATAGAATGCCGCTGGTTTAACGAGCATCTTACGCCAATTGGAAGCCCTTGCAAATGTCATCCTTTGACCCTGATCTAGTACAAAACGCCGCGAACTATGTGCCATTATCCCCAATTTCGTTTCTGAAAAGAACAGCTGCTGTTTATCCCGACCGGGAGGCAGTGGTTTATGGATCAGTTAGGAGGACATGGAAGGAAACAGCAAAACGATGTAGCGCCTTTGCGTCAGCGTTGAAAAAACGTGGCGTCGGCAAAGGGGATGTTGTCGCCGCAATGCTGCCAAACATTCCCGAAGCCTTTGAAGCGCACAACGCTGTTCCGATGAGTGGCGGTGTTCTCAATATGCTCAACACGCGTTTGGACGCCGACACGATTGCCTATTGCCTTGATCATGGCGGCGCCAAAATACTGATCACGGACACAGGGTTCGCTGATGTGATTGAAGAAGCGCTCAAAATTTTGGATCGCGATATCTTGGTTATTGATGTTCATGACATTCAGGGTGGGGCAGCCGAAACACGGCTTGGGACATGTGATTATGAGGCTTTTCTTGCCCAAGGTGACAAAAAGTTCATGGGAGAAATGCCTGATGACGAATGGCAGGCGTTAGCACTGAACTATACTTCCGGCACAACCGGACGTCCTAAGGGAGTCGTCTACCATCATCGCGGCGCCTACATGACGGCCGTCGGAAATTCACTCACGTGGGCAATGCCACATCATCCTGTTTACCTTTGGACATTGCCAATGTTTCATTGCAACGGCTGGTGTTTTCCATGGACGGTGACGGCAATGGGTGGAACGCATGTTTGTTTGAGAGCCGTTACTGCTGAGGGTATCTACAGGGAGATCGCTGATAATGGTGTTACTCACCTTTGCGGCGCTCCTATCGTTATGTCGATGATCATCAATGCAAGTGAGAATGAACGTCGGAAAACCAGTGGCCGACGGATCGCTATGATGACGGCAGCTTCGGCACCTCCAGCTGCTGTTCTGCAGAAAATAACAGAGCAAGGGTTCGACATCACACATGTGTACGGTCTGACAGAAGTTTATGGTCCGGCGGTTGTTTGCGCCTGGCAGTCAGCTTGGGATGACTTCACACCTGAGCAGAAATCGGACAAACTTGCTCGTCAAGGCGTTCCTTACGCCGTACAAGAAGGATTGATGGTCGCAAACCCAGACACGATGGAGATGGTGCCGGCAGACGGTGAAACCATTGGTGAAATCATGTTGCGCGGCAATCAAACCATGAAAGGTTATTTGAACAACCCAGAAGCAAATGCCGAAACATTCAGAGGTGGCTGGTTCCACACGGGCGACTTGGCGGTGATGCATCCAGATGGTTACTGTGAAATCAAAGACCGAGCGAAGGATATCATCATTTCAGGCGGTGAGAATATCTCAACGATCGAAGTCGAAGGCGCACTCTATCGCCATCCGGATGTTGTAGAAGCGGCCGTCGTTGCCAAGCCTGATGACAAATGGGGCGAAACCCCATGTGCCTTTGTTGAAAAACGGTCGAGCTCAGCTGCAAATGAGCAAGATCTCATCGACTTTTGCCGCGAAAATCTTGCTCACTTCAAGTGTCCGAAGAACGTGGTATTTGGCGAACTCCCCAAAACTTCAACCGGAAAGGTGCAGAAGTTTGTCCTGAGAGAACGGGCAAAAGCAATTTAATATCTGTTCCACTTAGGAAGGCCGGAAGGCTCACAACGACAAATATAGTCGCGTGTACAGACCCCGCCTTGGCAGAGTGATGGGCCGCAGTAGGTTTGATACCCAATGCTGCAATCACGAACCGGTTGCGAAGGGTAGTAGTACTGTGGCGGTGTAACGGTTTTGTTCGTCAAGACAATATGGTTCGCACGACCTTGATGATAGCCGACAAGTTTGCCGCCACCATTGCTGCGGTAAAGGTAGCAGAATTGTTGTGTGCTGTTGTAATCAAAGCAAAGACTGGAACCCACGACGACCCAGGTGCCGCGTAAGGCTGAGTTGTAAATACTGGCAGGTTGCCAAACCGCCTGACCATCGGGAGACGCATTCAGGACGCCGTAAGGGGAACCGTCAAGATGCGTGATTGTGATAGGGCCACGGATGATTAGGTTGATGAGTGACTGACCAGACACCCAATTTGTGGTGCCAGGGACGGTTAAGCCATGATGTCCGGGGACATAAAGTTTTTCGAAGTGTGCCAGATTTGGAAGATCGTTACCTACTTTATTGTCAAATGCAGATGCATTGACCGACAAAAGAAGAAAACTAATTAAGGTGATCAAAAAGGATCGTGCTGAAAGTCCCCACATGGTGTTTTCCCAGGTCTTGTTTGTTTTTGTTGGCTCATTATCGTGAGGTGAGGTGCATTTTGCAAAGTTAAAGCCTAGGGTTGCTTAAAGATTGGGCGATTAGCAAGGAACTCTCATTCCCAAAATGCGAAATTGAACGCAAAATGGGAAATCGCTAAAAATTGACTTTTAAATTCGGCCCGGCAACGCTAAATCCTCCCTCAGGATGAGGTATTGAATCTACTATGACGACAAGCTCCAAAAGAGTTTTTACTTTTCTTTCGATTCTAATTTCAGTTGCAGTGTTCTTTTCGCCTGCACAGGCCTTCTATTTGTTTGAAGGTTTTGAGCGAGAAGCGCTAACCAAGCAGGACTTAGACTTCACTGGTCCAGTGGGAATTGTAGAGTTTCGGCAAGGCAACCATGTTTTTAGGTGTACCGGAAATTTAGTTAGCGAAGATTTGGTCTTAACAAACGCGCATTGTCTCTTTGGTGATACCGATGGATTAAAAGCGGACTTGAGGTTTCTTTCTTTCTACCCAGGTGCCGACCGTCTTTCCTTGCGCCGTAGAGGTGGATTGGGGCGTCGTTATCGTGCCGATACAACGTCAAAGGTGTGGCTCGGGAAAACGAAGCCTTCTAATCATGCTATTCCAACTGATTGGGCCCTATTCAGGCTGAAGCGTGCCGTACCAGCCCCCGATAAGGGTGTTGGGGCTTTAGATGTACTGCTAATTGACGGACCGCTCGCTGCTGAGCAGTTTGGTACAGCTCTACAGAAAGTCTCATATAACGGCGACATTAATCGTTCAAAGCTTGAGATAGTACGCCACTGTATCGCCCAAAAAGAGCGGAGTTGGAATGAGCAAATCTTCAACACTGTTGATATGCTGGTTCACTCTTGTTCGGGTAAAAAAGGTAGTTCAGGGGCGGGTATTTTGGCTGAGATAGCCGGTTCGAAAAAACTGATTGCCCTTCATGTCGGCGGACAATATGCCGACGATCCAAAAGAGAGCCTGTCGAAAGAAGAAATAGAAGCTAAACGAGAAGGCAGTGAGCCTATTCCTTTTGACGACTATCGATTTAACGTTGGTGCGCCTTCCATTTCATTTTATCCAACCCTGAGACAGCTGATTGCCGACAGTCCAAAACAATTCAGTCGACAGGTTCGTCGTGATATTCAATCGAAACTCTCTGACTTAGGCTTCAACGTTGGGACGATTGATGGGGTTTTTGGCAAGAAAACTAAGGGCGCGATTGAGGTTTTTCAAAAGTCTATTGGTTCTTTGCCATCGGGCAGACTGACAAACAGTCAGATTAAATTGCTGAACTCTCCAGAGTTTAGGGTGTTCGCGGCTGGAAAAACAGCTCGCAAAGTGTTTGAAGCCAAATCAAAAAACCTGCAAATGGCGATCGATGAAGCTCTAGCTCTTTGTTTCGAGGTACGTCCGGACTGTCACATTGTGACAGCTTTAAGTGCCAATCAATGTTTCGTTGATTTTTGGGGATTGCCCGTTCATCACACCCTGGTGTTTGAACAAGAAGAAAAGAATGAACTAAATTTCAAAATGCTGATGTCTGGTATCAGCTCTTACATGGAACGCCGGATTCTATATCAGAATTGCTGGAGCCCAGAAGAGCGGTTGGCTTACGTTGATCCATTCAGTGGACCTCACTGACGGCTTTATTCATTTACATTTTGCGGACCGATCAAAGAGCTCTTGCCTTATTGAACCATCATTGTAGTTAGAATGGCTAGATGTAACTTTGCCCTGGGCGAAGAAAGTTAAGGAGAGAAGCTGTGGTTAAAGCAATAGTCATGGATCAGACGGGTGGTCCTGAAAACATGGAATGGCGAGACATCGAAGTCGGTTCTCCCGGTGCAGGGGAAGCGTTGGTGCGCCACACCGTTGTGGGATTGAACTACATCGATACCTATATGCGTGAAGGCTATTATCCCCAACTCAAGGTTCCAAATGCGATTTTGGGCATGGAAGCTGCTGGTGTTGTTGAGGCAGTAGGCGAGGGTGTCTCAGATGTCGCTGCGGGTGACCGCGTGACTTATGTTAACGGTCCTGGAACCTATTGCGAAAAACGTGTTCTTGAAGCTCGTCATCTCATTAAAATTCCTGATGGCATATCTGACGAAACCGCGGCTGCCATGATGTTGCAAGGGATGACAGCAGAATACCTCCTCTTCAGAACCCATAAAGTTCAAGCCGGTGACACCATTCTGGTTCAAGCAGCCGCTGGTGGTGTAGGGCTTATACTTTGTCAGTGGGCTAAGCACTTGGGTGCAACAGTGATTGGAACGGTTAGCACTGAAGAAAAAGCAGAGTTGGCCCGGGCGAACGGCTGCGACCATCCAATTTTGTACACAAAAGAGAACTTCGCTGAACGTGTTATGGAGATAACGAGCGGAAAAGGTGTTCCAGTTGCTTACGATGCGGTAGGCAAGGATACTTTCCAGGGAACATTTGATTCGTTGTCCATGCGCGGACACTTCGTGTCTTATGGACAGTCCTCAGGTGGAGCAGATCCAATTGCACCGGGCTATTTAGGCGCCAAATCAGCTTCCCTGACAAGGCCAAGCTTGTTCCACTATACGTCAACCAGAGAAGAGCTGGTTGAAGTGGCCAGCAATCTGATCGGTGTGGTTCAAAAAGGAATCGTCAATATTGAGATTGGCCAACGTTATGAACTCAAAGACGCTGCCCAAGCCCACCGTGACCTGCATGCCCGCAAGACAGTTGGATCGACCGTTTTCACTGTCTAATCTGTTGTGCCCATTGACGGGCACAGTTTCGGGATCGGGATAGGCGCGTTATAAAAGTTAACGCCAATCGTCAAAAGCGTACTTCCAATAGGCGGTTTGAAGATAGGCTTTGCGTAGACCTGGGAAAGGGATCTTTCCTGGGTCGCCACGCATGACTGCCGGTATTGCCTGTTCTCCCTCATTCGATCCCGCTATCCACTTGGCCATAAGATGTCCGGACATTGGTGCGGTATTGACGCCATTTGCATGGTAGCCATAAGAATACCAGAATGTTGGATCTTCGTTGAGGCGTCCTAAAGCAGGGGTCATTCGTTCCGTCATGCACACTAAACCACGCCAGAAGTAGTCAAATTCAACGGTTGCCCATGCGGGGAAAATTTCTGCAAAGCGCCTTTCCATCCACACGCGGGTTTTCTGGGAACCTCGTTCATTTCCTGAAATGTCGCCGCGCGCCCCAAAAAGCAGTCGGTTGTCTGGGAGCTTTCTATAATAAAACAATAGGTTACGGCTGTTGCACAAGGGGCTGTCAGTATTCCATTCTTGAGCCGCCAACTCTTCGCCAGAAAGTGGGCGCGTCACCAAAATATTCGAGATCACGGGAACAATTCGCCCGTGCAGAGACTTGTGAAGATTCTCAGGCATGAAACCGTTGGCAGCAATAAGCAAATGTTTCGCGATCAGTGTGCCATGTTTGGTCTTGAGGACGTGTTGACCTTTGTTGTTCTTCTCTAGCTCAATCACTTTGCTTTTCGGGTAGAGAGTTGCACCAGCTGCTTTTGCTGTTTCAGCGAGACCCAGCGCGAATTTCAACGGATGCAGTGCAAAGCCACTTTCTAAAAATACGCCGCCAAATTGCTCCGGCGATTGATGGGCCGAGTGCGGAAGGTCAGACTTTCCGAACAATCTTGATTTAATGCCGGTGAGTTGCGTGATCTCTTCCGCGTATTCTTTGAGCTCTGAGAGGCGATTTGCCTTATGAGCGATATCCCAATTTCCGTTACCACAGATATCGGCATCTATGTGATTTTCCTGGATCAGGTTTCGGGTGAACTCAATGCCACCTACCTGACTCTTATAGAATTCTTGGGTCGCTTGTTTGCCGAATTTCTTTACCATTGCGTCAATTGAAAGTTTGGTTGCTGCTAGGCAAGCGAAACCTCCATTACGGCCAGAAGCACCCCATCCGATGTCGCCGGCTTCTACAACGCGGGCATCTAATGAAAAATCATTCGCGAGAGTTAAGGCAGCGCTTAGTCCTGTGAACCCTCCGCCAATGATTGCAACGTCGCAAGTAGTGACGGCTTGCAGTGGCTTATCGTACGAACGCAGATGACTAGCTGTGTCCTCCCAGTAAGAGGGAACGTTGTTGGCATGATCGTAGATCGAGTGATGATACATGGCGCCCTCATTTTCCTTCATTGTACCCGCCAGAATGCGTGGTATCTAGAGCTTTGACCGGGTCCGTAACGCAAGGAGATCGAAACAGTGCATTTTATGGTGATTGAACATTTTCCTTCTGGAGGAATTAAATCCATTTATCAACGCTTTAAGGACGACGGCCGTATGATGCCCGAAGGCTTAGAGTTTGTTTCTTCCTGGGTGACGGCTGATCTAAACACCTGTTACCAAGTCATGAAAACAGATGACGTCACATTGTTACAGCAATGGGTTTCCGCTTGGGATGACCTCGCTGACTTTGAGATTGTTCCTGTCACAGAGGGCAAAGAGGTCGCCAAGCTTTTCTAAGGTCTTCCGGCGCGAAGCCAAATGCAAAGTATTAAGGTTGGCAGGGCAGCCAACAAGGCCAATGCAAATCCCCAATAAGGCTGCAAGAATGCGAGATAAGCCAGCGGATAGAGCCAGAGAACAACAATGGTTACATTGATCAATAGCAGTTTCACATGGCTATCATAGCCTCTCGAGATTTTCTGATAGAGGTGTTGATTGTGAGCTTTGCTGAAACCGATTCCATTCATTCTTTTGACAATTAGGGTGTAGGTGGCATCCACCCAAAAGGTGCTGAGAAGTATGACCCAAGACCACAAAGGAATATCAAACTCTGAAGAGGTTAGACAGGCCAAGATGGGGTTTTCTAGACAAGATGAATAAAGTAGCAATGCTGCGAGCAATACGCCTAGAAACCCGCTGCCGACATCGCCCATAAAGATTTTAGCTTTTGGCCAGTTGTGGGGCAAGAAACCAAGCAACGCCAACAGAGGAACAATTAAGAACCCCCAGGAATGATGATCGGAAACGAAAAAAGCGAAGGCCAGAACAAGAATGGCTTGCGTTGTTGCCAGCCCATCCGTGCCGTCCATGAAATTGTACAGATTGATGAGCCAAATGATGCCGAGAACAGACACCACCGAAACTAAGATCCAAATTTCTGGAATCCAGCCGAAAATTTGTACCTGAGGATTGCCAAGCCAGTAGAGAAGCCAGAAGGCAGCCATAAACTGGCAAAGGAGCCTAACTTTTCGAGTGACCGATCCCCGATCGTCCCAAAAACCGATTGCGGCTACCAACCCACCTGCACCCACGATTGCCATATACAGCGTTTCGGGAATTTGGTTCATGGATTGCAAAACAGTTAAACCGATGACGGTCACAATTACAAAAGCAATTCCTCCACCAGAAGGAACGGAACCGATATGGGAGCTGCGATCATTGCTTACAGAAACGAGGCCCCATTTCGGCAGGAACTTGACAGCAATCCAAGTTAGCAACCAAGAAAGAATAAGAGGCGTTAACGCCAGCGTTAGACCCATCAACAAATGTTTCATTTAGACTGCTTCTTTTGTCATGATTTGATCGTAGGTTTTCAGATGGGCTGCAACGACTTTTTCGATGCCAAAATGCTCCTCTGCTCTTTTACGGGCAGCAGATCCCATTTTCTCCCTCAGGCTTTGTGATTCTATGAGCTTTGTTAAAGCTTCTGCTAGAGCCTTCGGATCCTTTGCAGGCACGATAAATCCTTCTGTTCCATCGTTGATCACATCGCGACAGCCAGGCACATCTGTCGTAACAATCGGGAGACCAGTTGCAGCGGCTTCAAGCAGTGCTTTCGGGAGACCTTCTCTGTAGGAGGGTAGGCAGGCGATAGAGAGCTTCTTGAGTGCGTTTGGCATGTCGGTCTGCAAACCCCAGGGTTCCACGAGTTTGTCGCTTTCCCAGGACTTTAGCTCACTGGGATGCAAGGCTGTCGGGTTGTCGTTGTCGATTTTGCCAAGAAGAGCAAAACGCACTTCGGGATGTCGTTCTTTGACGATGCGTGCAGCTTCGGCATATTCTCTGACCCCCTTATGGGCTTGAATTCGCGCAGGTAAACCAACAACAACACCCACTCGGTCAACACTGCTTGGCGGATGAAACTCGTCAAGATTTACACCCGACCCACGGATCATCACAGTGGGTCTAGAAACGGTAACGCCAAAAAAGCGACAGAGTTGCAGGTCATCGTCGTTTTGGAAGATAGTGATACTTTGTTTGTTATTGATTGCGAACCGCATGAAGAGGACAAGGATTTTTCGGAAAAAGGATCGATCCTCTTTTGCTTCAATAAAGTAATACCCAACACCCGCGACTGCAAACACCCTTGCTGGTGTGCGCATCACACGCGCAACAAAGCCTCCTAACAAAATGCAACGGATCGCAACCGCATGAATTAACTGCGGTCTCACGGACAAAAAAATGTACAGCAATATCAAACTTGCCCAGGCTTCCCGAATGCCAAATGGTAACTTTCCGAGCAAGGGGAAGTGGTGAACTTTTATCCCTTTGCTTTCGATCAATTCACGGTGTCTTAAGACGTGTGTCGCCAAATGGACTTCAAAACCTTGTTCAAGAGCACATTCCGCAATCGGCAACCGATGACTGACAAATACGTCTGAGTTTTGGATGATATATAGAAGACGAGTTGCCATGGGAGACTGACTTGTTAGTGATGAACAAGCTATAGGAATCATAGGCTGTTCGAGGCAAGTCTTTTCGGTTATAAGGCGTGCATTCATTCAACATAAGCAGGCCGATCCCCATCATGAAATATCTTGTGACTGGAGCAGCAGGATTTATTGGAACATTCACTTGCAGGGAGCTTCTTCGTCAAGGGCACCAAGTAAAAGGGATTGATAATCTCAATGATTATTACTCGGTTCAACTCAAGCTGGACCGGCAAGCTCTGCTAAAAGGGCAGAGTGATTATGAGTTTGAACAGATTGACATCGCCAACAGAGACGCGATGGAGAAGCTCTTCAGTGAGGGCGATTTCGATGTTGTCATTAACCTCGCTGCCCAAGCTGGTGTTCGCTACTCAATAGAAAATCCCCATGCTTATGCCGATTCAAACCTAGTGGGTTTTACCAACGTTCTGGAAGGATGTCGGCACAATGGGGTTAAGCATTTGGTCTACGCTTCCAGCTCTTCTGTCTATGGTGCAAATGCCCAATTGCCTTTCTCAGTTGAGCATGGTTGCGATCACCCAATCTCACTCTATGCGGCGACGAAACGCTGTAATGAGATGATGGCCCATTCTTACGCTCATCTGTACGGCCTACCGGTTACCGGCCTTCGTTTCTTTACTGTTTATGGCCCCTGGGGACGCCCTGATATGGCGGCCTTTCGCTTCACGAAGAGAATTTTGGCTGGTGAGCCAATCGATGTGTTTAATAATGGTGTCCATCGAAGAGACTTTACCTTTGTCGACGACATTGTTGCAGGCGTCGTTGGGATCAGTGAAAAGTCAGCAGCACCTGATGAAAATTGGTCTGCTGTTTCTCCAAATCCCGGTACGAGTGAAGCGCCCTATCGGATCTACAATATTGGCAACAATCAATCGGTTGCATTGATGGATTTCATTCGGACTATCGAGAAAGCCTGCGGAAAAGAAGCCGAGCTTAACTATCTACCAATGCAAGCCGGTGACGTCGAAGCAACCTACGCCAACATTGACGCGATTAAAGACGCTGTGGGTTTTGAACCAAAAACGTCAATTGACGAGGGTATTCCTAAGTTCGTTGAATGGTATCGCGAGTACTACCAAGTCTAATTACTGTTGAGCATCTCGCTGGCATACCACTTGGCAAAGTTAGCGACGTTTATTTCGAGCAAGGGTGAGAAACGACCTTGTTGCGCATGGGGTGAACGGAGACCCAAATGGTGGTTCTCCAATGCCGGTATGTCCTCTGCAAGCGCTGCATCCATACGGATGTGATACTGCTCAACCTTTTCCTCAAACTGTGAGAGAGCCATGGTTTCGGGGTGAAACACAGTCGTTTGATAAACGAGACAACGATTGGGGCCCAGAGGATAGGTCTCATAAAGCCAAACGGCGTCCGTTCCAGCGGCGAAGGAGAGGTTGGGAAAGACCCAGGTGTAACGCACACCAGACTTTGCCGCTTCACCTAGATTGGGAATGTCGGGCAGAGCATGATCTTGTTGCGCTTCCAACAGTCCTCCGGTCCCTTGTGTCCTGCCAAATTGACTAGCGTACTGGCCTGTTACGCTATCACCGGGTTCTGGGTCATCATAAACGGCATCGATGGAATCAGCATGCACAAAGGGTAGGTGGTAGTACTCGTTGAATACTTCCAGGAAGCCTTTCCAATTACAATCAACTTCGAAAGATCGACGTCTGGATGATTTCATTTCGCCCAGGGGCCATGGGGAATGAAGTTTAGAAAAGTCCCCTATTTGGTCTGATAGTGGTCCGACATGAGGATTGAGCGAAACGAACATGAAGCCGCAGGCTTCTTCGATTGGAAACTCGATCAGACCGAAGTCTGCTTTGTCAAAGCCTTCAGTGTCATTCATCCTAGGAGCACCGGCAAGAGACCCATCCAGACGGTAGGACCAAGAATGGAAAGGGCATCGCATGCCACGGCAATTGCCTTCGCCGTTGAGCAGGCGAGCCCCTCTGTGTCGGCAGGTGTTGGCGAAAGCGCGGAGCTGGTTGTCGCTTTCTCTCAAAAGGATGAGTGACACACCAAGAATGTCCATCGTGTCGAAATCACCTACATTGCCAAGTCTGTCCGACCGTCCGACAGAGATCCATTTATTCTTGAAAATCGCTTCTATCTCTTGATCTAGCACGCCCTTATCATGGTAAACTGAGGGCGGGAGGCTTGACGCATTCGCGGCCGAACCAAGGGACTTTGAAAGACTAAGTCTTAGTTCCGCGTCTAGTCCTTTAGATGTTTCTCTTGAGCTATGATCAAGCATTGAGATTTCCTTCAGTTCAGAGTTCTATAATCTCGCTATCATCTTTTAGGTGGATTAGGAATAGATTTGCTTTCGTTTCCTGCCTCGTTTATGGCGAATTAAGTGCTACAAAATTCGAAACTAGGGAGAATGAAATGGGTGCGCCATTTAGTGATGCAGAATATGCAGACCGTTTGCAACGTGTTCGCCAGTCCATGTCAGAGAAAGGTCTCGATGCTTTAATCATTGGTGATCCTTCCAACATCAATTGGTTAACAGGTTACGACGCTTGGTCGTTCTACACACCGCAGATCATGGCCGTTTCGTTGAACGATGGTCCATACTGGATTGGGCGCGAAATGGACGCTGGTGCGGCGCGTTTTTCCTCTTGCCTTAAGCCTGAACAAGTCATCCCATTCCCCGAACCACTTGTCCAACGCGATGATACTCACCCGTCGGACTACATGGGTACTTGGATGAAAGATAATGGCTTTGATAAGGGCAATGTTGGTTATGAAAGCGATACCTATTACTTGTCACCAAAGTCGCTGGCTTGTCTGCAGGCGCAAATGCCGAACGCCAATTGGGTTGATGCTGACCGACTGGTGAACTGGGTGCGCGTTGTGAAAAGCCCGGCGGAAGTAGCCATGATCAAACAGGCAGCCACGATTGCTGGCTGCGCGATGACGACAGCTTTTGAACTCTGCCGACCAGGTGTTCGCCAATGTGATGTGATGGCAGAAATTTCTGCGGCGCAGATCAAAGGCACGCCCGAGTTTGGTGGTGATATGCCCGCACTCCATCCTCTGGTCTTGGCTGGTGAGCGCGCGACGACGGCCCATCCGATGTGGACTGATGAGCCCTTTGAGGCCGAGCAAACCATTGCCTTCGAGCTTGGGGCCTGTCGCAAACGCTATAACGCCGGTTTGGCTCGTACGATGCATTTGGGGGCCAAAGCACCCGAAAAAATGGGTGACGTTGCAAAGGCTGTTTTTGAAGGTATGGACGCTTGTGTTTCAACGATCAAAGCTGGCGTACCATGCCAGGATGTTCATAGGGCTTGGCAAAATGTCTTGGACCGCTATGGCCTTGAGAAGAAAAGCCGCATTGGTTACTCCATAGGATGCAACTATGCGCCTGATTGGGGCGAGCACACGCTAAGTTTCCGCCCAGGTGAAACCCTGCCAGTTCCCGAGAACGCTGTCGTTCATATCATCCTTGGTATGTGGATGGATGACTGGGGCATGGAAGTTAGCGAGACGATCCATGTTCAAGAAGGCAAGGGTGTTTGCCTGACCGACTTCCCAAGAGATGTGCGTCTGCTGGACTAAGAGGGATGGCAGATCAAAGATTACATGGTCTTGATCTTGCGCGTTTGTTAGCTTTCGTTGGTATGGTCATCGTCAATTTCAAGATTGTGATGGGCGTGCCCTATGACGCATCGGGGGCTTTGGTATTGGCCACCTCTTTGCTTGAGGGTAGGGCGGCCGCAACTTTTGTCGTTCTTGCAGGTCTTGGTTTAGGACTGGCTTCACTTCGTAGTGATCACAGCCAAACCGTGAGCGTAACACTAAAGAGAGTTGTGTTTCTTTTGGTTGTGGGGCTGCTGAACTCGCTCATCTTTGAAGCCGATATTCTCCATTACTATGCGTTCTATTTTCTCTTTGGGGTCTTCTGTTTAGGGCTATCCAGCAGAATGCTGGTTGCGGCGGCAGCCCTGTTGAACTTAGCTTTCGTCGCGATGATACTAACGCTGAATTATGACGCCGAATGGAATTGGACGGATCTGAGTTATCAAGGGTTTTGGACGCCGGTAGGGTTTGTTAAGAACCTCTTTTTTAACGGCTGGCATCCCGTTGTTCCTTGGCTGTCATTCTTTCTGGTAGGAGTCATAATCAGCCGGTTGGATTTGTATTCAAGCAAAATCCGAAACCGTTTGATTTATTTCGGTGTGATTGGTTCTATCGTTGCGTCTTTGTCATCAGGTTTATTGGTAAGATTGTTGGCTGGCGATCCAGAGGCGGCAATCCTGTTCACTACAGAACCAATTCCACCCATGCCACTGTATATGTTGGCTGGGATAGCAGAAGCGGTTGCTGTAATTGGACTATGCCTGCATTTGGGCGATTGGATTGGGCGCAAAGGATGGTTGAAGTTTCTAGCACCTGCCGGTCGTCAAACTTTGACGCTCTACATCGCGCACATTGTCATCGGGATGGGCCTGCTCATTGTTTTAGATTTGGTAGGTGATCAAACAATTGGGACAGCTCTAACCGCCGCTTTGGTGTTTTCTCTTATGGCAATTGTCTATGCCTACGTCTGGAGTAGGTTTTTCAAACGCGGCCCGCTCGAAAGCCTGATGCGGAAAATTGCTGGGTAATAGGGGTTGAAATCTCACAGGCACTAATTCATCTTCTGGTGAAAGGAGTTTGTGAATGTTCAAATCAGGTTTCATCGAAGGCAAGACGTTTGATCCCAATAGGTCTGATTGGGCTGGATCTGGCAAAAGACCTTTGTCTTGGGCCGCCTGGTATCCGGTGTCTGCTGATACGGAGACAAGAGAGAAACTGGATGCCGCACCTGAGCACGCCTACTTCTCGATGGGTCCAGTGGCCGCGGAAGCGCCAATCTGCCGTGATAACGAAACTTGGCCTTTAGTGCTCTTCTCCCATGGAACCGGCGGTTCTGTTCAAGGCACTGGCTGGATCGCTCGCCAATTAGCTGAGCAAGGATTTATTGTCCTAGGCGTTAATCATCACGGTAATAACTCGCGTGAGCCTTATCTTCCCGAAGGTTTCCTGACAGGATGGGAACGTACAGTCGATCTTTCTGCTATTCTGGATCAGGCGGGCAATCTTCCGATCATCGCTGAGCAGATTAATCATGATCGGGTTTTTGCTTTGGGCTTTTCTTTTGGTGGCGCGACTGTGATCTCTTTGGCAGGGGCGATCAATAATCAACGCCAGTTTGTTCGGTGGCTTGAAAGCGGTGCGTTGCCAGGAAACGGCCCTCGAGAGTTTCCCGACTTAGGCGATCACTTCGATAGGTTGTTCAAAGAGTCCGAGGTGTTTCGGAGCTCGATCACACGGTCATCCAAATCGTACAAAGACAAACGTATCAAAGCAGTGGTTGCATTGGCGCCTGGACCACCGGTCAGAGGATTTACCGCTAAAAGCCTGAAGAAGATCTCAATCCCGATCATGATCATGACCGGGGAGGCTGATCAAGAAGCTCCCTTTGACTCTTGTTCGCTTTGGTTAAAGGAGCAGAACGGAAATTTTGATCTGATGTCTTTGGGTAAGGATATTGGTCACTACACCTTGGCTGGAATTTGTACTGAACTCTGTAAGAAAGAATCACCCGAACTAAGTGATGATTTACCTGGTGTTGATCGCGCGCTAGTCCACGAAAGAGCGGCCCATGACGCTGCTGGTTTCTTTCATAGTTTTGTCGAACCAAAGAATGGCTTCTTCAGTCGGCGCTGATTGGTTTCTGAAACAAAGCAACGGCTCCACCCAAAAGCAATATGACAGCAGCGACTAATAACCCTGGTCCGAGATCACCGACGAGGTCCGAGACCCAGCCAGCGACCAGCGGCCCAAAAACCTGAGCACCAGCAAATAAAGTCGTGAAGAGTGCGACTGACGCTCCCCATTGACTTTGAGGTAAGTTCTTGCGGCTGAAGTTGGTCATTGAACCCGGAACCTGAAAAATTGAAATGCCGAAGATGAAGGCTGAAACAAGCAGGCCTAGAGTTGTTGGCCATATGACAGGCAACAAGGCTCCTACGCCATTGGCTGAACAAGTGAGGGCGCCTGCCATGCCTGCTTGTGACTTCGCAAAGACAGTGCGCCAAGCCAGAGGGGAGATGATGACAGCGATGGACATAACCGACCAGATTAGAACCACCATCTTGGCGTCGAAACCCTCCTGTCGCATCCAGGCGACTAAGAAGGTGATGTAGATAATGTAGCCGAAAGCAAAAAGAGAGTAGTTGGCCAAGGAAGGCCACATGGCTTTCACAGGCAATCGCTCTGCCGCTTGTCCCATAGGCATTGGGAGTGGCGCGCTAATGTAGTTGACTGCCCACCAGGAGGGCAGGAAACAGCATAAGGCAACGATACCCAACCAGAACCAAGTTGCTGGCCAAGCTGCCGCTCCTTGAGCTTCTAGCCAGAGAGGGATGTAGATGCCAGAACTTAGCATTCCAAGCCCGCCGCCACCGAAATAGGCGAGTATTGCAAGAGCGTTTACAGTTGGACGATCTTTGAAGAGGCCGGAGGCTATTACGCCACCAGTAATAAAAGCAGGGGCGCCACCAGCTCCTGCAACCACCCGCCAAAGCGTTAAAAACCAGAAATCACGGGTGAAGGCCGACAAGAGCAGCCCTATCCCCGTGATCAACATGCCGACCAGAAACAATCTACCCGGTGGAAAGCGTTTAACTGTAGCAAGGGTGAGCAACGCACCAATCAGGTAGCCAACCGCGTTAACAGTGTTGAACCAACCGGCCTCCGTATAAGTCCACGACAGATCCTCGCGCATGGCAGGCAGGATCAACCCATAGGCGAATCTAGAAAAACCATTGGAAATGGCTGGCCCCAAAGACAAAGAGGCGATGGCCAGCCAAAGCAGCAATGAGTTCTTCTCGAGCGTGATCTGCTTGTCCAAGGCTGATTTCCTGCGGTTCTCTGGTTTCGACGGCGATAATAGTTCTTTGAGTTACGAGGGGAATAGATAAAGTAAAAAAGATTTCATCGAAGCGAGATAACGATATGTGCAAATTTCTTGACCTTGAAAAGTATCCATTGGACCGGCCTGAAAGCGCGGAATATTTGCAGTTAGTTCGACGCTGTCAAAATGATTTGGCAGAGGAAGGGATGTTCAATTTGGTGGGCTTGCTAAAGCGTGATGTGGCCGAGCTCGCTGTTGAGGAAGTCAGACCGGTGATGGATAGTGAGTCCTTTACTCACAAGCGCCAGCACAATATCTACTTCAAGAAAGAGATACCTGGTTTGGCGAAGGATCACCCAGCCTTAAAGCTCTGCGAAACGGTGAACCATACTTTGTGTGCAGATCAACTGGGACAGGGTGTCGTCACTCAAGTCTATGAATACGAGCCACTCCTTGCATTCATTGCTGATACAATGGGCAAAGACCAATTGTTTTTGATGAAGGATGCGCTCGCCAGGATCAACGTCATGGCGTACCGAGAAGGCGAGGCTTTGAATTGGCATTTTGACCGATCTGAGTTCACGACAACCTTATTGTTGCAAGCGCCAGAGAAGGGCGGTGAGTTCGTTTACCGTTCTGATCTCAGGACAGAGAACGATCCGAACTACGATGGCGTTGCAAAACTGTTACGTGGTGAAGATTCCCTAGAAAAAGTGTTGGAAGTCACAGCAGGAACTCTCAATGTCTTTAAAGGTAAAAATACAGCCCATCGTGTTTCACCAGTGGTTGGAAATAGAGAGAGGATCATCGCAGTATTCTCTTACTATGAGACACCGGGCGTGGTTTTCTCAAAAGAAGACCAGATTGGATTTTATGGAAGAGCAGCATGATGCAAGCTTTTAAGGATGACAGAAAAGGAACCTATCTGAATTCAGAAGGGGCCGACAAACCTCTAAAGTCTCCAGTTTCTGACGACGTCCTGCATAAAGCTCGCCTTTATCGGATTGCTCGGGTGAAGGAGCAACTGGTCGCGAATGATTGCGCTGCGGCTCTGCTCTATGATTCATTTGAATTAGTTCCGACTTAATCTGACATAGTAGTCCTTCCAGCTAGCTGGAAGGACTACGTTCGGCTCTTGAAGGAGCCAGCCGTTTCCGGTTTTGATGTAGGTGCAAACCAAAAACATCAAACAAAGGAAACTACG
>CAJQQZ010000096.1 GCA_905480575.1 uncultured Alphaproteobacteria bacterium | reverse complement strand
AGTTTCCTTTGTTTGATGTTTTTGGTTTGCACCTACATCAAAACCGGAAACGGCTGGCTCCTTCAAGAGCCGAACGTAGTCCTTCCAGCTAGCTGGAAGGACTACTATGTCAGATTAAGTCGGAACTAATTCACCTAAGGTTCAAGAGGCTCTGTTCAACGTCGCTTCGCTGCCAATCTCCACTTGCACAAATTGCGGTTACTGCTTCATTCAAGCCATGGGTGTCATTGTAATCCCTCGGCGGTTTCACGCCCATCACCTTCAGCAAAGCAATAAAGCTCATAAAATGCATCGTTTTCATCTTGCGCTCTTTTTCAGAAGACGTCGCTCGCCTTTCAAAAATTGAACCATGCTGACGATTGATCACTTTTGATACAGGGAAGACTCTCAGATAGCCCTTAGCCATTTTCTTCCCCCGGCCTTGGTTAAAAAGGTGATCAATGTCGATTTCATCACCCACGTCACCCTTGAACCCAAAGACTTGAGTGAGATACTTCGAATAAGCGCCTCGATATCCAGAATAATGAGCAGCAACCCAACAAGATGTAACTCCCTGATAACGCCATATATAACCATTACCTTGTCTAACGCCCTTTATAGGCTCCAAACCTTCTCCTTTCAGAGGGATTGTTTCCATTAGGAGCTCAATCCAATCCACGGCCACAACAGGCGGCAACAGATCTTGATTAAAAGCTCTTATCAATTCAGATCTTTCAGGTGTAATCAGGCTCTCAACAGTCGAGATATTCACCTCGACTTCAGCTTCAAACCATTCTCCTGCAACATCTCTCTAGACGGATAGTCGATTGTCATTAGACCTCCGTCCACTATTAGCGTCTGGCCGGTTATGAAGGAGGCTTCATCTGAAGCCAAGAACAGTGTTGCAGCGGCAATTTCTCTTGGTGTTCCCATTCGTCCGTCATCGATCAACGAAACATCACCCGCCCAGCTTTCGGTTTCTCCTGGGCGTGCACTGATATCATCGTCTTGCACTGAGGTATCAATCCAACCCGGACTGACGCCGTTCACTCTCACTTTGTAAGCCGTGCCCTCATTCGCCAGAGCGCGTACCATGCCCTCAACACCAGCCTTCGCTATACAGTAGAGCCCCCAATTGCCGTGCCATGTCGCAGTTGACGTCGTGTTGACGATAGCCCCCTTCCCGCTCTTTGCTAAGTGCGGCAGAGCGTAGGATGAAACAAAATAACCCGAATCAAGGTTACCACCTCGTAGGTGATCCCAACGTTTCTTCGGGCTGTCATCTTTTGTGATTGCTGATCTGAAGCCACCGTAACCAGCATTGTTAACGACTATGTCCAACCCTGCCATATGGTTGGCAGCGAATTCGACCAGAGCTTCAGCTTGGGTATCATCGGAGAGATCTGCAGCGTAGAACGCAGTTTCAGCATTAATTGCCTGCATTTCTTCCAGTGTCTCGTTTCCCTTAGTCTCATCACGGCCATTAAAAACCACCGTCGCACCTTCATTTAGAAAACGCCTGACAATGCCGCGCCCGATACCGGAATTACCGCCTGTAACCAGCGCTTTCTTTCCTGCTAGTCTCATATCTGTCTCCTAAATCGGGCCATTGGGAAGAACGAGAACTTTCCCGTCACGCTTGTAATCGCGGCTGAGTTTCATGGCATCCTTAATTTCTGTCAGTGGAAAAGTTGCAGCGACCGGAACATGCAGGTCACCGGAGGCAATCGAATTGGCGAGTTCACTATACAAGCCAATAGCTTCTTTCGGTGGCGTGTTCTGCAACCACGGGAGCAGCCAGAACCCTGTCAGCCAAAGACGCTTAAAAACTGTCTGATGCGCACTCAGTTGAGGGTTGTCACCGGATAACAAACCATAGTTAACGATGATGGCTTCATCCGCGAGACAATCGCCCATACGGATGATTTGGGTTCCTCCAACGGCATCTATACCTAATCGAATTTCCGCTCCATCGGTCAGTTCCTTGACTTCAACCGCAAGATTATCGCTATCCACGACTACTACATCTGCGCCGAGGTCCTTGAGTTCCGGGATCGCGTCAGGACGACGAACTACGTTAACAGTTCTGATTCCTTTAGCTTTAGCCATTTGAATGATGAGCTTACCCACACCCGAGTTAGCCGCGTCCTGCATCAACCAATCACCAGCTTTCAAATCAACATATTGCGTCATCATCAGGTGAGCCGTTGGCGGATTGACCCTCAGCATCGCAAGTTGCTGAATGTCGCTACCCTCAGGGATCTTGATCGCTTGCTTGGCTGGCATCGTCTTTTGTTGGACCCAATTTTGACGCCCCAGAGGCACAACCAAATCTCCTACAGATAGATGCGCCACTCCCTTTCCAGTTTCTGTAACCCGAGCAATACATTCCGCACCTAGAGTTGCTGGCAAAGGTGGACGCTCTGCGTACAATCCTTCGATCGTCAACATGTCGGCTGGGTTAATGGGGAAAGCCAGAACGTCAACCTTGATTTCACCAACCGCAGGGCTAGGAGAGTCAGGGAGTTCGACACATTCGATCATATCGGCCGCTGGGCCGTAGGCACTGAACTGAGCTGCTTTCATGAAGATTTTCTTTTCTTGTAATATGAATGACTAGAAGTCTAGACTGAAGCATCCCCCAATCAAGTAAAAGAAGCCAAGTCTTGGAATTTCACGTCTTTATCCTCGTGTTGATAGCCGCAGCAATGCATGCGACCTGGAACGCGTTGATCAAAATCGATGGGGATCGTTTTACTATCGTCTGTTGGCTGGCCGTCGCTCAGTCATTCTTCGTGCTTCTCGTTGCGCCTTTTGTGGCAATGCCGTCGGGTGAAGTGTGGGTTTGGATCGTTCTGTCTGCCGCGCTGCACGCTGCTTACAAAATCTTCCTGTCTCAAGCCTATCAATATGGTGATTTGAGCCAAGTCTATCCATTGGCTCGCGGCACAGCACCACTTTTGACCACACTTGTAGCATTCTTGTTTCTCTCAGAAGAACTGCCGTTGATGACCGTCTTCGGTATTGTTGTCATCGCCACCGGTATTGTTTCGATGGCTTTCAAAGGCGGGCAACCGGGTCAAAAACTCCAGACTAAGACAATCATACTTGCGCTGATGACATCTCTCTTGATTACGTCTTACACAACGCTTGATGGCTACGGCGCACGACTGGCCATCTCGCCACACAGCTTCTTCGTCTACATGCATTTGGTAGATGGCGTGATTATGGTTTCTGCAATGACTCTTGCCCGGCGCACAACCGCAGTTTCGCTTTTCAAACTTGAATGGAAACGCTGCATTGTTGGTGGAGCTCTCTCGGTTGGTGCTTATTGGATTGCAATATGGGCAATGACGAAAGCACCGATAGCGGCGGTTGCTGCCTTGAGAGAAACATCAGTTTTAATCGCTGTTATAATCGGTGTTGTTTTCCTGAAAGAGAAACTCACCATTTGGAGGGTAGCCGCTGTCACTATGATCCTTACCGGTGTTGTCCTACTGCGCTTAAGCTAAGGGGCAACCCTCAAGTATCATTTAAGAACAAGCTCATTCGATACGTTATCCCAACGCCATAAAGGGGCGCCGTTGATGTGGGGCTGCCCCCATACCCAACCTGATGGTCGCGTAGGTCCATAATCGAGCCCCCCTTCTAACAATTGGTTTGCAGCAGATGTTAGGTTGAGGGAACACTGATCGAAATCTTGCCAACTATCTGTTCCTGGCCTGGTGAATGTGTGCCCACCATCCGAACTCACCAAAGCGTCCGGCCCCTTACTCATCCGTTCAAGAATGTTGAAGAATGACCAATCTCCCATGAACGCGGCCTCATCCTTCGCTTGAGATTCCTTGAACAGACCCAGAGGTGTGAGAGAAGATTTTGACAGTAACTCAAGGATTTGCCGTTCGGTCCTAGTAACCCCACGAAGATCCGGCAATTCTTCCAGTTGCCTATGCATCGCAGATTGTAAATAGGGCAGCTGATTGGCTTCTTTCTTACTCAGCTGTTGCCAATCGTGTGGGCTTTTGGAGCAAAAAGCTTTCCATACTTCGGCTGCTGCCTCTACTGTACTTTTCTCTATTGGTTGCAAGAGTGCTTCTTGCTGCTGAATTTCGTTGACGGACATATGCCCGAGAAATGAACTGGCTTGAACTAAGTGGAGCTTGTGGACAGCATTTGTTTCTTCTTTCTCGAACGACGCAAGAATTTCCAAAATTTGCAACTGGTCATAAAGGTCGTGTTCAAACCAAAGAGTAATGCGATCAAAGTCTTTCCAGGCCTTAACAATCTCGTTTCTCTCATTAAAACTCTGCAACACCTGTTCATAATCCAAACCGAACTCACCACTCAGATACCTGGCTCTAACAGGAGCCAAGCATTCAAGACCGCCTATTTCCGAAATCGGCCCCTCGTGGAGAACGTCTCTCCACGGCAGGACGGTTGTCCCAATGCCAGATTCTTTAATCAGATCTGCTGTTGAGTCACCGTTTGTGATTACCAACTCATTCATCTTAGATCTGCCCCAAAGCTTGATCCAAATCAGCAATCAGGTCTCCAACGGCTTCAATCCCGATTGAAAGGCGCAACAGGTTTCCCGGAACGACTGAATGCGGACCTTCGACAACTTTTCTATGTTCAATCAGGCTCTCAACCCCGCCCAATGAAGTTGCTGCATGGAAAACCCGAACAGACCGAGCAACTTTTTGGGTTTGCTCTTCACTGCCCTTCACTAAGAAAGACATCATACCACCAAAGCCTTTCGTCATTTGCTTCCCGGCAATATCGTGCCCTGGGTGATCCGCAAGCCCGGGGTACAAAACCGCTTCTAGCTTACTATGGTTGTTAAAATGCTCGGCGATAACAAGTGCATTTGCCGAAGCGCGTTCGAAGCGCACAAACAGCGTCCTCATCCCACGTATCAACAACCATGCCTCAAAAGCAGGCAATAAGTTGCCCAAATGTAATCTTGCAAACTCTATCTGATCCCAACGGTCATCTTCGGACCTAGTCACCAAAACACCAGCTGTCAGATCACTATGGCCATTGAGATACTTGGTTGCCGAATGGAATACAATATCCGCTCCCAACTCCAACGGTTTACAAGTGCAAGGTGGAGCAACAGTCGAATCGCAAACCAGAATGGCACCGGCTTCGTGAGCGAGCTTAGCGGCATACTCAATATCGATGACCTCCCAAGTCGGATTAACAGGGCTTTCAATCCAGAGAACTTTCGTGTCACCACCACGCACGGCCTCTTCCAAAGCGCCTTCCTGCGTTTGATCGAAAAGCACCAATTCAATACCGCGATGTTCTTGTAGATAGTAGAACCAGGTTTGAGCCCCATGGTACATGATCTCAGGCGCGACAAGCCGATCACCGGACCTTAACGTTTCCGCAAATGCCGTGACGGCCGACATACCAGAGTTGAAAAGTTTTGCACTCTGCCCGCCTTCTAGCTCCGCCAAAATCTTTTCTGCTTGGTCTAAGGCTGGGTTACCAGCCCGGCTATAACTATAGTCTAAACGTAAACTATAATCCTCGTTCCTAGCATAAGTCGTAGACGGTTGGACCGGCGGTACCACTGCTCCTGTAGCAGGATCAACATAGTGCCCCGCCTGCACTGCAAAAGTTTCAAGCTGAGTACGATTTTTCGACATTTTCTAACTTCCAATCGGTTTCAAATAGGCTACACGTCGAAGAAAATTCATGCCAGTTTTTACTTCATTAAAACTTTGTGCAGACTTTTTTCAAAGGAGCGATTTTGTCTGTTGACTTTAGCGTCACGAAAGGTTTTAAACGGCTCAGCTTAGCGCCTGGAGGGGTGGCAGAGCGGCTGAATGCACCGGTCTTGAAAACCGGCAAGGGGGAGACTCCTTCGTGGGTTCAAATCCCACCCCCTCCGCCAGCAATCTTCATAACATATTGTTTTGGACTGCTTTCTCAGAAAGTCATTCTTTGGGTACTCAATTTGAATGAAGTTGAGTGTTACGGAGAGTGACGAGATGGCTCGAGTTCCAATTGCGCGCAAAGAATCATTTTGAATTATTCTGTCCAAACGGACAGCGCCATTCACTCCACAACATACGCGATGGGAATGTTTTCTGGCTTGTAGTCCTGATTCGCCGCTATTCGTTCTAATACCGAGTTATGCAAGATCGCACCTTCAGGAATAGGCCGAGGCTCGCCACGTGGTAGGTAGTAACCCAAGATACTTCGTCTTTCCTTCCATTCGCGTCTAGTTGTTCCTTTTGGTACATACTCTAGGAATTTCCACTGACTGGCTAAAGAATCATGATCCGGGGCATCGGTCTTAGGTTCAGGGTAAATATACTTTGTGTCCTTTGTCCAACTCTTTTGACCGGAAACATATTCCGCCATTCTCTTGTAAACCAGCAGACCAGACGTTACGGCTTCCTCAATCATCCATATGAGCGGAATTTGTGAAAGGCCACTTTCAACGCGTGTTTGTCCACCACCGACATCGCTGTGATATCCCGAAAACCACACTTCCTTAGCGCACTGCTTATCAAGGTCTCCAGTGACGTGTTTGTTTGGTTTGAAATCTTGATCTGGTTCCCAATGATCAACACGAAACATTCTTCTCTTCTCATCAATAGCTATTGCGTGGCGAAAGTTGAGAACTGCTGGGTTTGAGCTTGTGTGCGGCAGCTTTTCGCGAATGATTAAGGGCCACCATTTTCCCCTGGCCTGAGGTGTGAAAACAGAGCTGACTGTATCCCACAGACCAAGAAACTCGATAGAACCCGTTGTTGTGCCCATAACACGCTTGAAATTGGCTCCTTCACCTTCATAGCCGTCTTCCGCATTTGATGCCGACTGTTTGTATCCAGAAAGTGCCGCACCTGCCAAGTGGACTTGGTCGGGGTCTATCAGACCAACTTCATATATCAATCCTGCTAAAACACGTGCGGTGTGCGCTCCGCGACTGAACCCAAAGATGAATATTTTGTCTCTCACCAGTTCTCTGGATTTACCCACCTTTCGTTCCTCGTAGTGATGGACTATGAACTTGTAAGCTTTAAGAACGTTCTCGTCCAAACCAAGGCCAAAAGCTAATCCAAGTAGATTTTTCGCCCCTTGGAAATTGCGTCCCCATGTGTATCGGCGGCCTAGCGTTCCCACGCCTTGATCATAGAACACGACTTGGTTTTCAGATTTCGTGAGAGTTCGAAATAGCTTCAATACATTGGATAAATTTTCCTCGATTTGATTGCCGGTTCCATCAAGACAAACGACGATATTTTTCGGTTTGCTGGCCATATTTAACCCCCTTGAATCTGTTGAATTTGAGCAATTGTTTGGGTGAGATTACGAGTATGTTCCTAACACCACGCTAAGCCTCATCCGACAACTCCAGGCCATTATTCTCCACATCTAAGTTTTACTCACAATCTCTTCTAAGTACTCCTTTGCAAAGTCGGTTCGCAGCTGAACCCACATCGGCAAATGGTCCGACATCTGATGAGTGCGCCAAAAGGTTCGATAATAGCTTGTCTTACCTTTTGCGTCCCTGTGTTTTCCCTTGGAGGTTTTGAGGTAAGCAGCCCCTATTTCGTCAGCGTAGATTTTCTCGTCATCGTCAGTATAAACAATGTCAAAAAAGTCGAATACACCTGCTTTGCCCGTAGTTTCAAACCGGTTTGACTTTGGCTTGAAAGCGATCTGATCATAGTGACGGGCTTTCTTACCAACATTCGTATGCGGAACATCTTGCAGTTCTTTTGGCACATTGAAACCAGCATCTTTGATGGCCTTCATTGTAACGTCTTCAGGAGAATAGATATTGAAGTCACCAAGCAGAACAAGATTGTTCCGGTCATAATCTTGGCGCTCTCTAGATCGCTTAGCAAGAAATTCCGCGATGGTTTCAATTTCGTTGACGCGTTCTGGATTGTCCGCAGTGTCTTTGCCATAAATGATATGTACGGTCGACAACAACAAATTGGACCAACCCACTCTAAATCCGCAGATGTAAGGAGTTCTGTATAATTGTTTAGCCGGCTCATAAACCTTTATCCCTTCCGGCGTTTTGACCCGCTTCGGCGGAACTACAATTTCACCAGCAACACGATTAAATGAAACAGACCTTTTATCGAAGACAAAAGCCATGCGTTCGCGATTCCCAGGTCTACCCTCGGTAACGTCTGAAACGATGTAATCCCAATCTCCTCTGCCCATGATACTCAGGACTTTGTCGAGGGCTTCTAAATCTTCTCGTACTTCTTGGATGGCAATTAAATCGAAATGTGAAAGAATTTCTGCAATGTAATAGAGACACTCCAATGAACGACTGCCATATGCATCGGAGTCAAATTCACGAATGTTCCAAGTTGCAAGTAAAACAGTATCCAAGCCTTTTTCTGGTACCGTCAACGCCATTGCTGCTTTCAATTTTAGCAGTCGCTCGGCTGTACGCTTGGGATTATTGGTCGTTTTGACGTTGCTATAGAACATTTGCCTCTCCATTATATACTTCGGGGAAGGGATAAATGTCTCTGCAAGCTTCAAGCCGTTTCAAAACAAGCGCGATTAATCTCTTTGCTGTGCATTGCGAACGACAATGATGTTTCGTTTCTATGTCGTCATCCAATGAATCGTACGCCTATCCTCTTCACCTTCATAATCTATAATAGCATTTTCTAAGACGAAAGCCAATTTCGATAGCGGGACTCATCAACTTGGAACTTGAGCAACTTGCTGCAATGCTGAGAACAACAATATTCTTCCTAGTGTTGACCAAGCAATAGCATTAGCGCTTTGCCACGATCTGGCGGTCTGGTAAATTTACTAGGGCTCTCACCGCTGCATTGGCAATCACGGACGTTCGATCGTTTTCTTCGTCAAAAATGTTCAATCCACCCCTCACAGCAGTGACCTTTGCCTTACCGCGAGGCAGTGATGCGGCGACGACATCGCAATCGACTTTTCCCGGCTCTTGAACACCAATCGTGACCTCGACTGTCATCTCTTCATGGCTAATGCCTAAAGAAGAGAACATAGAAATAGAACTGTGATGAATAGCGTCTTGAACAGCCCTCAACGCTGCCTTCGTATAGTCTTCGCCGTAGAGGTCATTTCCTGTACCCATCTCAAGGATAATTGGTTTAATCGCCATGACTAAGCGGCCTCCTCTAGATCAAAGAATACCGTGGCAACAGCATTGGCCATGACAGTCAATCCACCGCCGTAGTTCTTTGGAATATCCAATCCACCCTCTTCGACAATTACCTTTGCTTGGCCGTAAGGCAAAACAGCGGCAACTTCCTCTTTGTTGACTTGGTCAGGTTTCGCAACGCCAATCGTCACTTCAACGATCATCGCTTCTTTTGGCAAACCGAGAGCATCGGCAATGTTAAGAGAATTGTGCCACAGCGCGTCTTTCAAGGCTCTGACCGCAGCTTTTGTATAGTCTTCACCTCTGAGATCAGTGCCCATACCAATCTCCATCACCATTCGTTTGAGTGCCATACTTGCTTCCTTCAAAAAGGCCGATTACCATTAAGGTTCGTAGTGCTTAATCGAAAAGTGATCAAGATGTCTGATCAATCCATGCCCACTCTCTATACCTTCCGTCGTTGCCCCTATGCTATGCGGGCCAGGATGGCGATAGCAGCCAGTGGCATTGAATGTGAAGTGCGAGAAATCCTGTTGCGCGACAAACCAGAGGAATTCTTGGCAGCATCACCAAAAGGCACGGTTCCGGTCGTGATTTTGCGGGACGGTGAAGTGCTCGAACAAAGTCTGGATGTTATGTTATGGGCCTTAGGGGAAAA
Organism: uncultured Alphaproteobacteria bacterium; assembly: GCA_905480575.1. Taxonomy (GTDB): domain Bacteria; phylum Pseudomonadota; class Alphaproteobacteria; order UBA7985; family CAJQQZ01; genus CAJQQZ01. The sequence continues at coordinate 10,778 of CAJQQZ010000096.1, read as the reverse complement.
CGATCCTCTCGACTGGTTGCCGGTCGATAATAATCTACGGTCGTCTATGCTGTCACTGATCGACGAAGCTGATGGTGATTTCAAACACCATCTAGACCATTACAAATACGCTAATAGGTATGGTGCTGATCCCGAAGACCATAAGGATCAGGCGTTGGTGTTTTTGAGAAAACTGGAAGCTCTCCTTTCGACCAACCCATTCCTTTTTGGCGCTAAGGCCTGCCTCGCTGATCACGCTATCTTCCCTTTTGTTCGACAGTTCGCCAACACAGACAGGGAGTGGTTTGATGGTTTGCCTTTGCCAAAACTTCATGTTTGGCTTTCAGATTTTCTAAACGGCGATGTTTTCAATTCAGTTATGCCGAAACTTAAGCCCTGGACCAATGATGATCCAGTACTTAAGTTTTCTGAAGTCTATGTTTAGAACTTTGCGAACTAAGCAACGTCGGCCAGTCCACGCTTTTCAAGTAAGGCGTCAATGGTTGGCAAACGGCCTCTAAAGCCAATGTAGGCTTCTTCGGGGTCTTGTTTGCCGCCCGCAGAATAAATCGCATCGGCAAGCCGCTTCGCCATTTCCTTGTTGAAAGGATCACCTGTTTCCTCAAAAGCCGCAAAGGCGTCTGCATCCATGACTTCTGACCACATGTAAGAATAGTAGCCTGCGGAATACCCATCACCAGCAAAGGCATGAGCGAAATGAGGAATGCGGTGACGCATCTTAATGGCCTCTGGCATCCCAATTTCATCGTAAAGTTCTTGCTCAAATTGGCTCAGATCTAAATCGTCCAAGTTTTCCTTCAGATGCAATTCCATATCCGCCAATGCCGATGACACATACTCAACTGTCGCGAAACCTTGGTTAAAGTTCTCCGCTGCTTTCAGTTTTTCTAGGAGCTCGGCTGGAATAGGTTCACCAGTTTTGTAGTGCACAGCGAACTCATTCAAGATCTCTGGTTCAGAGAGCCAATGTTCATAAAGCTGCGATGGTAACTCCACGAAGTCCCGAGCAACCGATGTTCCAGATACAGAGGGGTATGTCACGTTCGAGAGCAAACCATGCAATGCATGACCAAACTCGTGGAACAAAGTCCTGGCATCATCAAAAGTTAACAAAGCCGCCTCGCCCTCTGGCGCTTTGTTAAAGTTCATCACGTTGACAATGATCGGCGAGACGTTACCTGCGAGACGTTGCTGATCCCGGAATGAGGACATCCAAGCTCCGCTGCGCTTTGAAGCGCGTGCGAAGTAATCACCGACGAAGACACCGACGTGCTTATCGTCAGAATTCGTAATCTCCCACACCCGAGCATCGGGATGGTAAAGAGCCAAACCTTCCAGTTCTCGGGCACTAACACCAAACAATCGGTTAGCCGTTTCAAAGGCCGCTTCAATCATTTTGTCCAGTTGGAAATAGGGTTTTAGCTCGGCCTCGTCCAAGTCATATTCTGCTTTGCGGACTTTCTCCGCATAATAATGCCAATCCCATGGCGCCAATTCGAAGTTACTTCCCTCAGTTTGGATCATAGCCTGCAATTTTTGCGTTTCTTGAAGCGCACGTTCCCTCGCTGGGCTCCAAACAGACCGCAGAAGTTTTAGAACGGCGTCCGGTTTCTTGGCCATTTCATTGTCGACCTTAAATGACGCAAAATCTGAGAAACCTAACAAACGCGCCTTCTCTTGACGGAGCTTTAGCGTTTCCAATACGGCTTCTTGATTGTCATGAGCATCGCCATTTTCACCTCTCTTGCTCCAAGCACGCCAGGCTTCCTCTCTCAGGTCTCTGCGATCTGAAAACTGTAGAAAAGGTGCGATAGAGGAGCGTGACGGTGTAATAACAAATTTACCCTTATGACCTCTGGCTTCCGCAGTTTGTTCCGCTGCTGAGCGAACAAAATCCGGTAATCCGGCCAAATCGTCTTCGTTCTCGAGAACCAACTCATATGAGTTTTCTTCAGCTAATACGTTCTGCGCAAATGATGTTCCTATTGTTGCCAGGCGTTGAGAAATTTCTGACATCCGGCTTCGCTGTTTTTCATCCAAGGCCGCACCGGCTCTAACAAAGGACTTATAGGTCTTCTCCAAAACCCGTTTTTGCTCTGGCGTCAAACCACTTTGATCTCCTTCAAAGACAGCAGACACTTTGGCAAAAAGATCGGTGTTGGAATAAGTCTCATTGAATTCCTTGGCAAAGCGCGGCGCAAAATCTCGTTCAAGCTCTTGTAACGCTGGATTGGTATCAGCCCCTGTCAGATTGAAGAAAACGTTGGCGACCTTCTCAACAAGATGGCTGGAAAGTTCCAAAGCCTCAATGACGTTGGCAAAAGTAGGATCTGATCCATCTGCAATAATTTTTGTGACAGCAGTCTTGTGATCTTCAAACCCCTTGTCCAAGGCGTCCGTAAAATGTTCTGGCTTTATTTCGTCAAAAGGCGGCAAGCCGAATTCTGTCGTCCAGTCATGCAGAAATGGATTCATCATCATCACTCTTAGGGGTCAAAAACTCCTTATCTTATGGTATGTGCCCTTGCGTTTTACAAGCCAAGTATTTGTGAGTTGCAACCGCGACCAAAATTTGATCGCCTCATTTTGATTGCGTGAAATAGAACATCGCCTCACCGAACTTTCTGTCTATCGGTCACGAGAAAACTAGTCTAAAGGCAATTCTGGTACTTTTTTTTCGGGGACACGTCGTGAAAGTAAAAGCTAGGCTGGGATCGTCAGAACGACAAGTCGAAGTCGGTATGATTTTCATGTTTGCCGCGATGACGTTCATGCCTCTCATCGACGTATTTGCAAAGATCCTAGGCCCAACGGTTTCAGGTGGTGAGATCGCCTGGGGCAGAATGGTGATTCAAAGCTTGATTCTAGCACCTTTTGTTTGGTGGTTCAGGCTTTTCCAAGGCTGGCGAAACATGCATATCCACGCCATTCGGGGGTGCATGATTGGTTGCGCCACACTGTTCTTCTTTGGTGCACTCAAGTACATGCCGTTGGCCGATACCTATGCGATCTTCTTCGTTGAGCCGATGATCCTAACCTTTCTGTCCGCTGTATTCCTGAAGGAAAACATTGGTTGGCGGCGGATAACAGCCATCATCATTGGCTTTATAGGGGCGCTCATCGTCATTAGACCCTCTTGGGAAATATTTGGCTGGACAGCCGTGTTCCCGTTTATGGCGGCACTTTGTTTTGCAACCTTCCTGCTTTTTACCAAGATAATAGCCAATGATGAACACCCAATAACCATGCAGTTCTTTTCAGGACTCTGGGGCACTGTGCTCATCGGCGGGGCACTCTTTATTGGCCACAACCTAGCAATCGAAGTTATGACCTTTACCTGGCCCACACTCTATGAGCTAACACTGATCGCGATAATTGGTCTGATTGGCTGCGGTGGGCATATTCTTGTGATTAATGCGATGAAGCGAGCACCAGCCTCCGTCCTAGCACCTTTCCAGTACTTGGAGATCGTGACGGGGACAACCATGGGCGTCATCGTCTTCAGTGAATTCCCAGCACCCGTAACCTGGCTGGGAATTGCGATCATCATAGGTTCCGGCCTCTACATCTTCTACCGGGAAAGCAAAGTCTCGCAGATGGCTCAGGCCTGAAGGCTATCCTAGGGCGCTGAAAACGGCATCTGTTATTGGCGCCGTACCGTCTTTGCCACCAAACTCCATAGGCTCGAGCGTTCCGGCTGCATAGGCCACCTTTACAGCCTTAGTTATGGCTTCACCGCCTTTGACGGCCGCCTCACAACTGTGTTTCTCTCCCAACCAATCGAGCATCATGGCCGCTGATAGGAACATAGCTGTTGGGTTCGCTTTCCCCTGGCCAGCAATATCGGGCGCTGAACCGTGACACGGTTGGAAAACAGCATGGTTGTCACCAATATCTGCCGAAGGCGCCATCCCTAGCCCGCCCATAAGACCAGCACCTAGATCCGACAGAATATCACCGAACATATTCTCTGTAACCAGGACGTCCAAATTCCAAGGATCTTTAACCATCCGCAATGCCATTGCATCTACATAGGCATAGTTGCTCTCCAGCTCAGGATAGTCTTTTGCTACATCATCGAAAACTTCCCGGAAAAATGCGAAGGCCTTAAAAATGTTAGCTTTGTCAACGGAAGTCACTTGCCCCTTACTGAGGCCACGAGCCTTCCGTGTCTGACCAAGCTTAAATGAGAAGTCTGAAACTCTCCGACTTCCTTTTTCCGTCAGAACCATCGTTTCGGTCGCGCATTGGCCACCCATCGTTATGCCTTTACCATGGGAAGCAAAGAGACCTTCTGTTGATTCACGTATCAAAACAAAATCGATGTCTGTTGCTCTTTCATGTTTGAGCGGTGTCGGCATACCAGGAAAAACCATCACTGGTCGCACCCCAGCATAAAGGTCCAGTTCAAATCGTAAATCTAACTGCGGAACAATCTCTGTGCCATCTGGATAACGAACGGAGGGTAAACCGGTCGCCGACAACAGAATCGCATCCGCATTGCGCGCAGTTTTCAAAGAAGTCTCAGGAAGCGCTGATCCGACGTCTAAATAGGTTGCTGCACCAGCTGGCGCATCTATGAAGTTCAGCTCGAAACCTTCGGCAACCTTTTTTAGAAGATCTAAGCAAGGCTCTGTGATTTCGGGGCCAATTCCATCGCCCTTAATGACAGCGATATCAAACGTGTTCTTCATGCTGGTACAATCCAATGAGAAATGACAATATAGTGGTGTAGAACTCTTCTATCTTAGCCAATGCTCCTTTAACAGAAAATCTATTCATGTCTTCAACTCTTCGATTCGAAACTCAACGATTGTTGCTACGTCCCTACGAGGAATATGATAGCGGTTTAACTCGAGAGCAAATGACCGATCCTGATGTGGTGAAGTATCTGACCGGTAAGATCTTTGATGAGAATGAATTGACAGAGCGCGTAAACGCCAGTTTAGTTCGCTCTCTGTGTGGGGCCATCAGTGTTTGGGTTCTAATCGATCACGAGACTGGCGAAAAACTCGGTACTTCAATCTTGCTTCCAATGCCCATTGAAGAAACCAAACCCACATGGCAGGATCTAGACCTCAATTCCCTAGATTCCGAAATCAAAATAGAAGTTGGCTACATTTTAAAGAAATCAGCCTGGGGAAAAGGCTATGCCACTGAAGCCTGCACGAGGCTACTACAGTTTGCTTTTGAAAAGACCAAGCTAAAAGAAGTTTGGGCAGTCACTGATGACGGCAATGCAGCCTCCCAACGCGTTCTCAGAAAGTCTGGTATGAAAGACGTAGGCATAACCAAAGCCTACAATGAAAACCTGCCCACATTCAAATTGACAAAAAAGAATGGTTAACTTCTAAACAAGCGTGATTTCAAGTTCTCCAACACCCTCAACGCCGCCTTTCAGTACATCGCCCTTCACAACAGCCGCTACGCCTGCGGGTGTTCCGGAAAAAATTAGATCCCCCGGTTTCAAAACCATGGATTGCGAAATAATCGAAATGACTTCCGGCAGTTTCCAAATCAGCTCATTCAACGTTGCCTCTTGGCGCATTTCACCATTAACGGACAGCCAAATTTTACGGTTAGGACCTGGATGACCACACGTCTCTAACCGAACAATCGGCGACATAGGTCCAGAATTATCAAAACCCTTCCCCCAATCCCAAGGGCGGCCTAATTTCTTGGCTTCTCCTTGTAAATCCCGTCGGGTTAAATCAATGCCAACGGCATAACCATAAACGTGATCCATAGCAGTCTCTTCTGAGATGTCTTTCCCACCCTCTTTAATGGCAACGACCAACTCAATCTCGTGATGCAAGTCTTGAGTTTGAGGTGGGTATGGGACATTTCCAGCCGCGACGACTGCATCTGCTGGCTTCATAAAGAAGAAAGGTGCTTCTCTATCCGGGTCGTGCCCCATTTCTCTGGCGTGAGCGGCATAGTTTCTGCCAACACAAAATACCCGCCTGATAGGAAAAAGATCTTCAGTACCAACAACGGTGGCTGTTACTTCGTTGCACGGCTCAAATACAAAGCTCATTTCTATTTTTTCCTTCTTTAGGCGTCGTGTGTTCAGGCAGGATTCCACTGCCGTTAACTCAGCCAAACTAATACCCAGTTTCGGAAAAGAATGCGATAAGGTTCGACTCCTAATTGATATAGGGGTTGAAATTAGCAGCAAATTTGACAGAACCACAGCATAATGGGAATAAACTTAAGTAAAACACGTCAGTTTTGTGTTTTTTTCTCGAAATTCGACTCCACATGTGCAATAAAGAGTTATTATTTTACTGGCTATATTTGCCAACTATTTGAAAAAAGCCGCTTTTATTTGGAGCTTACAATGAATTTTAAGGCAATGGGCTTTGCCCTTCTTTCCGCTTCTGTTCTTTCTGCATGCAGCATGCCTTCAGGCTATCGTTCTATGAACCAGCTAACTTATGGCGAGCCTGTCCGCAAGGTGGCTACAGTGAGCGCCTCTCCATCAACACCTTATCGGTTTGCGACAGTGCCAACACGTGCTTACAAGCTGGCCTCGCGTCCGACATATCCAACGACACAGGTCGGTCCAGTGATTGCTGATCCAACACGTGCGGCAAGTCCGAGCAATCCGGTCATCCTTGGCAGCAATTCCAATCCCGCCGCAACGCCTCAAAAAGCTGGAGTGGTCTATCAAGCTGTTAGACCAAACACTCCAACTATCGTGAGCAGCTCTGCACCAACACCTTATACGACAACAACCCACACCTATGCACAGCCTGTTGTGACACTACAGCAGCCAGCACCTATTAACTAAGAGTTCCATCGAATACGAAGAGTTGTTTCTACAAAATAGGCAGCTCTTCTTCGATACTGATAACACAGTATCCTGCTGTCAATCTTGTCGAAGAATTTGCGTACAGAACACTCACTCTTCGACAGTGCGATCTCTTACAGATCAGCTAGTTTAGCCATGGCTTTCTTGAGAGTAGACAGGCTCTGTTCGAATTCAGCACGCTTAGCTTTCATGCCATCCACAACGGCTTCTGGCGCGCGTTCAAGGAAGTTTGGGTTCCCCAAACTTTTCTCCAACTTGGCAATCTCCGCTTCTGCTTTAGCCACTTCCTTTGACAATCTCGCATTTTCAGCTTCAACGTCAATCACACCCTTCAGCGGCAGAACAACTGTGGCTTCGTCAATCACAACTTGTGCAGCATCTTGGGGTATCGCCTCATCACTCTCTCCAAGCGTTTCACAGCCAGCCAACTTAAGAATAAGATTCTCGTGATGTTTCAGTCGTTCAAGACTGGAGCTAGATGCTCCTTGGATCGTTGCTTGCAGTTTTGCCTTCGGTGGAACCGATAGTTCTGAGCGGGCTGTGCGGATACCGGTAATCAACCGAATTACCCAATCCATTTCCTCGGCCGCACCATCATCAATCAAGTCAGTACCAAGCTCTGGCCAAGCATTTGAGATTAGTCTGGTCCCTGATTTGTCATTGGCCTCCGCTGCGAACTGTTCCCAGATTTCCTCGGTGACAAAAGGCATAATCGGATGAGCCATGTGAAGAAGCTGCTCCAGAACCCAAGCCATAGTAGCCCGTGTTTCTTTCGCGGCATTCTCATCGTCACCGTTCAGGATTGGTTTAGAGAACTCAATGTACCAATCGCAGAACTCATGCCAGATGAACTGGTAGAGCGAACCCGCAGCCTCATTGAAACGATAATGGCCCATCGCACGTTCGATGGAAGTCGCCGTTTCAACCAAACGCCCAACGATCCAACGGTTCACTCGCTTATCCAAGTGCTTTGGATCAAACCCGTCGTAGAGTTTAGCCTCATTCATCTCAGCGTAGCGAGAAGCATTCCAGATCTTGGTTACAAAGTTGCGGTAGCCCTCAACACGGGTTGTCGCCAATTTGATATCGCGGCCAGGAACAGCCAGAGCTGCCAACGTGAAACGCAGAGGATCACAGCCATACTGGCCAATGAGCTCCAATGGATCGATGACGTTGCCTTTTGACTTGGACATTTTCTGGCCATTCTCGTCACGCACCAGTGCGTGAATGTAAACCGTTTTGAATGGAACATCACCCATGAACTCAAGGCCCATCATCATCATTCTGGCAACCCAGAAGAAAATAATGTCAAATCCAGTCACCAAAACGTCACCAGGGTAATATCGTCCGAGCTCAGGTGTTTGCTCAGGCCAACCCAGTGTCGAGAAGGGCCAAAGAGCCGATGAGAACCAAGTATCGAGAACGTCAGGATCTCGTGTTAGTTCAACGGCTTTGCCAAAATGTGCTGTAGCAGCTTCTTGTGCTGCTTCTTCGCTAGCCTCAACAAAAACAGTACCGTCTTCCGCATACCAGGCCGGAATCTGGTGTCCCCACCAAAGTTGGCGCGAGATACACCAAGGTTGAATGTTCCGCATCCAGTCATAGTAGGTATTCTCCCACGACTTCGGTACGAAAACGGTCTTTCCTTGTTCAACGGCTTCGATCGCTGGTTTTGCAAGCGTTACAGCATCTGCATACCACTGCTCTGTCAAATAGGGTTCGATTGCAACACCACTGCGATCACCATGAGGAACTGAATGCAAATGATCTTCGATCTTCTCTAACAGACCAAGTGCTTCAAACTCAGCAACAACCTTTTTGCGTGCTTCAAAACGATCCATCCCCAAATAGGCTTCTGGGGCATCACCGGTGACACAAGCGTTTCGGTCAAGGATTGAGATCATTTCCAATTTCTGACGACGACCAACTTCAAAGTCATTGAAATCATGTGCAGGCGTAATCTTCACTGCACCACTGCCCGTTTCAGGATCTGCATACTCATCAGCGACAATCGGAATTTGGCGCCCAACCAACGGCAAGTCGACAAACTTACCAACCAGGTCTTTATAGCGCTCATCATCAGGGTGAACAGCAACACCAGTATCACCCAACATCGTCTCAGGTCGCGTAGTTGCAACAACGATATAATGTCCGTCTTCGCCGCTAATCGGATAACGGAAATGCCAAAGTTTACCGTTAATTTCCTTCTGCTCCACTTCAAGATCGGAAATAGCAGTTTGTAACTTAGGGTCCCAGTTAACCAGGCGGTTGTCTTTGTAGATCAACCCCTTTTTGTGGAGCTCAACAAAAACCTTAACGACTGCCTTCGACAGGCCTTCATCCATAGTGAAACGTTCGCGTTCCCAATCCGGAGACGTCCCGAGGTGGCGTAACTGATTAACAATGGCCCCGCCATGTTCCTCTTTCCATTCCCAAACTTTATCTAGGAACTTCTCCCGGCCAAGCTCTTTGCGCTGAATTCCTTCGCTTGCCAACTTGCGCTCAACCAACATTTGGGTCGCTATACCAGCATGGTCCGTGCCTGGCTGCCACAAGGCATCCTTCTTCTTCATCCGATGATAGCGGATCAAGATGTCCTGGATGGTGAAGGTCAACGCATGGCCCATGTGCAAGCTGCCCGTCACATTGGGCGGAGGCATCATAATTGTATATGGATCAGCATTACTTGTAGGATCACAGGCAAACGAGCCTGAGCCTTCCCAAAGCTTGCGATATTTTTCTTCAGACGCACTTGGGTTGAAGCTCTTGTCGAGCATGATTTAGACCTCTGTCAGGATGGGATTGTAGTGGTTCCAAGGACTTAACGGCCTAATGCTGCGAAAGCAAGTCTTGGCAATGTGGATAGTAGGTTTTTGGGCCTATTTTTTGGCGCGTTGTAGCGCTGCCTTAATTTCTTCGCGAACGATCCGCTCAACCATATCTTCAAGGCTTGTATCCAGCCAGTGTTGAACGCGTTTCTGAACAAGACTGCGGATATAGTCGTCTAGACTCTCTGAGAGATCATCAGAAGCGACCACCTCGTCTTCTAGTGCCTCCTCAACAATCGTATCTTTGTCCGAAGAATAGTTCTCTAACGACAAAGCCTGCTTTATCTGGTCCTCTAAATGTTTCTGATATGCTCTCTGCTCAGAAAGTCCATTTGAGACTTCCGTAGCCTTTGCCGCCTCCTTTTTTGTTAGAGCATCGGTGCCAGTGGCTCTGCTCGCGTCGCCACGAACCCAAACACCTTTTGTGCTGTCAACAGAGTCCAAATCAACCAATTGCGTCAGATCTAGTATATCCAGTTCCTCCTCAACGGGAGTATCGTGCTCCGGCGCTGTACTCTGGGAACCTGCCACTGACTCAGGTGCAGACACCAAAGCCTCGTCGTTGACCGGACTTAATTCTTGCACACGCTGTTGTTCTGCTTTTAATGACATCGTCAAATTACTTTTGCCACCAATCAATATTTTATTGATTACCGGCGGATTATAACCGGTGTTGATTGGTTTGAACTGATTTCGTTCCGGATTCACTTCTTCAGATCGATTTTCATTTAGCCCGACTGTTCGATCAGACGGCCACTCTCTCTCTACTGAACGACTGCCATCGCTACTGGAAGACAGCTCCTCGACGATAATTTCGTCTATATTGGGAGCTGCGGTCTTCTGGTTGGCTTTACTTGAGGCGGTTAACTTGGAAACTTCGCTGCTAGAGCCTACGTCATCCGTTTCTCGCGCAACGACGATCCTTCGAATTGATTCGAGGATGTCTTCCATTGAAGGGTCTGAACCACCTGATTTGACCATATTACGTCCCGATCCCATACTACCCGACTCTTTTTGATTTATCGATAGCTGGCTTTAGGATTTTCACCATCACTTCCGGGTCATAACGGATCAGTTTTCTGGCTTGTTCCAAAGCTGTTCTGAGCCAGGACTTGGCTGGAAAGCCGTGTCCTTTA
>CAJQQZ010000095.1 GCA_905480575.1 uncultured Alphaproteobacteria bacterium | reverse complement strand
GGCGATGACAAAGAGGCCCGCAGAGGCATAGGGCACCAAAGAACCCATTAAAATTCAAACGAAACCATCGCAAAAACTACCGAAATAAGCCCAAAAGAAAAACCCCGCCAAAAATGACGGGGTTTGTCAACAGTCTGAGGCTCGTGATTTCACGGGGCTTTTTTTATTTCAGTAAAGTTTGGAGTTCCGGCACTTCGTCAACGTGATGAAGATAGTCCAATTCATCTTGGCTCATTACGGAATAACCGTAGCTGACGAAGGCACAGTCCATGTTTGCCCTATTGGCCGCTAAAGTATCGCTGATGGTGTCTCCAACCATCAATGTTGTGCTGATACTCGCGCCCAATAGTTCAGCGGCTTTCAAAAGCATCTCAGGTCGGGGTTTTCTAGTCGGAAGACTATCGCCACCCAGGACGACCGGGAAATAGCGAGACCATCCGAGTGCTTCGATCATTTCGCGTGCACTGGCCTCGTTCTTGTTGGTACAAGCTGCCATCTTCACTTCACGAGAATGGAGATCTTTTAAAAGCTCTGGGATAAATGGATAGGGTTTAGTTAAGACTAAGAGATCAGAAAAATAGTATTCTCGAAACCCTGTCATAATGGAGATTTCCTCTTCATCAGACTTCCTACCACCAGTTAGCTCTAGAACCTGGTCAGAAATCTTCCCTTTTCCAAGTCCACCGATCATGTTGTGAATGTCGGTAACTTCTACATGGGGTCTTCCGACGTCAGAAAGTGCTAAGTTCAATGCTCGGCACATGTCAGGGGCAGAATCGACGAGCGTTCCATCAACGTCGAAAAGCACGGTGTTATATTGATTTTGTATTGGTTGAGACATGACTAGGCACTCTCTTGTTCGTAATGCAGGAGAAGATCGACAGCAGAGTTTGCAGAATAGATAGTACCTTCAGGAACCTTTACAGGTATCGTCCTGTCTCCGAATTTCTTTTTGGTGGACGTTGTGTAGGACGGGTCGTAGTGCTCAATCAAAAGCAAACGAACTACTTCTGCCCACTGTCCTTTCTCGAATAGGTCCAGCCAAGAATTTACGGTTTCTCGGCTATGGCGTCCAATCAAGCGCAACAACAGATCAGGGAGTTGAGAGTCAGGGACATTGAGATGGGCATAGCTTTCGGCCAGGTAATCAACTCTCCAATCTACATTTGGTCGAAGATCGTAGTATTTGCTTTTCAGCATTGCATCGATCAAGGCTGGCGGAACAAACACTTTTCCAATCTTTGAACTTTCAGATTCAATCCAAACAACTTTGCTTTCGTCAAAACTTCTTAGCTTGCTGCAAATCATACTTTCAAACAGTTTTTGACTGGGTTGATCAACACCGGGCATTGCGCCTAAAAGTGAACCTCTATGGCAGGCTAGACCCTCAAGGTCTAACACTTGCTCACCTTGACGCTCTAGTACTTTAAGAACATCTGTTTTTGCTGAGCCAGTCTTGCCACCCACAATTCGGAAAGTGAACTTCGCCGGCAAAGTCTCAAGCCCCTCAATGACTGTCTTGCGATAGGTTTTATATCCACCATCAAGAAGTGTTGCTCGCCATCCAATCATGGACAACACCGTCGCTACCGAGCCAGAGCGTTGCCCACCACGCCAGCAATAAACTAAGGGCTCGTAATCCTTTTCCTTATTTAGAAAGTGATTTTCTAAATGCTGTGACAGGTTGGCGAAAACCAGTGCCGCACCAATTTTACGAGCATCAAAAGGATTAACCTGCTTATAGATCGTACCAACTTTGGCGCGCTCCTCATTGGAAAGCGACGGTAGATTGATCGCTCCTGGAACATGATCCAATGCGAATTCCGCTGGCGAGCGCACATCAATGATTTCAGAATAGGATCTGTCGAAGGGCGTCGCTGTTCGCTGAATGGGTGCTGCCATGAGTGCCTAAATGAGCTTAATTGCCTGATCGCCTGGATTGCGCTCAACCACTCTACCGACACAATGAGCCTTGTCATAGCCTTTGTTTTGAAGCGCTGAAATGAGTCTCAAGGTTTTCTCGGCTTTCACAGCACCGAGCAATCCACCCGCCGTTTGTGGGTCGGTCAAAAGAGGTATCATTTCGGGGCTTACGATCTTCGAAACATCAACGCTGTTTAACGCTTCGTTGTTAGATGCGGCCAAACTGCTTGCAATACCCTGAGCGAGTAAGTGCTTCACACCTGAGAGTTCGCGAAGTGCGTTCATATTGATCTCAACAGCGATATCATCGTTTTCTCCAATCATCTCGAGTAAATGGCCAAGTAAACCGAAACCAGTGATGTCTGTACAGCTTTCTGCTTCATGTTCGAAAAACACTTCGGAAGCGGTGTGGTTGGAAAGCATCATCGATTGGAGCGCTTCTTCAATCCAACGCCCTTTGGTCGCTAGACGCATCTGTCCTGCCAACAAAATCCCTGTACCCAAGGCTTTGGTCAGTACCAAGTCATCACCGGATTTCAACCCTTGCTTCGGAATGATTTGGGATTCATTTGCAAACCCATTAACGGTAAAACCCAATCCAGGTTCAGAGAACTCGGCTGTATGGCCACCAGCAAGTAGAACACCTAGCGGAGTAAAAACTTCCAAAGCGCCCGATAAAGCAGCTTTCAGTTCGTCTTCCTGTCTTTCATTTGAAGCTGGTTCGAGTGCTACTATTGCCAATGCCGAGTGAGGTTGCACGCCCATTGCATAGAGATCATTCAAACAGTGATTGGCTGCAATCTTGCCAAACGTAAATGGATCACCAATGAATGAGCGGAAGAAGTCCACGGATTGAATGAGGGACTTTTCCTTTGGAACATTGAGTACTGCCGCATCATCGCCTGAGAGTGCTGGAAAAAGCGCTGGGTGGCTATCTCTTAACTGACGCATCACCTTGGTTAGTACCCCACTACCAACTTTTGCCGCACAGCCATTACATCGCATTGGATCTGGAGTTTTATGGCTCCCTAGAACTGTAGGCGCTATTTCAACCGCGGGTATCCGCATTGGTTCCAGAACAGAGTACAAATTCATGAACTTGCGATCGATTTTGTCTTTCCATCGCCAAACCCAAGCACCCGAAAACGCCAAAGGTCCCCAGGAGGCAACAGCATACTTGTCGCCAGTTGATATAAGGCCAAGAAACGTTTTTTGAGGCTTAAAGTCTTTAAGCTCATCTCCTAATAGGAAACCTCTCAGGTTAGCCATCAAAGGCGGCCCTTGACGAACAGCAAAGACACCGGCCTTTTCTCTCGGATGGTTGACAACAGCAGCAACATCCCCGGCGGCAAAAATATTGGGAAATGAAAGAGTCTGAAGCTTGTCATTCACTTTGATGAAGCCGCGATCATCAACATCCAAACCAGATAGCTTGGGCCAGGCGGGTGCCGCAGCAGATGTCACCCATAAGATTTCATCTGCTTCGATGAAACTACCGTTCTCCAAAACTAGCCCATTCGATTTCACCTCACCCACGCGGGACATGTAATCGGTCTGGACACCGCGCTCTGTGAGCTTTTGCTTAAAACATTTCCGCACACCTGCATTATGGGTTGGTAGTAGTTCGTCTCCAGATACTAGCAGCTTGTAATTAACAAGCGACGGGTTTTTGCCGTCAGCGATCAAACTATCATTGATCCGGTTTTGAACCGACAACAGAAGTTCAATTCCCCCAGCTCCTGCCCCTACTACAGCGACGGTAACAGACTTGTCAGTATTCTCTAGTCGGGATTCCAGCTTGTTCCAATGATCAAGAAAGCTGTTGATTGGCTTTACAGGGACTGCGAACTCTTTAGCGCCCGGAACTGAGTTTACATCTGGTGAAGAACCTGTGTTTATCGACAGCACGTCATAAGCGAGGTCTGGTCTTCCACGAAACTTCAGTTTTTGGGTGATCGGATCCAAACCCACGACTTCATCATGGATGAAGTTGATTTGCGAGAAGGCGCAGAGTTTGTCGAGATCAATATGGGCTTCATCGAAGCCATAGTGTCCAGCAATCAATCCCGGCAGCATCCCAGAATAGGGTGTGTGAACATCGCGGCAAACCACAGTCACCGCCACACCAGGTACCGGCTTCATACCAAAGGATTTGATAACCGACACATGACTGTGTCCACCACCTAATAACACCAAATGCTTGTATGCAGGAGCTTTGTTTGTATTCACTGTCTCACCTTTGTTTCGACGGCCAATTTACGATCTGTTTCCACAGATGAAAATGAGGTCAAAAGCCACAATCGCAATTGTGATTTGGTGAGAGCTGTTAGTTTTGCAGTTTCTTCAACCGCTCTTCTTTAGACAATTTCGCCAACGCCTTCACATCCTCGTAGAAAGCCTGCATATCGCCGTCTCTTGCGCGTATCATCTTTGTGAAAGCTGGTACGAGATCGTTGTAGGTTCCAATCGACGCAATCCTCGCGTTGTTGAGATCAGAGAACCAGTGATCGTATGAGAGCGGTTTAAAACGAGATTTGTTGCGTTTGTAATCTTGGCGCATGGCTTTGAAGATTGCTGCTTTCTTCGTTCGTTTCTGATCATCACTGATGTTGGATGCATAAAGACGTTTGAGCTTTTTCTGATACTTTTGAACAAAAGCGACAAACTTGCGGTGTACCTTTTGGCGCTGCCGTGACTTGGCTAGAAGTTTTGATCCGCCATGAGCTTGGTCCCAAAGACGGAGCCCCTCTCTCTCGACCGCGGTCGCGAAGCTTTCGTTGAAAGCAGAATCATTTTCAACGTAAACAACCGAATGTGCCAATTCGTGGAAGAACAAAGCAACATATGACCCCTCGTCCATGTTCAGAAACGTACTGAGGATTGGATCGCGGAAATAACCAAGGGTCGAATAGGCCGATACACCACCATAGAAAGTGTCATACCCTTCTGCTTTAAGCTGACGCATGTTGGCTGCCGCGGTGCCTTCATCAAAGAAACCGCGGTAAGCGACGCAGCCAACGATGGGATAACACCAAGTCTTGGGCTTGAGCGCTAATTCTTCGGACGCAAAAACGTTCCAGACGACGGCTGGACGCTTAAGATCAACAAAATTTTCGTAACGACCTTCCACTGGCAGAGCCAAACGTTCTTCCGCGAAGGCCAATACTTCCTTGCTAAGTTCCAGTCTTTGTCTCGGCTCTTCCTTTAGTTTACGATCGGCAAGGACATCGTCAACCGACTGTTGGCTGATCAAAATATCCAGCTGACCTTCGGCCGCTTGATGCAAGTAGGCCGCTTGCTCGCAGCCCGCCAAGAATAATACCGTGGCTCCTAGAGTAAAATTACGGATTGCGCAGTTCAGACCCTGCATCTTTTCTTGTCCACTTATAAATTTTCAATGCGGGAAATATCCAGGCGATGCCGGTCACGAGCGCGTAAATCGACATGATTGCCATATTGTTTGGCAACTTACTGCCCAACCACCAGGCAAGCAGACAATAGATAAACATCCAGAGAAGAATGGCTATGGAGCCAACAACAGTACGCCAACGCATTGATAAAATAGCTTTGAATTAAATAATGCGAGATTTGTGGCAGTTTTTTTACGGGGCGTCAAAGCTGACTCGACAAAGAATCTAACGGCGTCAGGAAAGCGCCTGTATGCCTCGTGTAATCCCCTCCAAAGTGAGGGGGAACATGCGCTTTTCCATCACTTGATTCACGATCTCGATAGACTGGTGATAATGCCACATCCGCTCTGGCTGCGGGTTCAACCAAATTGCTTTGCTGTAGGTCTCAAGGGCCCGTTGCAACCATACCGCCCCTGCTTCCTCGTTCCAATGCTCCACTGAACCACCTGGATAAGTGATCTCATATGGGCTCATCGTTGCATCACCAACGAAGATCAGTTTGTAATCTGACGGAAAAGTTTGGAGGAGTTCATAGGTCGGAATACGTTCACCAAATCGGCGACGGTTATCTTTCCACACAGACTCATACAAACAGTTATGGAAATAGTAGTACTCAAGGTGCTTGAACTCGCTTCGTGCAGCGGAAAACAATTCCTCAACCACACGGATATGATCATCCATCGATCCGCCAACGTCAAAGAACATGATGACTTTGACCCGGTTGTGTTTCTCAGGGCGCATTTTTATGTCTAGATAACCAGCATTCGCTGCTGTGGATTTAATCGTATCGTCGAGATCAAGTTCCTCGGCCAGTCCGGTTCTTGCGAACTTGCGCAGTCGGCGTAGTGCGACCTTCATATTCCGAGTGCCGATCTCTACTTCATCATCGAAGTTTTTGAATTCTCGCTTGTCCCAAACTTTGACGGCGCGGCGATGACGACTTTCATGCTGGCCAATACGCACGCCCTCGGGGTTATAGCCATAAGCTCCAAAGGGTGACGTGCCTGCGGTTCCGATCCACTTGCTGCCGCCCTGATGGCGTTTTTTCTGTTCTTCCAATCGTTCCTTGAGAGTTTCCATCAACTTCTCAAAACCACCCAGACTTTCGATCATAGCCTTTTCTTCGTCGGAGAGATTTTTTTCGGCCAGTTTCTTCAACCATTCATCGGGAACTTCCCCCATGATCTCGTCTAGACTTTCGATGCCTTTGAAGTAGTCCGCAAAAGCGCGGTCAAATTTGTCGAAGTGTTTCTCCTCCTTGATCAGTGTGATACGAGCAAGTGAGTAGAAGTCTTCGATTGAACCGTAGATGACTTCTGCCTTCATCGCACGCAAAAGGTCCAGGAACTCTCGAATAGTTACCGGTACCTGGTAGGCACGAATTTTGTAGAAGAAATCAATGAGCATTGTTGTGGCCTAACGTTCTCGCCGCGCCATAAAGGCCAGTCGCTCAAACAACTGAACGTCTTGTTCGTTCTTCAATAGAGCGCCCGCTAGCGGCGGGATTGTTTTGCGTGTGTCGGCCTCTCTGAGCAAGGCAGGATCGATGTCTTCAGCAACTAGCAGTTTAATCCAGTCGAGCAACTCGGACGTTGTTGGCTTCTTTTTAAGACCAGGCAGTTCACGCAGGCCAAAGAAAACGTCCAAAGCCGATTTCAGCAAATCCTTTTTCAAACCTGTGAAATGCACATCAATGATGGCATTCATCGTGTCTTTATCAGGGAATGAGATATAGTGGAAGAAACAGCGACGCAGGAAAGCATCCGGCAGTTCTTTTTCATTGTTCGAAGTGATGATGACAACAGGGCGTTGTTTGGCGGTAATTGTCTTGTTCAATTCGTAGACAAAGAATTCCATCTTATCGAGTTCTTGGAGGAGATCGTTTGGAAATTCGATATCGGCCTTGTCGATCTCATCGATAAGAAGAACGACACGTTCGCCTGCTTCAAACGCATCCCAAAGCTTACCTTTGACGATGTAGTTTGAAATATCATGGACTTTTTCGTCACCGAGCTGGGAGTCCCGCAAACGCGATACGGCGTCATACTCGTAAAGCCCTTGTTGAGCTTTGGTTGTCGATTTGACATGCCACTGTAGAAGCTTCATCCCCATGGAGGCAGCAACTTCCTCAGCGAGCATGGTTTTGCCAGTGCCTGGCTCCCCCTTTATGAGAAGCGGCTTCTCTAAGGTAATCGCGGCATTCACCGCAAGTTTCAGGTCTTCTGTGGAGACATACTTATCAGTACCGACAAACTTCACGAACAAACTCCATGGTGAGATAGTTTCTTTTTAGGCTTATGACAGAATGACTTTCTGGATTCCATCAATAATCGATTGTGTCGCGAGCGCCGCCAACAACATTCCCAGCAACCGCGTTATCACGTTAGCAACGGTAGCGCTGATAAATCGTTCTGAGAACACAGACAAGCTAAATAGAATGGCGAAAGCAACCAGAACCGCTGCCACAGCCACCAACGCGATTATCTGGCCTGTTGGATCACTAGCACTTCCAATCCAAATCATGGCTGTCGTGATAGATCCGGGACCAGCGATGAGCGGGATGGCAAGTGGAAAGACCGCTAAATCATCGCCTGATTTTTGCTGTTGGGCTTCTTCGGCTGAATTGGCTTTGCGCTCCGTGCGTTTTGAAAACAGCATTTCCAGAGCGATAATAAAGAGGAGAATTCCACCTGCTATTTTGAACGCAGACATGGTAATGCCTAGGTTCCCTAGGAGCCAGTTGCCAAAGAAACCAAACAAAACCAGCAAACCACCCGCGATTACAATCGCTCGAAAAGCTGTTTTTAGTTTCTCGCCGCGACTGAGTTCTCTGGTTAATGAGATGAAAATCGGCACGTTACCGATTGGATCCATCGTGACAAACATTGCCACAAAGGCTGGAATGAAAATTTCGAGCATCAGAGTTCTAGTCAGTCTTCAGGCATAAAATGCTGAATATGATCGTAGGTAAACAGCTCGAGATTTCGCGGCTGATAGCCGGTCAAACGTCCGATTACATCTGAATCTAAAACACCGTACCCCTTAGTCAAAAGTTTCAACATGAGTCTGTCATGCTTAGCCTTCCAAGCTGAATCACCTTTGGGCTTGCTTCTGAATGCATCCGAAAATGGATTGGTTTTACGATATTTAACTTCACGACCGGAAAAATAGGAAATGTAGTGAACAACATCATTCATTGTAACAGGATCGCCTGCGAGAGAATAGACGGCGTTGTCATGATTGCGATGTACAAAACAGATGTAGGCGACTTCTGCAACATCTCGCGCATCTACCATAGAAATCGGCACATCTCCCGACAGCGGCGATGAATAGTAGTCTTTCTTTCGAATGCCAGCAGCCATTGCACCCAGCATGTTTTGCATGAAGTAAGTGGGGCGCAGGATCGTGTAGCTAATGCCAGATTCTGCTAACGCTTGTTCGGCCTGTCCATGCATTTTACCAGCTGCTGAACCAGAAGCCGGATCGAGCGTCATATCGCTGCCAGACAATTTGATGATTTGTTCAACGCCAGCCGATTTAGCAGCCGTGATAATGTTGTTTTGCCAATCCAGCATTTTGGGAGAAACCGGCACGTTCATGAACACTGACCTTGCGCCCATAAAAGCAGCTTTGAGAGAAGCAACCTGATCCAAACTGCCGGTAGCGCAAGGAATATGATCCCCGAGCTTTCTTTGGGCCGCCAATCGGTCTCGGCTTACCAGTTTAAAAGGCACTCCAGAGCTGTGTAGTTGATTGGCCATAGCCGAACCAACAGTGCCTGTGCCTGCAGTTACAACGATCATTAAAAATCAATTCTCCAAA
Organism: uncultured Alphaproteobacteria bacterium; assembly: GCA_905480575.1. Taxonomy (GTDB): domain Bacteria; phylum Pseudomonadota; class Alphaproteobacteria; order UBA7985; family CAJQQZ01; genus CAJQQZ01. The sequence continues at coordinate 40,243 of CAJQQZ010000095.1, read as the reverse complement.
TTCCGGACTATATTTAGCGGGTCAAACGGCAAAAGACTAGATTTTCAAGGAGTCTTTTGTGTGGATAGAATACCGCCGCTAGGTGATAAGGGTTTTAGTCCTTCGTTGAATGAAGTTTTGACATTGATCATGTCTTTTTTCAGTATGGCAACGGAACAAAATAATTTGGGAGGCAGAGCATGAAGCCGATTGCGCAAGAAAACAGACGTGTAGCAAACATCTATGTGGCGGAATACCGCCATTGGACGCTTGAAGACGGCACTCCTTCACAAGGAGAAACCATTCTACAGCTCAGCGATGACAAACCACTAGGCGTTGGTTTCCATGTCTATCGTATGGCTCCTGGAACAACTACAACGCCGCATGAACACAACGGAGATGAGGAATTCTTGGTTTTAGAAGGTGAGTTAAGCGATCACGACGGCACCGTTTACAAAAAGGGCGATCTCGTTTGGTTGAGAGACGGCACTGTCCACAATTCCCATTCCAAAGATGGCGCCTTGCTTGCTGTCTATATTCCTGCTCAAGAGAAGTCTGTTTAGAAGAAAGGCTCACCGCTATGTCAGAACTCCCTAAGTATCAAAATCTCGTTAACGGAGAGCGTGTCCACGCTAAATCAGGTCAATGGTTAGACTCGTATAATCCTTACACAGGTAAACCCTGGGCGCAGATTCCTCGATGCGATTCCTCTGATGTGAATGAGGCCGTTGCAGTGGCGAAAGCTGCGTTCAAGTCTGGCCCGTGGCGAGGAATGACAGCGACTGAGCGTGGTAAGTGTTTGGTAAGATTGGCCGATCTCACGAAGGAACGAGCAGCAGCACTAGGAGCAATAGAAACCCAAGACAACGGGAAACTCATTGCTGAGATGACCGCCCAAACTAATTACTTGAGCGAATGGTACCGATACTTCGGAGGCTTAGCTGACAAGATTGAAGGCAGTGTTCTGCCGATGGATAAGCCTAGTCGCTTCACCTATACCAAACACGAGCCCATCGGGGTTGTCGCCATGATTACAGCATGGAATTCTCCGCTCCTTCTCTTGACTTGGAAACTGGCTGCGGCACTAGCCGCGGGATGTACAGCCGTCATCAAGCCATCTGAACACGCGTCTGTTTCCACACTAGAATTCATCGATCTTGTCGAAAAAGCAGGTATCCCACCAGGTGTTGTAAATACTGTGACGGGCCTTGGGCCGGAAGCAGGAGCAGCATTAGCTTCTCATCCAGACGTCGCCAAAGTCGCTTTCACTGGCGGAGATTTTACGGGTCAAAAGATCTATGAGGCTGGTGCGGCGAACCTAACGCCTGTAAGCCTAGAGCTCGGCGGGAAGTCACCAAATATCATTTTCGCTGACGCCAATTTGGACGCGGCCACCATGGGTGCAGTGTCTGGCATTTTTGCTGCGACTGGCCAAACCTGTATAGCTGGGTCACGTTTGTTGGTGGAGCGAAGCGCTGTTGATGAAGTGACGGAGAGAATCATTGAGGTCGCCAAAGCGGCCAAAATGGGTGATCCCTCACTGATGGATACGCAAGTTGGCCCTATCACCACGATCCCACAACGTGATCATGTCTTGAAAATGATCGAGATAGGTAAGCAGGACGGTGCCAAGTGCTTGATGGGTGGTGGTGTCCCAACAGAGAATGAGTTTGCTGATGGTTGGTTCGTTCAACCGACCATCTTTAGCGGCGTTGATAACTCTATGAATATCGCTCAAAAAGAAGTCTTTGGTCCGGTCTTGTCTATCATTCCATTCGATAGTGATGAAGAAGCCCTGGCGATTGCTAATGACACCGTTTATGGCCTAGCTTCTGGTGTTTGGACTTCCGATATTGGGCGCGCAATCAAAATGGCGGATGGCATCGAAGCAGGCACAGTATGGGTGAACACTTACCGTGCGGTTTCTTATACAGCACCATTTGGTGGCTATAAGCGGAGCGGCATCGGCAGAGAAAGCGGCCAAGATTCAATTTACGAATTCCTGCAAACAAAAACGGTGTGGATCGAAACGGATCAAAGCGTCGCTAACCCCTTTATTATCAGGTAGTTCGTTTGGAACCGTTCAAAAACCTCTTTTCATCAGAACTCATTCGAACATTTGGATTCCACTTGACTAAAAATCTCACGGGATTTGAACGAAAGTCATTCGAAGAAGAACTGATTGCAAGATTGCCGGACCTGGAATTGAAAGAACGGTCCCAGATGATTGCTGACAAGCTTCATGAGATTCTACCGATGGAATTCGGAGCTCGAAATCAAATCCTCCTAGCCATGCTTCATCCTGACGAAAGCGGTTTTGCTAACGAAGGCAGTAATGAGGATGGCATTTGTGGGTGGGGTGTCATGCCCATGGCTGAATTGATCGGCCAGCAAGGTCTGGATGATTTTGAGAACTCTCTTCTGGTGCTCAAAGAGATGACGAAGCGTTCTTCTTCAGAATTTGGCATCCGCTATTTTCTCAAATCTGATCCAGAACGAGCGATGGAAGTAGTCCAAACGTGGGCCTCAGATGACAACGAACATGTTCGTCGTTTGGTGTCGGAAGGCACGCGACCGAAACTTCCCTGGGGAATGCGTTTGCCAGCCTTTGTCGAAGACCCCTCACCCATTCTTCCATTGTTAACGGCTTTAAGAGATGATCCAGAAGAATACGTCCGTCGGTCGGTTGCGAATAATCTGAACGACATAGCGAAGGATCATCCTGATCTAGTTGCGGATCTGGCTGTTGAATGGATGAAGGACGCAGATAGGAATAGATCTAAGCTTGTCCGTCATGCCTGCCGCACACTGATCAAAGCAGGTCACGCTCGGGCTTTAAGTGCCTTTGGGATCTCCGCACCAAAACTCAAAAACGTCGAATTGAATGTTGCTACCCCAACAGTACTGTTGGGCGATAACTTGTCGTTTGAATTGTCGCTAACTTCAGACGATGGTGAGCCGCAAGATCTAATTATCGACTATGTCGTTCATTTCAAAAAGGCTAACGGGCGGCTGGCAGGTAAAGTTTTCAAATGGACGAAGTTTTCCCTTAGTTCTCAGGAAAGCACTCAACTGTCACGCGCCCATTCGATCAAACCAATTACAACCAGGGTTTACTACCCCGGCGAACAAGCCTTGTCAGTTCGAATAAATGGCGAAGACTTCTGCATGGTTACCTTTATCTTAGAGGAAAGGTAAGGTAGTCCTAGCGAGGGTTAGTTTTCGCTTGTATTTCTAAGAGGAAAATCAACTTACAGTTTTGTCGGATTTTCTCCATGCCAAACCTATTGTCATGTTCCATCAGTTTTGGCTCGAAACTTTTCTTGTTTTAGGGCGAAATTTCGATTCATCAACCTATTCAATGTGGTAGTTGCTCGCCTCCCTAGATGGTGGTCCCTTGAAACAGCGGCGACCCGATCAAACGCGTTTCGTCGCTGACAAAATGTCGAAGAATGATGGGGAGAGGATCTCATTCAATCTTCGATATTGACGTTCGCCAATTACGAACATGTCCCGATATTGGTCAGGGTTCGCTGGCGTTCAGTAAAAGATTGATCATAAAGGATTAGGAGAAATAGGTTATGATTAAAAAACTACTAACAGTAAGTGCATTGGCGACGGCAACAATCGCATCGTCCGCAACGTTACCAACCAACAACGCCCAGGCTCAACAAGAGTACCTAGGACAAGTCATGCTTGTTGGCTTCAATTTCTGCCCTCGTGGCACAGCAGAAGCAGCGGGACAACTTTTACCTATTTCACAATACTCGGCATTGTTTTCCTTGTACGGCACGATATATGGTGGAGACGGTCGAACGACGTTCGCATTGCCTGACTTAAGAGGAAGATCGCCTATTAGTGATGGTACTGGCGCTGGCTTGTCCCACCATCAAATAGGCCAGAAGGGCGGCTCAGAAAGCTTCTCGATTACGACCGCAAACATGCCACAACATGCGCACGCGGGCGGTGCTCATACTCACAGCGAACCTGCTCATTCGCATACCGCTACTTTGAAGGCAGGCGCAAATGGACCAACAGAAAAAGACCCTGCTGGTAACTCTTTTGCGAATTGGTCGTCAACTAACAACACTGTCTATGCGGCAGGTCAAGCAGATGGCAGTGCGCTTTCTAGTGAAACGGTTACCGTTGCTAACTCCGCAGTGGGAACAACAGGGAATCCGACCGCCAATCAAACTGGCAATTCCGGTGGTAGTCAGGCTATCGCTAAACGGTCGCCCTATTTGACGATGAAATATTGTGTCAATATACAAGGGGTTTTCCCGTCACGTAACTAGAACAAAATAAAGTTATCGTAGAAAATGCCCTGAGAGGGTTTGCCTTCAGGGCATTTTCACCACTTGAATCTAAAAATTAGGAACGGATTTTAAGTAAAATCAAAATCAATTGGCTGCGTTTGGTTTGATTGTAGCATTCGGCAACCCACTATTTTTGTTAGTTGCCTGATTTGACCATTATTGCTCCTCTCTTTTTGTAATGACTAATTACGGATCTAGAGGAAGGAGTAATATTGTCATGAAAATAAAAACGCTCATTCAGAGCGCCGGTGTCCTATCGGTTATAGTACCTCTTTTGTCGCCGGTTACGGCCACGGCTCAAGAGCAACCTTATCTGGGCGACGTCAAGATAATGGGGTTCAATTTCTGTCCTAGAGGTTGGCTTCCTGCGGAAGGTAGTTTGGTTGCAATCGCACAAAACCAAGCTTTGTTTTCCCTTTACGGAACGATGTATGGCGGGGATGGACGCACAACATTTGGCCTGCCTGATTTCAGAGGAAGAGAAGTTGTTAATTCAGGAACTGGTGCAGGGTTACTTCCGATAAATCAGGGAGCAAGAAGAGGATCTGAAGGTTTCAACTTAGGTGTTGCGCAAATGCCCCAACACTCCCATGCGGGCGGGCAACATACCCATAGCTATTTAGGGCACGGACATACTGCCGCTTTTCATGCAAGTACTGCTAGTCAAGGTTCAGAAGTCCCCTTGAATAACTCGATGGCAACTCATGCTGGTGTAAATGTTTATGCTATAGGTTCAGCTGATGGCGCCGAAATTTCAAGCGATTCAGGAACAATCGAGAGTGCAGCATCCCGGAATAGCAATCAGCAAGAATCAAACGCGACTGGTTTTGATGGCGCTGGTCAGACCTATTGGACACGTTCACCCTATGTTGCCATGAAAATTTGCGTCTGTTCGACAGTCTGCATCTTCCCGTCTCGGTCATAACCGATTTACACGGCGAATTCTAACAAACGCGAGACCGCTTTGGATTTGTGCACTCAAGGATCGAAATCCTGAGTTGACGTCATGAGCATACGGTCTCTGAACACAAGGTATCAGATAATGTTAAAGAAAATTCTAACAACTACTTTCGCAACAACTGTTATTGCCGGTGCTTTTGTCACCACTCCCATACAGACTGTGCAAGCCCAAAACTATATTGGGGAAGTAAGGGCTATGGGATACAATTTTTGCCCAAGAGGATGGCTCGAAGCGAATGGTGCTCTGCTTCCAATCTCTCAGAACTCAGCTCTGTTTTCGCTGTATGGCACTACATACGGCGGAGACGGCCGAACTACCTTTGGCATACCGGCTTTACGGGGGCGTACTATAATTGGTTATGGTCAAGGCCCTGGCCTGCAGAACTATACCTGGGGACAAAAAGCCGGCGCTGAAAGAATACAGTTGGCAAACGAGCAATTGCCGTATCACCAACACGTTGGGGGAACACACCAACACGCACTAGCCCCACACGGCCATGCAGCAACGATGAGGGCCTCTTCAGGTGCGCCAGCAACCGGTGATCCACTAAACAATTCACTGGCGGATTGGACTGGTGTAACCAATGCATATGCGGTTGGTCAGGCCAATGGTGACGCATTGGCGAGTGATTCTATCCAAGTCGCGGACGACGCAGGTGGAGTATCAGGCGATCAAACTGCGAACAACACCGGGCTTACCGGCGCCGGCCAAGCCTTCTATTTCCGCTCACCATACCAAGCGGTTAAATATTGCATCTGTCACACAGATTGCATTTACCCATCAAGGAGCTAGGCAACAAACAACACAAGAGATCTTTTCACGGTTTCTAAAAATTGGGTCACTTCGGTGGCCCTTTTTTAGAACAGGACAGCTCCAAAGCTGGTCGCTGATAGATCAGTTAGATATTACAAAAAGAAAGTAGCACGAATAGGGAAGGCTGCAAATGCGCCTCCCCTCAGTAACCCTTTTACTTGTCGCCCAAATAAGCTTCCATGGAATCATCCAGAGCATCTTTCCAAGGTGTGTGATGTGCTGGTGCTTCTGTACCGGTCATTACTGATTTGTACCCGTTATTGCGGAAGGTCATGATGTCCTTCTTCTTATGGCCCTTCCATTGGAAGAAGGCTTCATTGGCGCCGTCGATATCGAAGCTCGGATAGTCAGTCTCTTCAATCAATTCGCCGGTGTACGCACCTTGATAGCGGATGCAGCCGTAATCATCTTCTATCTCGTCTTCCGAGGCGATACGGTCTTCGACGTCTTTGGCCATAGTTGCTTGATCTGGGCAAGAAATCCGGCCCATCATAACGTCCCTCGCCCACCAAGCCTGTGCATCAAACATGTTGAACGTGTACCACTGGTCCTGCATGCCGAGATAAAAGACTTTTGGATTATCAACCCAGGCCACGCCCTTATAAAGGTTAGCTGATGCCAGACGGTTGGCAGTGCGTAATCGCAGAGCTTCTTCCATGAATGGGAAGTGATGAATGTAGCCGGTACAAAGCAGTATAGCGTCAACTTCTGCAGTCGTGCCGTCCTTGAATGTGGCTGTATTTTTTTCGACCTTTGTGAGCAACGGAACTTCTTTCCAATTGTCAGGCCATTTGTACCCCATGGGTGCGGTACGATGAGATACAGTGATAGACTTGGCACCATACTTCCAACACTGAGAACCAATGTCTTCAGCAGAATAAGAGGTGCCGATGATCAAGATGTTTTTACCTTTGAATTCCATAGCGTCACGGAAGTCATGAGCATGAAGAACCCGGCCATTAAAACTGTCGAAACCCTCAAATGAAGGGACATTGGGCGTTGAAAAGTGGCCAGAAGCAACAACGACGTTGTCAAATTCCTCTGATGATTCAACGTCATTGGCTAGATCATGAGACACCACGGTGAATTTCTCAGAACTGTCATCAAAAGTCACACGACGCACCACAGTGCTGAAACGAACCCAATCGCGGACATTGGCTTTGTCGACGCGGCCTTTGATGTAATCAAACAACACGGCGCGTGGTGGGTATGATGCGATTGGTTTGCCAAAATGCTCTTCAAAGGTGTAATCGGCAAATTCCAGCCCTTCTTTAGGGCCGTTTGACCAAAGATAGCGATACATGGAACCATGCACAGGTTCACCATATTGATCCAATCCCGTGCGCCACGTGTAATTCCACAGGCCACCCCAATCGTCTTGTTTCTCAAAACAGACGATCTCAGGGATATCTGCACCTTTCTGAGCCGCCGATTGGAAGGCTCTCATCTGTGCCATTCCAGAAGGACCGGCTCCGATAATTGCTACTCTTTTTCCCATCGATTGGGTCTCCCTATCATTTTTTTGAATCTCATTCAGGTTAAGTGAGTAAAAACCAAAAGTCTACCAAATAGCGCGAATTGGTTAGAATTGGTCGCGCCTCAGGGAAAGTAAAAAATTGCCGCTAATCACTGAATTATTGTGGAAGCCATTCTAACAATTTTCACTGGAGACTTTCATGTCCGAAGACAGTCACATTTTCCTAGGGACCGGCGCAGAACGCCAAATGTTGAACCTCAAGTATGCCAACCGCCATGGACTGGTGGCTGGTGCGACAGGAACGGGTAAGACTGTCAGCTTACAGATTATGTCTGAGGCCTTTTCCGATGCAGGTTTTCCAGTCTTTGTCGCGGACGTGAAGGGCGATGTGTCTGGTCTTTCTCAGGCAGGAAAGACGCACCCAAAGCTAGAGGAACGCGCCGAAACGATCGGTTTTGACGGATACGATTACAGTCCCTACCCAACTATCTTTTGGGATCTGTTCGGCAAACAAGGCCATCCCATCCGAACCACAGTGTCTGAGATGGGCCCACTGCTCCTCTCACGCCTGTTGGATTTAAACGAAACCCAAGAAGGTGTACTTAACGTCGCCTTCGTTGTGGCCGACGAAGAAGGCTTAGCTCTTCTCGATTTCAAAGACCTCCGTGCAATTTTGTTGCATATTGGCCAGGAAGCAAAAGCCTATTCCTTGGAATATGGAAACATCAGCACTGCCACCGTCGGTGCCATTCAACGACGTCTGTTGCAGTTAGAGCAACAAGGTGGTGACATGTTCTTTGGCGAACCTGCGTTGAAGCTCGAAGACTTCATGCGCAAGACCGAAGATGGCAAAGGCTATATCTCCATTCTTGCTGCCAATGAACTCATTCAATCGCCTAAACTTTATGCGACCTTCTTGCTCTGGCTCATGGCAGAATTGTTTGAAGAGCTTCCCGAAGTTGGCGACATGGATCGCCCCAAGCTGGTGTTTTTCTTTGATGAAGCCCATCTGCTCTTTGACGAAGCACCAAAGTCGCTGTTGCAGAAAGTTGAACAGGTTGTCCGTTTGATTCGTTCCAAAGGTGTTGGTGTTTATTTCGTCACACAGAACCCGACAGATATTCCCAAGGATGTCCTGAGCCAGCTCGGGAACCGTGTTCAACACGCCCTTCGAGCGTTTACCAAAAACGACCGTGATGCTGTAAGAGCAGCGGCAGACACTTTCCGAGAAAACCCGAACTTTGATGCCTTCGACGCAATAACCGATCTGGGCGTCGGTGAGGCCTTGGTTTCCACGCTTGAGAAAAAGGGTGTTCCGTCGATGGTTGATAGAACGTTAATCCGCCCTCCTCGCTCTCGTATGGGACCAGCAACGAAGGCTGAACGCAACGCAGTGATCACTGAAAGTCCGCTGTTAGGGGTCTATGATGACGCCGTCGATCGTGAGTCAGCCTACGAGCTGTTGAATGAACGGGCAAAACAGGCCTCAATTGAGGCTGAAGAAAACCTTAGCGAAGATGAATTCCGGTCTGGTGCACGCCGTGTGGATGGGTCAAGCTATAAACGCTCATCGTCTGGCTCAAGCCGTCAAGGCCTCGGAGAAAGCTTCGCCAAAAGTCTCGTGCGTAGCCTCGGCACCGCTCTTGGTCGTTCCCTTGGGAATTCAATTGGCGGTGGCAGCCGACGTAGGAGAAAACGGAAATCCATTTCCAAAAACATAAGCAACTCTGTTGGCAGTCAAATCGGACGTTCAATTGTCAGAGGTGTCTTGGATAACCTGACCAAAGGGCGTTAAGCACTGACTTAAACAGTCAAGCCTCTAAGATAAGCTGAAATACTGTCTTCGATCACCTCACCGGTACGGACGTTCCGCAGTTTTTCTATGTTGGAAGCTTTGTAGGTGCGGCAACTTGAGAACCTGTTGTTTCTTGAAAAGGTGTCGAGTTCAAGATCACCATCACGTTCTACCAGGGCGTATAATAAAATATCGCGATTGCCGAGATTGCCTTTGGTATCGCGGTAGATCATCTCAAAGTGGCCAGCAATGCCTCCCAGAAGGAGGTCTCCATCAATCAATTGGGGAAGGCTTTTTATATTCCTGCTTTGGTCGCCCTTAAGAAAAACAGGGGCTGAAACAACTTCCTTAGCTTGACCGACGATATTCTCCCGGCTCGTTGTAGTACTCGGTTCCCGCGCCGCAACAACCATTGGCTTGGCGATGAGTGCCAGAGACGCTGCAATACCAATGACGGCTGATCCAAGGAAAGCCCAAAACTGCCATTGATCAGTTTGAAAACGGAAGATCTGAAAGAAGATGAAAACCGTGCAGATCAATAACAATAAAGCCAACAGAAGGTTATAATTTAGTTTCTTCAAATCACGCTCCTTCCCTTGATGCTACCGTTGCTTGGCTCTCGCTAGATATACTCGGTCCTGGAGAAATATCCAAGGGGACAGTTACCCGAGTCGCCCCTAGAATGGGCTTGTTGTGATTTACGTGGTCAATCATACCAGGAACGACTTGGAACAAGGTTGAACTTAGCTTGTTGGAATAAATAGACTGCTTTTTGAACTTTGACCGTGACAGTGCCCCTCTTTTACGGCAATAAAGCTGCCCATAGTCTTAAGACGAATGTGGATTTCCAAAGATCAATGGTATTGCGCTCACAGATTGCTGGTACGGGATCGTTCTTGCCAGAACGAATAGTTACCAATGACGATATGTCAAAAATTGTCGACACATCTGATCAATGGATTCAGGAGCGTACTGGAATCCAATCAAGACGTTTTGTAGGCCCGACCGATACGACCTCATCTATGGGGATTGCAGCCGCAAAGAATGCTCTTGAGGCCGCTGAGATGCCTGCGGAAGACATTGATTTGATCGTTTGTGCAACCACAACTCCCGACTTAACATTCCCAGCCACAGCAACGATAATCCAAGCAGAACTTGGCATTCATTCCGGCGCCGCTTTTGATGTGCAGGCCGTTTGCTCAGGCTTCGTTTACGCTCTTGCTACAGCGGACAACTTTGTTAAGGCAGGCCAAGCCAATAACGTTCTGGTGATTGGCAGTGAGTCCTTTTCTAAAATCCTGGATTTCACGGATCGCTCAACATGTGTGTTGTTCGGTGATGGTGCCGGTGCTGTCGTGCTGAAGGCGACCGAAACACCTGGAGAGAAAAGTGATCAGGGCATTTTCTCTACACACATCTATTCTGATGGCAGATATCGTCATAATCTCTACGTCGATGGTGGCGTGTCCACGGACCAACGGACTGGCTATGTGAAAATGAATGGCCAGGAAGTTTTCCGTCACGCAGTTGAGAACATGTCACGCGCCGTGCAAACCGCACTCGACACCAACGGGTTTCACATTGATGAAGTGAATTGGTTTGTGCCACATCAAGCAAATCGACGTATTTTGACGGCTGTGTCGCGCCGCCTGAAACTTCCCCATGAGCGCGTTATCTCCACCGTAGATCACCACGCCAATACCTCTGCTGCTTCAATCCCGCTAGCGTTGGATGAATCAGTACGTGCAGGCAAAATTAAGTCAGGTGATTTGCTTGCACTCGAAGCAATGGGTGGCGGGTTCACTTGGGGATCAGCAATCGTTCGTATGTAGAACAACCGCAATCCGTTTTTGCTTTTAGACCGAAGCCAGTAGTTTCTCTCTTGGGTCAACTGCCTTTGTGTCATCCCAAGATTCAATCAATGAAGCTAATTTCTCGTCAGGTTCACCAGGAAGACTGATCGACACACGGATGAGCAAATCGCCTTCCGTAGATTTCGTTGTTTTCTTGATGCCCTTGCCTTTAAGGCGATAAACTTTACCGCTGGACGTATTAGGGGCAATGGAAAGGCGAATTTTGCCATCGAGCGTCGGAACATCGACTTTCCCGCCAAGAACGGCTTCTTTCAAAGTAATTGGCAAATCCAAAACAAGATTATCATTCTCCAACTTGAAGAATTGATGGTCTCTCACAACCAATTCAACATGGAGATCTCCAGTCGCCCCACCCATCGGGCTTGGATGTCCCTTGCCTTTTAGCCGGAGCGTGTCGCCGGGCTTTGAGCCAGCGGGAATGGATAAATTCACATCACTGCCCGATGGTAAAGAGATGGCTTTCTTTGCGCCTTTTGCCGCTTCAATAAATGAAACGGTCAATTTGCTTTTTACATCCTGGCCCTTCGCTGGTTGATGTTGTCTTGAGCGCCCTCTTCCTCCGTTGAAGAGATCTTCGAAGACCGAACCCATGCCGTCAAAGCCGCCAAAAGGATTGCCACCTTGACCACCGCCAAAGCCGCCGCCACCAAAAGGATTATGGGCCTTTTGATTGCCGTCGGCATCTATCATACCTTGGTCGTATGCCGCGCGCTTCTCTTTGTCTGACAAGATTTCATAAGCGTTCCCCGCTTCTTTGAACTTGTTCTCTGCTGCCGTGTCTCCAGGGTTGGTGTCTGGATGATAGGACTTTGCGAGGTTACGATAGGCTTTTCTTATCTCTTGATCACTGGCGTTCTTTGCAACGCCGAGCACCGCATAGGGATCTCTCGCCACTATGGTGTCCTCTTATTTACTTACACATTGATGCATATTTAGTGATTCTCGATCCAATTACCAATAGACTCTTTCGTTTTTCTTGGTTAGCGGGTTTAAAAGGCGGATTTTAATGTGTGGGCAGTAAGAATGAACGGGCTGAAGGTAATCATCACAGCGGGTGCAAGTGGCATCGGCGCATCAACAGCAGCGGCGTTTGCTGCCAAAGGCGCAAAGGTTGTTGTCTCTGACATAAATGAAGAGGCTGTTAACGCTTGTAACGAGAATGAAACATCCATCACAGCCATTGAGGCCAATGTCACAGATGAAGTTCAGGTTAAGGATTTTGTCAAACGCGCCGCTGATCTCCTTGGGGGTGTTGATGTTTTGGTTAACAACGCAGGGACGGCTGGACCTACTGGGCCAATTGAGGAAATGGAAGCCCAGGCCTGGCGCGATTGTATCGACGCCAATCTAGTGTCGGCCTTTCTTCATTCGAAAGAAGTTATCCCCCATTTCAAGCAACAGAGCTCAGGTGTGATTGTCAATCTGTCATCCACAGCGGGCCTTTACGGTTATCCACTCAGAACCCCCTATTGCAGCGCCAAATGGGCGATCATCGGTCTTACCAAATCTCTGGCTATGGAACTAGGGTCGCATGGCATCCGCGCAAATGCGATTTGTCCGGGGGCGGTCGATGGTGAGCGCATGGATAGGGTTATCGCAGCAGAGGCGAAATCAAGGGACATGAGCGAAGACAAAGTCAGAGGAGCCTACGCCAAGCAAGCCTCTATGCGGCAGTTTGTCAAAGCCGAGGATATCGCCAACATGATCGTCTTTCTGGCAACGCCAGAGGCCAAGTTGGTTTCCGGACAGATCATATCTGTAGATGGCCACACAGAAGGTATCTATGACCCTTTCTGAGGTAGGCTTACTGTGACTTTCAAGCCGCCAAGTTGGCTCCGCCCCAGTTCAATTGTACCGCCGTGGCCATGAATGATATTTTGAGCAATCGCCAGCCCTAATCCAGTGCCACCCGTTTCGCGATTTCTGGACGCTTCAACTCTATAGTATGGCCGGAAGACCTTTTCCTGTTCATCGGCCGCAATACCTGGGCCGTCGTCTTCTACAACAATGTGATTGTGCGCGATTGATAGTTTGGCCCTACTCCCAAATTTAAGCGCGTTGTTAAGCAAGTTCTCAAATACTCGTTTCAGCAACATGGCGTCGCCTTGAACAACAAAAGTCTGCCCTAGAGGTACGTCGACTTCCACTATCTTTCCATTTTCGGCTAAGTCGTCACAAAGGACCGTCAACATTGGCACCAAATCTAACAGTTCTGAATTATCGTTGTTAAGACCAAAATCACTAGAGGCAGAAAATTCCAAGCTGGAACTTAGTATTTGCTCCATCTCAATGATATCGCTCTCTGCTTTAGTGCGCTGTTTCTCATCGTCGATGAATTCGGTTCGCAACCTCAGGCGTGTTAGCAGAGTTCTAACGTCGTGGCTCATAGCTCCAATCATCAAGGTTCTGGAATCCAACAGCTCTTTCACGGACGTCTGCATAGAGTTAAAGGCGTCAACTGTTGTGTCGATTTCTTTAATCCCTGATTTCTCCAGCGGTTTTTGATTGATGTTTTCCCCCAAGGCCGTGGCTGCTTCAGCGAAAGACATCAGTGGTTTAGTTACTCTGCGGACCACCCAAAGTGCCACAAGAGTGAGGACTGCTACTGAAAAAATGAGCATAAAAACCAGTCCACCGACGCCGTAAAAACCTCTGCGTGGTTTGATCTCAACAACCAATTTACGCCCATCATCTAGAATCAGAAGCACATTCAGTTGAGAAGCAACGCTTAATGCGCGTGATAATCGTGCTCTAGGTCCGTGTGGAAAATGAAAACCAGGCTGGAAAAACCGTTCATCTCCCTTTCGAGTGTTCACCTGAACCTGATCAAGACCTGAAACCTGGTTTCTCCTGTCTAGCATACGCTTCATGCTTTTACTCAGGTGCGGATTCACCCAGCCGATCTTTGGTTCCTGATCGGGGCCAAAGTATTGGTAGTTGATGAAATAATTGGAATGTTCAGCAGCCTCTTCTTCTGCCTCATGAGCGTCATGGCCAAAAATATCGCTGGCAGTTTTACTGACTTCTCTGAGTATGTGGCCAATGCTGTTGTTCTTTTGTACATGTAATCGCCCAGCCACAAACACAACAGCCCAGATGATCTGTAGAACCAATACAGTTGCAAGCAGTATGAGGACCGATCTGGCGGTTAAACCTGGGCGCCATTTCAGCATCACAGTCTCCTGACGGGGCTGGAAAGGATATAGCCCGCGCCCCTCACCGTTCGGATAAGTGAAGGTTCTTTCGGGTCGTCTCCCAATTTACTACGAACCCGAGACACGAGAATGTCGATAGAACGATCGAACGCCTCAGCCTGTCGTCCTTGCGTTAGACTCAACAGACGGTCGCGGCTCATGATCTTTTGTGCGTTCTCAGCTAAAGCATGTAGGAGATCAAACTCTCCTGCTGTAAGTGAAACCTCAGTCCCTTCGGCTGTACGTAGCTGACAAGTTTTCAAGTCCAACCGCCAATCTTCAAAACCGAGCACGCGTTGTTCAGTTGAATCTTCTGATCGAACAGCCAGGGACGTCCTTCTGAGAACTGCTGCAATACGTGCTTTTAACTCTCGAGGATTGAAAGGCTTAGAAACGTAATCATCTGCCCCGATTTCCAATCCAATGATGCGATCTATATCGTCGCCTTTGGCCGTGACCATGATGATGGGTAAGTCAGCAGTCTCTGGGTTTGATCGTAACCAACGTGTGATCGCAATGCCGTCTTCGACGGGCATCATTAAATCCAACAGGATCAGGTCGATCTTGTTCATCGCTAATACTTCGCGCATTTCGACACCCCCAGATGCCTGGTGAGTAACGAATTCTTCCTTTGACAGATAATCGCTTAGCAGCTGCCTAATCTCAACGTCGTCGTCGACAATTAGCAAGTTTGAAGGTTTGTTGTTCATGAGCTGAAAGGTAGCGAACTTCTTTCCATCATATAAAGAGCTGCCATGGGTTTGTCATGAAGTTTGTTACAATCAGAAACAAACCACCCGCGATCCGAAAAGCACGCGAAACACTTCGGCCCTATCTTACAATCATCAAACAACGAAAGGACTCAGGAACATGAAAATGAAATGGATTTATGGATTGGGCGCTGTTGCGGTCATTGTCCCCCTCGCTTTAGTCGCCCATGCAGGCAGTGGTCACAACTGGGGCAAACATGGCTGGGGGCATCAGGGTGGTAAGCATGGCGGTAAAGGTGAAATGCGCCGCATGTGCAATCCTGATCGCTTGGAACGAATGGAAGGTCGCAATGCTCTTGTTGCGCGCTACATCGGCATAGAAGAGAACCAAAAAGACGAATGGGAAACATTGAAGTCTGTTCGTCAATCCAATGCGGAAGCAATTTTGGCACTGTGCGCAGACCTCAAAGCCGAAGGCCGTCCCAAATCAATGTCTGCGAAATTAGCAAAACGTGAAAAAGTCCTGACGATAAAATTGGAAAACATTCAACGTCTACGCCCAGCAACAGAAGCGTTTGAAGCTGTTCTAACTGACGATCAGAAAGCAGCCATCAAGGAACTTCGCCGTCATATGAAAGGTAAACGTTGGGGTAAACATCGTCGCTGGCACAATGACGACGACGACCATTCAGAACGGAGCGAATACAAAGAGGACTAAACGCTTCCTCTTGATTAATCGGCAATCTCAAGCCCTGTTAGAGCCCAATCTAACAGGGCTTTTTGGCTCTACGTTATGGCTTTTGATAGACGAAATAGCGACCTGGTCGAATACCTTCTGGCAATGGAAGGTCCTTATAGCCCGAAAGAGTTAGCTCAAGATTACACACAACGATACCACCGCTAGCCGTACGCTTGTCTATGAGGGGCGAAAGCCAACGGCCAATCTCGATATTTCCTTCTGGATCACCAAGACCGATATCACTATGAACAAGCGTTGCGAGTTCCGGAATACGATCGTCACAGTTACCAAGAGTTTCTTCAACTTCCCCCAACAACAGATATTTGTCTTCGGGAATACAGCTCGGATGAGCATTTACTGCACGATCAAATACAAAGATTTCTCGTGTCGGCAAGATCTCTCTTAAATGATCATAAGTACGCCCGTTACCCAGTCCTATCTCAAGAACTGGTCCAGGCAAATCTGCGATTGCAGCAGCGGTCTGGTTTAGGATTTCTCTTTGCGCCTGCATACGGCGGATGAAGCTGTCTAAACGGCTCACGGCAGTCCCTTTACTGGTTATCGAGAAGAGCTATAACTGGCTTTATTGTAAAAAGCGAAACAAAGCGGATCACGGATGAAAGAGACCTTTTTCTTCCAGGATTTCTTTCAGCAATTTCTTGGACATTTTCCCATAGGCCGATTTGGGGACTTCATCCCAAATCAGGAATCGTTTTGGCCATTTGTATTTGGCGAGCTCTTTTGACAGATGTTGTTTCAAGGCTTCAATATCGATTTCCGCGCCATCCATAGGAGCAATAACAGCGATGCCACTTTCGCCCCATTGAGGGTCTGGAACCCCAACAACCGCGGCTTCTGTTATTGAACCAAATGAGAGAATGGCTTCTTCAATTTCACGCGGATAGACGTTGGAACCGCCGGATATATACATGTCCGAAGCCCGCCCGGTGATATAGAGGAGCCCGCGCTCATCAAGGCGACCGACGTCTCCGGTATCCCACCAACCGAACCGCAGAGCTTTTTCCGTCGCTTCCGGTCTATTGTAGTAGCCGCCACAAACGGCGGGTCCTTTAACGCAGATATTGCCGATCTCACCAGTTTTCAGCTCTTGGCCTTGATCATCCAAAATCGCTAACTGCATCCCGGTTCGCGCAAAGCCGCAGCTGCCAACACCTGATTCGTCTGCCTCTAGATAATCTGCGGTATGCATGTGGGCTGGAAGGACCGTTATATTACCAGTCACTTCTCCTTGGCCGAAATACTGAACAATAACCGGCCCAATCTTAGTCAACGCATACTCTTGGTCAGTACGATACATAGGCGCACCGGCGTAGATGATGTGCTTCAAACTAGAATGGTCAACTTCATCGACTGCAGGGCATTCAACTAGGCGCTTAAGAAGTGTTGGAACGGTGAACATGTTCGACACCCGATACTTCTCTATCAGCGCCCAGGCTTCGACGGGGTCAAAAGATCCAGGATTTGCCATAACATTGTTGGCACCAACAGCAATCTGCGTGAAGGCGTGCAAGCCAGAAGCATGGCTCAAGGGAGCAATAATCAAAGAGGCATCTTCAAACGTTGTGCCAGGAACCAGATCTGCCAAGTGGTTGTTCACAACGAAGGCGATCTGACCGTGCGTTAGTATCCCACCTTTAGGGCGGCCGGTCGTCCCTGAAGTGTAGAACAACCAGAGGAGGTCGTCATAACTGACTGCCTCTTCTTGGAACGTGCCCCCCAGTTTTTGAGCTACGAGTTCGTCGTAGCTGTGTTCATTCTCTCGAGCACCACCAATGCAAACAATGGCTTTCAGGTTTGGGCAGGCCTCTCTAACTGCATCAGCGTGCGCGGCAAACGGTTTCTCGTAGATGAAAGCAGCCGCGTCGCAGTCGCTGCCTTGATAAGCAACTTCGCCAGGTGCCATGCGAAAGTTCACCGGAGCCCAGCCAAGACCGGCTTTGAAGATGGCCCACATTGATTCAAACATTTGTGGCACATTGCGGGACTGCACTAAGACACGGTCACCTTTCTCAAGCCCCATAGACTTGAGTGCAGCTGCCATAGCATCGACGCGTTGGTTGAGATCTTTATAAGTGTAAACAAGACCCCCTTGAGTCAACGCGGGTCGATTGGGGTGCAGTTTTGCAGACTGGGTCAAGAGATGGCCCAGGTTCATCACAGGAATTGACATAGGAAGTGCCTCGTCCCTTAGCGCTGAGGTTCCAGAATAGATACGAAGTTGGCCACCGCGGCGCCGCCCATATTGAAAACGCCTGCTGCCTTCGCGTCTTTGACCTGCATGTCTCCGGCAGTACCAGTGAGTTGCATAGCAGTTAGAACGTGCATTGATACGCCGGTAGCACCAATCGGGTGTCCCTTTGCTTTCAGACCACCGGATACGTTGATTGGCAGTTTGCCCTCCCTGTAGACCCAGCCTTCTTTGAGGGCCGTAGCACCCTGCCCTTTATCCGTAAGTCCCATGGCTTCATACTGGATCAATTCGGCTACTGTGAAGCAGTCATGTGTCTCGGCG
The DNA here is from genome assembly GCA_905480575.1 of uncultured Alphaproteobacteria bacterium. Classification (GTDB taxonomy): domain Bacteria; phylum Pseudomonadota; class Alphaproteobacteria; order UBA7985; family CAJQQZ01; genus CAJQQZ01. The sequence continues at coordinate 21,852 of CAJQQZ010000095.1, read as the reverse complement.
AGGTCAAGATCATCTAAAGACATTCCGGCCTCTTTGAAGGCGCGTTGCCAGGCGACTGCTGGACCTTCGAAATCAATGATGTCACGTTTACTAAGGGGCAGGAAATCATTGACCTGGACGGCGGCCCTGAATGCAACAGCTTTCTCTGAGGCCTTAGCTGTATCGGCATCGGCCAAAACAATGGCGGCTGCACCATCGGAAACAAGTGAGCAATCAGTGCGTTTTAGTGGACCAGCAACGATTGGGTTCTTTTCTGACTCATTTCGGCAGAAGTCATAGCCAAGATCTTTGCGCATTTGCGCGAAGGGATTACGACAGCCATTCTTGTGGTTCTTAGCCGCAATTTGGGCCAATGCATCGGCTTGATTGCCGTGACGTTGGAAGTAGAGTTCAGCAATCTTGCCGAAGACACCGGCGAACCCGCCTTTGATATCGCCCTCTTCTTTTAGGTATGCTGCACGGATGAGAATATCACCAACCTCTTTACCACTGCGCTCTGACATCTTCTCAACACCAACAACGAGGACACGTTTGGCTTTTTTGGCCTCAATGACGTTGATACCTTGGTGAATTGCGGCTGAACCCGTTGCGCAGGCGTTTTCAACCCGTGTGGCTGGCTTGAAACGGAAGTCAGGATGGGCTTCGAACACCAAGGAGGACGAGAAATCTTGGTCAACGAAACCGCCGTTGTAATGACCTAGGAAAACTTGATCGATATCTTTAGGCTCCAATCCCGCATCCGCGATGGCGGACGTTGCTACATCCACAATCATTTCTTCAACAGAAAGATTGTCGTATTTGCCAAAAGGGAGATGTGACCATCCAACGATTGATGCAGTCATGGGGAATCCTCTTTTTTTGAAACTGTTTCTAAAGCTGTTTCAGTTAATCAATTAGTCAAGATTTGTCCACATGGCGGATCAACAAGAGATAGACATACTCAGTTTTCTTTGTTAAAGGCAAAATATGAGTTCTCGGTGATGGCGTCACCGTAAATGGGTTAAGAACCCCAGACTCTTTTGGTCCTGTACGCCCGGATAGATATTCGGGACTTTTGGAAACCAAAGGCCCGAAATTTTTCGGAGGTCTGTTATGCCCTTTTCACCTTCTTCCGCTGCTGCTCAAGTAGTGCGCCCTGAATTCTTCACTTTCAACAATGGTCCGAAGCCCGCTTTACCCTTTGCACAAGCTGAGTATGATCAACGTCTGTCCGGATTGCGCAAAATCATGTCGGAGCATTCGGTTGATACCGTTGTCCTAACCTCCATGCACAACATCGCCTACTATTCTGGCTTTCTATATTGTGCTTTTGGTCGTCCATATGCTTGTGTCGTCACCGCAGACAATGCCACGACTGTTTCAGCCAACATCGATGGTGGACAACCGGCGCGACAATCAGCTTGTGACAACCTTGTCTACACAGATTGGAAGCGCGATAACTATTGGCGCGCTGTTCTATCGCTCACGCAAGGCAAACGCATCGGCGTTGAGGGGGATCATCTGTCACTTCAACAACGTGATAAGTTGGTTGATTTCCTCGGCACAACAGATCTTGTGGATCTAGCTGGCGCAACAATGTTTCAACGCATGGCTAAATCTGACGCTGAAATCGCACTGATCAAAGAAGGTGCTCGTGTTGCTGATGTTGGTGGTTTCGCAATCCATGCAGCGATCAAAGAAGGCACACGTGAAATTGATGTGGCTATGGCGGGCCGTAACGCCATGGAAATGGAAATCGCGAAGTCTTTCCCTGGCTCTGAAATGCGCGATAACTGGGTTTGGTTCCAATCAGGTCTCAACACAGATGGCGCGCATAATCCAGTGACTTGTAAAGAATTGGAAATGGGCGATATCTTGTCCCTTAACACCTTTCCAATGATTTCTGGCTACTACACAGCTCTCGAACGGACATTGTTCCTTGGCGAGCCTGACGATGCTTCCCTGAAAATTTGGAAAGCTAACGTCGGTGCTCATGAACTCGGGATCAGCTTGATTAAAGCCGGTGCTACTTGCTCAGGCATTTGTGCTGAAATCAACGAGTTCTTCGCTGAGCGTGATTTGCTACAATACCGCAGTTTCGGTTACGGTCACTCATTCGGCGTTCTATCGCACTATTACGGCCGTGAAGCGGGACTAGAGCTGCGTGAAGACATCGACACGGCCCTGGAACCAGGCATGGTTGTTTCCATGGAACCAATGCTCACAATTCCAGAAGGCCAACCAGGTGCTGGTGGATACCGTGAGCACGACATTCTTGTTATCACTGAAGAGGGTGCGGAGAACATTACCAAGTTCCCTTATGGTCCTGAGCATAATGTGATTGCTGGGTAGACCATCCTAAGCAATCATAAACCATACTTTCCCGGAAAGCCGCGAGGCTTCTCCGGGATCTCGTTTCTCCGAGGCCCGACGTTTACCGCAACAAATAACCCCCACTCAAGCCGGGAACGCTCAAGTTCCTAGAGTATGAACAGTGGCAAACTTCTACCGACCACCACTAACCGGTACCAATGCACCCGTCACGTAACTCGCGGCGTCTGACAACAGCCACAAAATAACTTCTGCCACCTCTTCAGCAGAGCCAGTTCTGCCCATTGGAACCATAGGCGTCATGACTTCGAGACGGTTTGCCATGCCTGTTGCGTGGATCTCGGTTTCAATGAGGCCAGGTTGAACCGCGTTAACGCGGATACCTTCTTTCGCGACTTCTTTGGCCAATCCAAAAGTCATGGTGTCTGTGGCGCCTTTTGATGCCGCGTAATGGATCCATTCACCGCCGCCGCCAATGTATGCGGCGGCTGAGGAAGTATTCACGATCGTGCCGCCTTTGCCGCTGTGTTTTGTTGACATTCGACGAACCGCCTCTCGAGCACAAAGGAAGTAGCCGCGAACATTTATGCCGAACAGCTCGTCAATGGCATCGGCCTGCATGTCCTCCATGCGCGTCATATGACCGACGATGCCAGCGTTGTTGATCAATGCGTCCAAAGTACCAAGTTGCTTATCACAGGTCTCGAACAGCCTGAGGACATCAGCTTCCTTAGAGGTGTCCGCCTGAACAACCAAGGCTTGCTGGCCAGCTTTTTCTACGTCAGTCGCGACCGCTTCTGCTGCCTCACAGTTAGAATTGTAGTTGATGCAAACATCGTAGCCTTGCTCCGCTGCCAGCCTCGCTGCCGCTGCGCCAATTCCTCGGCTGCCGCCGGTAACCATTACAATTCTAGACATTGTTTCATCCTATCTTGAAATCTCTGGATTGATATAGGGGTGATCGCGCATTTGACAATCTAATCGGGGCGCATTTCTGCCAACCCATCACTATCGGTTACTGAAACACAAATGGAATTTAAGGTTCGCGGCTGGTCATAGGGCCAAGGGGTAGCCCTATGAAGCGTTGCTCTCTCATCCCAGATCAAGACATCGCCGACTTGCCAGTCATGTGAATAAACATACTGAGGCTTGGTGCAAAAATCGACAACTTCCTCGATCAGGGCTGTCCCTTCGTCGTCATCTAAACCATCAACTTTGAAAGCATGAGAAGCGATGTAAACTGCCTCCTCACCATTGGCTGGATTGGCCCAAATTGCTTTCCAATGTTGATCGTCCCATTTATGGAACATGGGCAGTGCCGCTAATTCTTTGGAAATCTTAGCGCGAGAGTGTGAATAGCGATGCCAAATCGACGCCTTTTTGATCCGTATTTTCAACTTTTCCGGCATATCGGCCCAGGCGGCACGGCTGCTCGCAATTTCGGTGGCACCGCCAGTGGCCGTAACAATCTTCGCTGTGATGATGTTGGCCAAAGCCGGAACTGGTAGGAATGTACTGTCCGTGTGCCACAGCATATTGGACTTGAGATGGAGAGTATGTAGATCCATTTCCGCCGTTATCGATCCGTCATCGCGGACATTGGAGACCTTTGGAACTTCATAGCCTTCTCTGGCCTGCAAGTCCTCAGCTTCGCGATCTTCAATAGGCCCGAACATGCGGCCAAAGCGCAGATGATCGTCAGGTTGGAGGTCTTGTCGCCTGAAAAGTAGTAAGGAATAGTCGTCGAACGCTTTACGGACAGCAGGAAATTCAGTTGATTCATCAAGAGTTGAAAGATCAACGCCGGAGATTTCTATTCCGAATCTGGAATGTAAAGTTTTGATCTTCAAACTAATGATCCTTGATTGATACTACCTGAGTTCTTATCTTCTTTTAGATGCTATCAACAATTGAGTTTATTCAAAACAGCTATTTCAACAATCGTTTAATCCGATGGTTAGATTGGAAATTCGATAATGATCCCTATTTGATTATTATCTCTCCATTTATGTTGTTCGGAGTTCATTTGGTGAGCCTCTTCTTAATCAGTTACGTCGGCAGCCAATTTCTCAGAATAACTTTGATTATCATTTTGGTGGTTTTTACCGTTCTTTTTTCTTTCTATCTTCAACTCAGATCTAAAAAGGATCTCAAAAAAATAGAAACATCAAGAAAGCGTTTTAAAGAAGATAAACGTCTTGGAATACAAGAGCATCAAGTACAACCTCAAAACAAAGGGATTTGGCGTTGAACCTTAGTCTCAACGTTCTTCCCACCAATCCAATGCCTGCAACCGCCAATATTCCAGTTGTGTCGCCACCTGACCAACAACACCACCGTTCCAGTTAAAGTCATAAGGTTGGAACATTTTCCAATCTTCGTCCCCCTGGGTGATGGCGCGTGAAATTACTTTACCTGCCATCGCTGTTGTGTTGAGACCATGGCCACCAAAAGCTGTCCCAACCCACAGTCCAGGCTCCATCTCGCCAATCAGCGGCATCTTGTGGGTGGCGTAGCCCATCAGCCCTGACCAAGCATAATCTACCTTGAAGTCTCTAAGCTGTGGGTAAATGTCTAAGATATCTTGTTTGAGCATTTCGGCCAGCTTCATTGGCTCAGACCGGCGTGTTGTTATACGCCCCCCCCAGAGTAACCGACGGTCATCGCCTTGACCAGTAATCCGATAATAATCCCCTGCTCTGCGCGTATCGGAGAGGCAACCACCAAACCGAATGGCGTCGTCCAAACACTCTCCAAGGTGTTCACTCGTGATGACATAGGTTGCAACTGGCAGGACTGATCTCTCAAGTCTGTTATGCGGCCCACCATAAGCCGATGTGGTTAGGACAACCTGATCCGCGTGAACAGATCCCTTTGATGTTCGACATATCCATTTGGCACCTGGCTTCTGTAGCTGTGAGACAAATGATTTTTCGAATATCTGAGCGCCAGAGCTGGCCGCGGATCCCGCCAATGCCTGAGCATAGCGAAGAGGATGGATATGAAATCCAGTTGGCTCTAACAGACCTGCTTTGTACCGATCCGAACGCGCAAGTTCTTGAACCGCTGCTCTGTCCAGAAAAGCGACGTCGGGATCTTTCTCCGCTTCCTCACGAAACGCCCGATCATCGCTATGGCGAAGCAGTGAAAGATAACCGTGGCCCTGAATTATGTCGTCTCTTTGTAACGAACTGATGGTGTCCCGAACGTAGTCTGCCCCCTCTACCGATAGACCGTAGAGTTGGTCTGCTTGGAGTTTACCGACTTTTCGTTCAATTGATGACTGTCCAAGAGCATACCCCGGTAAGACGAAGCCACCGTTGCGGCCAGAGGCGGCCCAGGCGATGCGTTTACCTTCGAGTAAGGCTACAGATTTTCCTGCATTGGCAAGTTCGCGAGCTGTCGTCAATCCGGCTAAACCAGCACCAATGACACAAACGTCGACAGTGAGTTCTTGATTGAGTGTTGGAAAGGCCAGTTCACCGTCAAGGCTAGCGGCATACCAGGAATTGACATGACTAGCGGTCACGATCTTGCACCACCTTTTCACGCCAGAGAATGACAAGACCTGAGAATATGATCAGACCGGCACCGAGAAAGGCAATGCCTGGCGGTACTTCTTGCCAAAAGAAATAGCCTAACAGAGCCGAAACAATAATCGAGACATAAGCAAAAGGACTGACGAATGACAAGTCTGCGATGGAGATCGCTTTTGCATAGAAATAATAGGAACTGCACATGAAGATAGCATTTAAAGCCATCCAGGCTAACATCGACATTGTAACCGGGTTCCAGCTTTCCCAAAACCAGGAAAAGGCACCGGCAATCGTTACAACAACGGCAGTAGCCAGAGCGATGGCTTCAACTGGGCAATCGTCTGCGACAAAGCGCTGGCTAAGATCACGACCGGCGATAAAGACCGCGGCCGCCATAGCGATCCCGACACCGTAGAAATCAATGTCGGCTCCTGGTTGGCTCATCACATAGACGCCGCAGAAACCGATGAGAATTGCCGACCATCGCCATATCCCTACTTTCTCGCGTAGTACTGTTGCGGCCAAGACGGTTGTCAGTGTTGGTGCCGAGAAAGCCAGCGTAACTGCGACAGCAAAAGGTAGAATATTCAAGGCCGACAAAAAGCAAAAAGTGGCCAAAACTTCGAAGACACCACGCAGGATTGAAGCCGGTGATCGGTAGTGGCGAACATCAGGCAGAGAGGTGAATACCTTGAAGGCCACGATCAAAATGATGGTCGCAAAAATCCCTCTCACGAACATCTTTTGACCGACAGGGAAATCGATCCCAACATGCTTCATTATAGCGTCGTTAATAGAAAGGCAAACCATTGCGAAGATCGCCAAAGCGGCCGCGCGAAAAGGCGATGTATGTGACATGTGGAACTCGGTTAGTTTTGCGTTGGCCAGCAATTAGCTGGCTCTGTATCGCCAGCTACATTGAAGTCTTCGCAGGTCATTAGCAAGAAATTATTCCGACCTGCCGTGAAACCGCTAAGCCCGATGACAAGAATTATTCCAACTAGACCTAGTTGAAGTTTCCTGGAACTTATTTGTTCAACGCCTGGAACAATAGCCATGACTAAAAAGTACACGATAAAGGGCACAGAAAGAAAAACCACAGCAACCATTAAGATAACAGAAACCGCAGTTACCAAACCTGAGGAAGTGTCGATGGCGAGAATGTCGAAAACCATCCAAATAGACGGCAAAATCAACAGTAGTATGGACCACCAGCCAAAAGGAATTCCTGGGTTCTTTCTCGACGAAAGAACTAAACTAGCCAAGAACATAGCGATAGATGCCGCCCAAATCGTGAAGAGATGGTTGTAAAACACAGTATGGAAAGCACCGAAGTTAAAGGCAATTGTCCAAGTCGGCGGTGCCGTTGCAATAGCAGCAATAAAAAAGCCCGAAGTCTCACCATCCAAGCGATCCTTCAGGCCTTTGTTCGTTTGTTCAGTCACACTTAACCGCCAAGGAAAAGACGCCCGACGTCGTCGTTCTTAAGCAAGTCATCGCCTTTGCCGGCAATTGCAAGCTCTCCGGACACAAGGACATAACCAATATCGGCGAATTCCAAACCTTTTTTGGCATTCTGCTCAACCATGACAATGGTTTTGCCATCGACGTTTTGCAGCTCGTCCAGAATCTCAAACACCATATCAATGAAACGAGGCTCCAAACCAATTGACGGTTCGTCAACCAACAGAACATCTGGGTCCATCACCAAAGCACGTGAGATTTCTAACAAACGGCGTTCGCCACCAGACAAAACCTTCGCTAGATGCTTTCGGCGTGCAGCCAAACGTGGGTATTTGTCAAAAATACGTTCCGCAGCTTGTTTAGCGAGGGCCGGTTTGTCCATCAAGAAGCCCCCCATCCACAGGTTCTCTTCCACGGTCATGCCAGGAAAGACCGACTTATCCTGAAGGATATAAGCAATACCAGCGTTCTTCAATTTGTCATTAGACGAAAGCGCTGTGATATCCTGATTACCGCCATCTTTATGGGTGGTGATTGCCCCCGAAAAAATTCGGGTAAAACCAAATATTGAGTGCAAAATTGTCGATTTACCGGCACCGTTTGGACCGATAAGACAAAGAGACTGCCCCTTGCCAACACGCAGACTGATATCGTGCAGGATTTCCATCTTGCCATAACCAGCGATCAAATTATCAATCTTCAAAAACGGATCACCATCCACCAGAGCGTCAAGATCGGCGACTGTTACATTCTGGGCGATGGCCTGGGCTTGCTTGTTAACATCATCAACAGAAATAACTGTATCGACTGAACCCATGTGATAACCACGGGTGGACTTATCTGCATTTGATTTAGCTTCCTTTTTAGTCGCCATGATCAATGTCCTCCCAGATAAGCATCAATAACACGCTTATCATTTTGAATGTCTTCGGGTTTGCCAGAAGCCAACATTTGACCATTGGATAGACAGTAAATTTGGTCTGCCATGTTCATGATCACACGCATGTTGTGTTCAATGACAAACAAGGTGATTCCAAATTCTGTGTTGGCGCGGTGTAAGCGGTCGATAAGTCCGTTGATCAGTGTTGGGTTAATGCCTGCTGTCGGCTCATCAAGCAACAAGATGTCTGGGTCATTCATCAGAGCCATCGCGAACTCAAGCAGCTTTTGTTGGCCAAAAGAGAGATCCCCTGCCTTCAAAGTACGTTTGCGGTAGAGACCAACAAACTCAAGCAAATGTTCCGCTTTGTCTTGGATTTCCGAAGTACGACTGCCGAACATATCCCAAAGTGACACATTACGGTTGTCTGTTGAGATAAGCATATTCTCAACACAGTTCATTTTGCTGTAAATTCGAGTTTGCTGGAAAGTTCTGAGTAGGCCCAAACGTGCGATACTCTGCACAGGCATTTCAGAAATTTCCTGACCTCGAAACTGAATTGATCCTTCATCAATCGGGTGGTAGCCAACAATGGAGTTAAACACTGTTGTCTTGCCTGAACCGTTAGGTCCAATCAAACCAGTGATCTTGCCTTCTTCGACTTCAAGCGACACTTTCTTATTAGCTTGAACACCACCAAAGGCCTTGGAGACGTCTTTGAGTACAATCATGATGTTGCCTCCTCTGCGTCTTCTTCAATTTTTATGCCAAACCAATGGGGGTAACGTTCTGCCAAAGATCCCATAATGCCCTGGTTAAAGAAGATAACGATAACGATGATCAGTAGACCAAGTGCCACCCATTGATAACCCAACATATAGGTCCAGGTTGTTTCCTTAATGATGTGGAAAATTACGGCTCCAACAACCGGCCCCCAAACGGTGCCTTTTCCGCCTAGGAGCGCCATAACAACCATGAACACACCAAAAGTAATGGTTGGGAATGCAACTTCTAAGGGTTCAATGAAGTTAGACATATTGCCAAAAATGGCGCCCGCTAACCCTAAGAAGAAAGCGGATATCATCCAGGAAGACACTTTATAGCGCAGCGTGCGGATGCCCATTGCTTCTGCCTTTGCTTCATCGTCACGGATAGCGTTTAGAGCTAGTCCAAACCTCGTGCTAACCACCCAAGAAATGAATGCGAAACAAATGGCTGATATAGCCAAGAAACAATAGAAATAAAGCCTGCCGCTTTCTGTCGGATCTTCAGCTGGATAAACAGGTAGAGAGAGCCCCCCACCAGCGCCGACCCATTCCCAAGAAGAAACAAGTTCAGCAACAGCTAGGACCATCCCAAGTGTACCAATCGCGAAATAAGGCCCTCTGAACAGCAAGAAAATCTGCCCAAAAACGAAAGCAAAGAGAACACAAATTATTCCAGCTGCAAAAGCACCAATAAACATGCCGTAGAGGTAGTTGGACTTTATGATTTCGACTTTAATACTGCCGGAAGCCGATGTGTATTCACCAACTCCGCCCCAGCCATAAAGCATCGCAATCTGGATAATCGCAGACACATACATACCAATCCCGAAAAACATAATGTTTCCAAGAGAGTTATAACCCATTTGACCACCTTGAAGATCCCAGGTTTGCGCCAGGATCACCATCAAAAACATGACAGCGATTTGGGTAATGTATGCCGGAAAAACTAGGGCTAAAACGATCGAGAAGATGGAAATGCCCACATAGATCATCAGATCTCTTTTATAGATACTCATTCTAGAACCATCCTAGCTTTTCTAAGTCTAATCATTCGCCAAACCAGAACGACAACGAGCGCGAAGACTACGATGAATTGCTGATAGGACGCGCCGAGAATGTTGTTTGCATAGCCCTCTAGCACACCAAGTCCAAAGGCAGCCGTGATAACTCCTGGTAAGTTCCCCAAACCAGCAGCGGTAACAATCACAAAAGAACGAATTGAATAAGTAATACCGTAGAATGGTTGAACAAGGAACATCATCGCAACCAGAGCGCCAGCAGCACCGCATATTGCAGAGTTTATCGAGAATGTTAAAGCATAGACACGATCTGTATTGATTCCCATAACTTTGGCAGCGCGAGCGTCTTGGGCTGTTGCTCTGATGGCTTGCCCTGTTCTGCTCCGTTTCATGAATACAATCAGCGCAACAGCAACAGCAGCGCAGAGTAACACTCCAACTACGCGAATTTCAGGAACGACGATCCTTCCACCGAACAAATAGAATTTTATCTTGCCCAATTCCGAGACAGCGGTTTGAGTTTCCGGTCCGAAAACGAGGTTAATGAATTGTTGAATGACCAAAGCCAGGCCAAATGTCGCTAAAAGCGATGTAAATAGATCCTTATCTATCACCCATTTTACAACCAGCGCATACATTGCCCATCCAAAGAAGAACATGATGAACATGACTATGGGGAGCGTCAGAATTGGGTTCCAACCCAAAGCGCTTTGAAAGTACCAAGTGAAATAACCGCCGAGAATAACCAAATCTCCCTGCGCCAAATTCTTAAGGTTCATAACCCCCCACACCAGCGCTAGGCCATAAGCTGCTAAAGCGAAGATCGAACCGAAAAACAAGCCATCTAGGATATATTTGACATTAACCGACGGATGTTGAAATAGCATTTCAATACCCTGCCACATTGAAGTACTCCCAATAATTCTTTTTTGATTTTTAAAAACAAGGGGTAGCAACCCGCAGGTCACTACCCCTTAAATCGTCTGATTTTCTTATTTGAAAGTCAGATTTGGCTCAGCTGATGCCCACTTTGAAGGAGCAACCACTGCATATTCACCGTTTTGGATCTGACGTAGAACCATTGGCTTCGCAATGTTGTTACCAGCTTCCGAGAACTTGATGTTACCGTAGAATGTTTCCATTTCTGTGGCAGCAATCGCATCACGAACAACGTCCTGGTCCAAAGAACCAGCCCGTGATAACGCATCTGCCCAAACCATCACAGCAGCAGCAGCCTGTGCTGACTGATATGGAACGTTCTTGTAGCCATCAAATGTTGCCTTAAACAAAGCATCAAACTCAGCAGCTGTACCAAAGAGGCTGTCTGAGTAAGTTAGAGTTTCAGCCCACTGAGTTGGACAGAAATAGTTGTTTGTTGAAGCACCGAACTTGCCGATAATTTTAGCAGCTTCGCAGTGAGTCATAGCAACCATTGGAATTTCCAACTCCAGTTCAGCAATTTGACGAGCCGCAGTAGCAGCACCTTTTGAATGGCCGGAAATAATCAGCATGTCTGGCTGAAGAGCTTCAACTTTAGTCAAAGTCGCCGACATATCGCTCAAATCACGTGGAAGCTTGTCATCAATGATGATCTGCATGCCATACTTAGCAGCGTCGTCAATAACCCCGGCACGAACGTCTAATGAGAACGGATCGTTTTCAAATGCTAATGCAACTTTTAGAGTAGAAGGATCTTTACCTTCGGACTCAGCTTTTTCTGCAGCAAGAGCGATCGCAGAAGCAAGATACTGCTCAGATGTTGACAGCACAGCGAAGAGATACTTGTAGCCCTGTGTAAACAATGAACGAGAGGCGCCTTCAGCTTCAATCATAGGCACACCGTACTTTTCGGTAACAGGTGCAATCGCTTTAGTCAGACCTGAAGAGTAAGGCCCGAGCATGAATTCAACGCCATCCTGATTGATCAAACGTTCTGCGAGCTGAGCGCCACGAGCTGGTGTTGATTCATCATCGTAGTATTTGATTTCGAGCATGTACTTAGTACCGCCGATATCAACACCACCACCCTTGTTGATGAGGTCCTTAGCGATTTCATACCCATTTTGAGCGTGAACACCGTTTGTCGCGTACTTGCCTGTCAACGAGATCGCTGAACCGAGTGTGAGTGTTTCTTGAGCGCTAGCAATGCCTGCAAATGCAAGAGCTGCAGCGCCAATTGTAAAGCTGAGAGCTTTAGTTGTGAGTTTCATCTGTGGAAACCTCCCTTTTGGTAAGACTTAAGATTTGTAATCGTTTTCAGCCCATCTTGACCGTTGGTCTGAAAACTTGATCACTAAGCTATAACAAACAGGGAAAATTGCAAGGGCACACTCTGGGGAAAACTCGTCACTTTTTCTTCATACCATAGGTTTGCTCAGGAGCAGGGAAAGAACGCTCACGTACTTCAGAGGCATACAACTTGATTGCTTTGTCGATCTGAGCGCCAACTTTACCGAATTCTTTCACAAACTTTGGCACGCGAGGGCTAAGTCCGAGCATGTCTTCCATGACCAAAATTTGCCCATCACAATTGGCAGAAGCACCAATACCGATGGTTGGGATAGAAACAGCTTTTGTTAATCTGTCAGCGAGTGGAGCCGCTACGGCTTCAACGACAACAGCAAACGCTCCCGCTTCTTCTACGATTTTGGCATCTTCTTCGATCGCTGCCCATTGCTCCTTCTCACGGCCCTGAGCTTTAAAGCCCCCTAAGGTGTTAATCGATTGTGGCGTCAAACCGATATGCGCTAACACTGGAATACCGCGATCGACGAGAAAGCGGATGGTTTCCTTCATGCGGGCACCGCCTTCAAGTTTGATGGCACCGCAATCGGTTTCTTTCATAACTTTTGCGGCGTTACGAAACGCGATGGATGGACTCTCCTCATAGGTGCCAAACGGCATATCCACGACAACAAGGGCACGTTCTGACCCTCGTACCACTGCTTTTCCATGCATGATCATTAAATCAAGTGGTACTGGAACTGTCGACTCAAAGCCATGCATCACCATCCCTAATGAATCGCCGACTAGTAGGAAATCGACATGTTTGTCAGCAATAGCAGCTGTATGAGCATGATAAGAGGTTAGCGAAACAATGGCTTCACCCCCCTTTCTCGCCTGTATTTCTGGTGCTGTAATTCTGCGAATGGATTTTTGAACAGACATATCAGTGCTTAAGCTCCGCTTTGCGTTGCGCCATCAACTTCTTGCGGTAGCGAGATTGGACGATATCTACCAAAACCATCACGCCAATAACGAAGTAGAATGTTGATTTAGCCATTGGCTCAATGGGATAGCCAAAGAGAGCCAGGTGAGAGAGGTGGCCACCTTCTGACAACAATAGAATTCCAACGATGAAGAGAATGAATAGGCCCAAAACTTCATACATACGGTTTTGCTTTAGGAATTCGGCGACATAGTCGGACAGTACAACCATCATAATACCGCTGACGATGATCGCTGCAGCCATCACTAGAAACACCTCTGTGAGAGCCATCGCGGATAGAATCGAGTCGAAGGAGAAAATCAAATTCATTAGAACGATCCAGAAGAGAGCCGCGCCAACCGATCGTCGAGCGTTCCCTTCTGTATGCTCGATTCCCTCCACCGACAGCATATGCATGATCTCTTTCAGGGCCGTGTACATGATGAATGCACCACCAATCAGAACGATTAAAGCATGAACGTTAAACGACCCTTCAATAACACCTGTCCAATGGATCTCCCAAAAAGGATCCTGAAAATACTGCACAGCACGTAGAACGACAAAGAGAAGAACCAAACGCAAACCAATAGCGACGCCAATGCCCATCCGTCTTACGAAAGCTTGTTTTTCAGGCGTTACTCGTTTCGACTCAATTGAAATATAGAGCAGGTTATCGAAGCCCAACACTGCTTGCAGCAGAAGCAACATAAAGAAGGTTAACAAATTTTCGAGTGTGAAGAGTGCTTCCATCGATCAGACCTTAAGAAAGTTAGCGTCATCAAATATGACGTCATTAAGGACTAAATAGCGGACTCGAAAATTTTATGAAAGCCCGAATAAGAAACCTTGCCTTATCGGTCCGCTGTAATAGGTTGTCGTTCAGACAGAATCATTTCAGGGAACGACGATGTATAACGAAAAACTAGAGATGTTGATTGCTGGCGAATATTGCCAAGGCAGCGATGGCGTAACACAAGACGTTCTTAATCCTGCAACAGAAGAGATCATAGCCCAGGTTCCTCACGCGAGCTCGGCAGACTTAGACCGTGCGCTCCAGGCAAGTGCAGATGGTTTCAATGTTTGGAAGGCGACTTCCGCCATCCAACGACAAGCCGTCATCAGCAAAGCCGCTGATTTGATGATTGAGAGAATTGACTCGATTGCCGCAACTTTGACGTTAGAAATGGGCAAGCCCTTCCCTGAATCGAAAGTAGAACTGAATTTTGTCGCCGACGTTGCCCGTTGGTATGGCGAAGAGGGCAAACGGGCTTACGGCCGTCTTATTCCGCCCCGTATCCCAGGTGCTCGGCAAATGGTCGTGAAGGAGCCTGTAGGCCCAGCTGTTGCCTTCGTTGCTTGGAACTTCCCTGGCACCAACGTCATTCGAAAAGTAGCAGGCGCTCTTGCCGCCGGATGTTCGATCATTATCAAGCCCAGTGAAGAAACACCTGGTACCGCAGTGGCCATAGCACGCTGTTTCCAAGACGCAGGGTTGCCACCAGGTGTGTTAAACGTCGTTTTTGGTGTCCCAAGCGATGTGTCAGAACATCTGTTGGCTTCATGGATACCTAGAAAGATGTCATTCACCGGTTCCATTCCAGTCGGCAAACATCTTCAAAAGCTATCGGCCGAAACGTTGAAGCGTTGTACGATGGAGTTAGGTGGACATTCGCCTGTCATCGTTTTCGATGACGCAGATATCGACAAAGCTCTTGATGCTGTCGCCGGATTTAAGTTCCGTAATGCGGGGCAGGTTTGTATTTCCCCAACAAGGTTCTACGTCCAAGATAGCTCATACAAGAAATTTGTTGAAGGTTTCAGGGAACGTGCTGAGGCCCTGAAAGTTGGCAATGGCATGGATGATGGTGTTCAAATGGGTCCATTGATCGCTGATCGCCGTTTGGAGGTCATGGATGACTTCGTCAATGATGCCAAAGCTCACGGCGCCAACATCGTGACAGGCGGTGAACGAATGGGCAATCAAGGGTACTTCTATGCCCCCACCGTCATGAGTGACGTTCCTGACAACGCCAAGATAATGACCGAAGAACCGTTTGGCCCCTTAGCACCGATTTCGAATTTCTCCTCGTTTGATGAAGTAGTAGAGCGGGCAAACTCCCTGCCCTTTGGCCTGGCTTCTTATGTCTTCACGTCCGATGGCGAAAAAGCAGCAAAGATCGAAGCCGCCCTTGAGGTTGGCTTGGTTGGCGTGAATCATCCCTTTGTCTCTATGCCTGAAACCCCATTTGGCGGCGTTAATGAATCAGGATATGGTTCAGAAGGAGGAACGGAAGGCCTCGACGCATTCTTGCGAACCAAATTCGTAACAGAAATGGGCGTTTAAACTTGCCAGGCGTTGTAGGAAAGATTGCACTCGTTACCGGCTGTGGCAGTGATGGTGGCATTGGGTTCGCGACAGCGAAACTGTTGAGAGCGGCCGGTGCGAAGGTTGCGATTAGCTCAACAACGGATCGTATCTTTGAACGTCTAAATGAAATGGGAAGTGTAGAAGGCGAGACCTTCGCTCTTCCCGCCGACCTTACCGATGTAGAACAAGTTGAGGCATTGATTTGCGGTGCTGAAAGTGCCCTCGGTCCTATCGACATTGTGTTCAACAATGCGGGGATGGTTAACGTTGGCTACGACGAGCCGTCGAAGTTGGTTCAGGACATTAGTGACGATGAATGGCGTAAGGGCATGGATATGAACCTTTCGACGGTCTTTCATGTCACTCGCAGGATATTCCCCGGAATGATCGAGCGTAATTATGGCCGCATCATTCACATGTCCTCAGTTACCGGTCCAATCGTATCTAATCCTAAAGGGACAATCTACTCGGCGGCCAAAGGTGCTATCTTTGGCATGACGCGCGCGCAAGCCATCGAGGGTGGACCACACAACATAACGGTCAACTCAGTGGGGCCAGGTTGGATAAAAACACCCTCCTCTAGTGAAGAGGAAAACTATGCTGGCACAAACACACCAGTTGGTCGATCAGGCACACCAGAGGAAATTGGTCACGTCGTCGTATTTCTAGCCAGTGAAGAAGCCTCATATCTAACGGGACAACTGATCACAATTGACGGCGGCAACACGATCCAAGAATACAAAGGACCGTCGGAGAGGTACTATTAAGGGTTTACGCGCTTTTAAGGGATTACGCGCTTAATCCGGCCTGTATTTGCTTGCTGATCACCGAGAGCTCTTCTGCATCAGCATGTGGTCTAGGCGCAAACTCGAGATCATCATTGGTGATATACTGTCGAGAGGTAATGTCACTGGCTTTGACCATTGGGACAACATGGCAATGGGCGTGCTCAACATCAACCCCTGTGAACATGATCCCAACGCGTTTGACACCGTATAACCGCTTCTGGACCTTGGCCATTTTTTGGGCCAGAACGATGATTTTCGCCGCCAATTCTTCGGGCAGGTCATCGAAATAATCGTGATGGGATTTAGGAATGATCAGCACGTGACCATCGCGGATTGGTGCTATGTCCAAGAATGCTAGCAGATCGTCATCTTCATAGACCTTGTATGAAGGGATCTTTCCGGAGCCGATCTTACAAAAAAGACAGTTGTTTGGATCACTCATTTCAGATTCTTAGAAATTTTCTACTGCAGCAAGGTCGGCCTTAATTTTGTCCTTGACGTCTGCCCTCACCATGTCATGCGCTACGCCAATGGCGTTTGCGAACCCAAATCCATCAGTGCCGCCGTGAGATTTAACCGTAATTCCGTTTAAGCCCAGAAAAATTGCCCCATTGTAGCGGCGCGGGTCCAGCCTGTGCTTCAGTTTTCTCATAGACCGAGCGGCAAAAAGGTAACCTAATTGAGCAAAAATAGAAGAGCGAAATGTTCGCTTTAGAAACTCAGTTGTTAGGTTGGCTGTACCTTCAGCCGTTTTCAAAGCGATGTTCCCTGTAAACCCGTCAGTAACCACAACATCGGTTTTGCCAGAGGCTATATCATCGCCTTCTATGAAGCCGATATACTTTCCAGGTATATTAGCATCACTCAACCGCGCATGGGCTTCCTGAAGCTCGTCATGGCCCTTTTTATCTTCCGTCCCAACGTTCAACAATCCAATGGATGGATGATTGGCACCTAATGCAATGCGGGCAAAGACATTGCCCATTACCGCAAACTGGACCAAGTTATCGGCATCGCATTGTATGTTCGCCCCCAGATCCAACATTACGGATTCACCACGCAGTGTCGGAAAGAAAGAAGAAATCGCAGGCCGGTCAATGCCAGGCAACATGCGGAAAATAATCTTAGACAGAGCCATCAAGGCACCGGTGTTTCCTGCCGACACCACACAATCCGCATCGCCGTTCTTCACTGCTTCCACAGCTAAACGCATGGAAGACAATTTCAACGGGCCACGAATAGCATTGGAAGGTTTTTCTTCACCGGAAACAACAACGTCAGTGTGAACCAAAGTAGAGATTTCAGCCAGCTGCCGACGTTTGTCAATATGAGGGCGAATCTTAGCCGTGTCACCAAAGATGATAAACTTCATTTCTGGGTAACGTTTACGGGCGATTTCGGCCCCTTGCAGGACAATCTTAGGCGCTTTGTCGCCCCCCATTGCGTCAAGCGCTACGATAACAGATTTCTTACTCAAAGCTTTAGCCCGCTTCCTTTAGATCAATCGACTCTAATCTAGGCATGATTGCGCCAAGAGCAACAAATTTCATACGCCTAAACGGCAAATCCCCGGAACAAGTCCAGGGATTCAAAGCTAGTATCAGTTCGAGACCTTAATCTTCGACGCTGATAACCTCACGACCTGCATAGTCGCCACAGCTAGCGCAAACATGGTGCGGACGCTTGTGTTCGCCACAGTTTGAGCATTCCTGGTAACTTGGCGCAGTAAGAGCGTCGTGCGAACGGCGCATATTGCGTCTGGAACGCGAAATTTTTGACTTAGGAACTGCCATTTTATGGTACTCAATTGGAATGGGTGAAAACTTGGGCGCGTTTTAGACAGGTTTGGCTCTGACTGCAAGTGCTATTTGCTATCCTAGCCCTTCTTGCCTGCTTCCTTTAGTCCGGCCAAGGCTGCAAAAGGATTTGGTTTCTTGTCGCTATCCAAATCAGGACCGGTTGAAACAGCCAAAGCATCTTGATTGGCCAATTCTGCTTTACGCGGAAAAGGTGGAATCAGGAGTGACAGATGCTCCCGGCAAACTTCAAATAAATCTACTCCTTCGGGGCCAATCACATCTGGAGGATCTTGTTCGTCCAACGAAACGATAACTTCGGTGACGTTCTCTAGTTGCCAACGGTTGAGATCTTGTTCCCGAGTAAACGAGCAATCCAGTTCTTCGGTAATTTTTGTTTTGATCGGCTCTAGGGTAATGCCACATGATTGCACCACATCGGCCTTCAAACTTCCCTGCAACTTCAACAATCGCCCATGTTTTCTCGTTACAAACCGTCCATTTAGAACTGTGTTCTTTAATATGACAAGGTTGAGTTCCTCAATCAATTCATCATACAGTTCCTGAGACGGCTCCCAAGAAAAAACCAGTTCGTCTTGCTTGACATCTTCAAAAGAAAAGAAACGTTTAGTGTCTTTGGACGTCATAAGGAACTCACATCTTCTGCAGGCTGGGGGAAATCGATCTGCCCTGTGATCAAATCTTGGTCACTTTGCTGATCCAGATGTTTGGTTGCTTCTACGATATAGGCGCACATCTTAGTCAAAACAAACTCTGAAACTTCGATTTCGCTCTTTGCGTACAGATTGCGTTTGAGCGCTTGTGCCAAAAGTTCATTGTCCGCTTCCTGTATCGCCGCTTCATAGGCCTCAGCGCGACCATAATATCCTTGTGACATGCGCCGAACATGTTTTCCAACAGATACATCACTGACACCAATGTTGCGGCTCGCTCTTTCGAACTCGATACAAAGGCGCTCAATGAAAGTGCGCGCGAGTTTCTTCCCCTCTGCCCCCGGCACCGTTTGCAACCGACGAGCCGCCAGATGGGCGTTGAGGCACAGGAAGTCGAAACGACCATCATAACAATCCGGCACCGCCAGTTCTCTGTAGAAAACCGGTTTGCGCGTTTGTTCTAAAACAACCGTAAAGAGGTTTTCGACAACCGGAGTCCCAGATCTAAAGAAAGAGCTTACTAATCCAAGCAAATTCACCTTAGTACCTTTTCACAAATTTCTTCTTTTCTTAGTAAAAAGAGTCTATTGAAGACCAAACAGCTGGTGACAAATTTTTGCCACAACAAGCTTCTAGGCCTATTTACATGAATTATTGCTCAATGACCCTGCGACTGTTTAAGCTTTCAGCTTTGCTTTTCATCTTAATTTTCACTGCTTCCTGTGCACCAACCGTCAGGAATCATGGTAATTTCCCGAAGGCAGAAGCGGTCAAGAAGTTGCAAGTTGGGGTCAGTCGACGTGGAGACGTTAGAGAAGCACTGGGCTCACCATCCTCTCTTTCTACATTCAATGACAATACCTGGTATTACATTAGCCGCAAAACAAGCCAAGTCGCCTTTTATGACCCTAAGACGCTTCGGCAAACGGTTCTGGCTATCAAATTCGATAACACCGGCGTGTACCGCGCCGCCAAAGCCTACTCTTATAAAGACGGTCGTCGTATCAATCCAAATGATCGGAAAACTCCGACGACTGGTAGAGAGGTTACTTTCCTTGAACAAATGTTTGGTAATATCGGACGCTTTGCGGGCTCTGGCGCACAAGGTAACGCACCGGATCTTTTCGGGAACTAAAACTCGAACCTTCGTCCTACTGCTAACTTCTTTCGGGTTCATTTGCACCAACGCAACGGCTGAACCAGCGGTCGTTGGCGACGCTTGGTGGCACAACTATCAAGCGGAGAAGCCGATTGCCCCACATCATAAGGACAATACAGGCAATCCTCGTTTCATCAATTCGCTGATTGAGGCTGAAACGCCCTATTTGGTGAACCACTCTCTCAATCCAGTAAATTGGCGTAGTTGGGATGGACTTACAGGGCTTGCTCCCGAACTCAAAAACAAACCCATCTTCATATCTATTGGGTATTCGTCCTGCCATTGGTGCCACGTTATGGAACGGGAATCGTTTGAGAACCTCGAGATTGCTGAGTTTATCAACCAACACTTTGTGCCCGTCCTCATAGACCGTGAGCAGCACCCGGCCCTGGATCACAGCTATATGACAGCCGCAGAGCTGACCCTCGGGCAAGGTGGGTGGCCTTTGACTGTCTTCGCCCTTCCCGATGGCACCCCTTTTTTCTTAGACCTCTACCAGCCGCCTGAGGCTTTCCTGGAGACCCTGAAGCGCGTTGAGGAAGGCTGGAGGTTACAGCGCACCGAAATCAACACCTATGCTGCTAGGATCAAAGAAGCGGTTGGGATTGTTCAGGAACCGCAGAACCAACTAGAGGCAATTGAACCTGGTTTATTCCAAGAATTCCGCAGCAGTTTCACGGCCAACGCAGATTTCGCTTTTGGAGGCTTCGGACAATCAAACAAGTTTCCCCAAGAGGTCTTGCTCTCCAACCTCATCACCGCATTGAAAGATGGTCAGGATGACGAAGAACACCAAGAGTTCTTGTTATTGACGTTGAAGATGATGGCTAATGGTGGCCTCTACGATCATTTAGGCGGCGGTTTCTTTCGCTACACCGTCGATCCAGCTTGGACCACACCACACTTCGAGAAGATGCTGTACAACCAAGCCAATCTTATCACTGTCTTCTCAGAGGCTTATGCGCTCACGGGCATTCACCGATTCATGGAAGTAGCCATTGAAACCGCTGATTCACTTTTGCGGGATTTCCGAGGTGAAAACCAATTGTTATTTTCCGCCTACGATGCCGATAGTGAAGGCATCGAAGGGTTGTTCTATCTCTGGAAGCCGGAAGATATTAAACACCTCACAAAAGAGGAGCAAGAACTTGCACGCGTGGTTTTTGGTGTTGATGAGGACTATGAACTCCCAGAAGGTAACAACCTGATTAAAGAGGACGTCGAAGATGTCCTTTCGGAGTTGAAAATTGATGAAATTCAGTTTGAAGTACGCCTTGCAGATCTCAAACAAAGGCTATTTGATCTTCGCTCCTTAAGGACTGCGCCGTTCCTGGATAAAAAGGCCCTCACATCCTGGAACGCGATGGCTATCCGAGCGTTGCTAGAAGCGGGAAAGCTACTACAACGAGACACTTACATAATTGCTGCGAAGGCTGCATTAGACAGTCTTTGGGCGATCCACTACGACGAAGAAGCAAAAGAACTCAGCCGCTTTTCTTTGGAAGGATCGGTTGGAACCACAAAAGCCAACCTGGATGACTACGCATTTTTGGCTCTCGCCTACCTCTCTCTTTATGACTTCACGCAGAATAGCCTCTATCTCGAACGAGCCGACGTCCTTAGCCAACGCATTACAGAGCTCTTCTGGGATGAAGAAAGTGAGACATTCTATTTGGAAGCCGCCGGAGCAAACAGCGGCAATTTTGTTAAAGCAAGAGTATTAACCGACAGAGCCGTTCCTAGGTAAGCGATGGGGTGGACGCCCCTTTATCGGCATCTTTGTGCCAATAATGGTGTGATCACCATTATCAAAAAGGAACGTCCATGTCAGAAGTTAGCATAATCGGATTAGATTTGGCCAAAAACGTGTTCCAGGTTCATGG
>CAJQQZ010000094.1 GCA_905480575.1 uncultured Alphaproteobacteria bacterium | reverse complement strand
GCAACGGCTGTGCCGCCTTGCGCTTCTGCCAATACCTTTGTAATCGCCGCTGTAAGTGTTGTCTTACCATGGTCAACGTGGCCAACTGTACCAACGTTCACGTGCGGCTTATTACGCTCAAACTTTTCCTTCGCCATAACTACTCTTCCTTCGTAAGCAAAGTTTTCTAATCAAAAACCTATTAAAACCAATAACTTATGCCATTTTCGACACTACTTCATCAGCTACCGCTTTCGGCACCTGATCGTAGTGATCGAACTGCATAGAGAACTGTGCACGACCTGAGCTCATTGAGCGCAAGTTGTTAATGTAGCCAAACATGTTAGCTAGTGGCACCATAGAAGTAACAACCGTTGCGTTACCGCGAGCTTCGGTGCCTTGAACCTGACCACGGCGAGAGTTTAAGTCGCCGATGACGTCACCCATGTATTCCTCGGGAGTAACAACCTCAACCTTCATCACTGGCTCCAAAAGAGCAGGACCAGCTTGAGGGATACCCTCACGGAAAGCAGCGCGGGCTGCGATCTCAAAAGCAATCGCGGAGGAGTCAACATCGTGACTTGCACCATCAACCAAACGGGCTTTCCAGTCGATCAATGGGAAACCAGCGAGGACACCGTTAGACGATGCGTCACCGAGACCCTTTTCGACAGCTGGGATGTATTCGCGAGGAATAGAACCACCAACGATGCCAGATTCAAACTCAAAACCCGCGCCTTTTTCGTTAGGCGAAATCTCAAGAATGATACGAGCAAACTGACCAGCACCACCAGACTGTTTCTTGTGAGTGTAATCACAACGGAAAGGCTTCGTGATTGTTTCACGGTAAGCAACTTGTGGTGCACCAACGTTTGCTTCTACCTTGAATTCACGCTTCATGCGGTCGACGAGAATATCGAGGTGAAGTTCACCCATACCAGAAATAACTGTCTGACCGCTTTCCTCGTCTGAATTCACACGGAAAGATGGATCTTCAGCTGCCAAACGCTGGAGAGCGAGACCCATTTTTTCTTGGTCAGCTTTTGTTTTTGGCTCAACCGCAACTTCAATAACCGGATCAGGGAACTCCATACGCTCTAGAATGATCGGCTTACCCGTATCACAAAGAGTGTCACCAGTTGTGGTGTTCTTCAGAGAAGCAATAGCAACAATGTCACCTGTACGAGCGACCTGAAGATCTTCAGTCTTACGAGCGTGCATTTGAACCATACGGCCAACACGCTCTTTGCCATCTTTCGTTGAATTAATTACGTTGGCACCCTTTGACACTGTACCAGAGTAAATACGAACGAAAGTCAGCGTACCCATGTGAGGATCTGTCATGATCTTAAAGGCAAGACCAGAGAACGGCTCGTCATCAGATGGAGCGCGCTCGCCCTCAGATTCATCACGTGGGATGACACCCTTAACAGGAGGCAAATCAACCGGAGACGGAAGATAGTCAACAACCGCGTCCAACATCGGTTGAACACCTTTGTTTTTAAACGCTGTTCCACAAAGAACAGGCACGAAATCACCAGCTATTGTACCCTTACGGATACAAGCAATCAGTTGCTCTGTGCTCGGTGTTTCACCTTCAAAGTAAGCTTCCATCAAAGCATCGTCTTGCTCGAGGGCAGTTTCGATCATTTGTTCGCGATATTCAGCAGCCTTCTCAGCAAGATCAGCAGGAATATCGACATATTCGAACTCAGCCCCAAGGTCTTCGTTTTTCCAAACGATCGCACGGTCATTCAACAGATCAACAACACCAGCAAATTCAGCTTCAGAACCAATCGGCAGTTGCATAACAAGTGGCGTAGCACCGAGGCGATCAACAATCATATCGACACAACGATAGAAGTTGGCACCCATGCGGTCCATCTTGTTAACAAAACACATGCGAGGCACGTCATACTTGTCAGCCTGACGCCAAACAGTTTCTGATTGAGGCTCAACACCGGCAACAGCATCAAACACTGTTACCGCACCATCAAGAACCTTGAGTGAACGCTCAACTTCAATCGTGAAGTCAACGTGCCCAGGTGTATCGATGATGTTAATACGGTGACCATTCCATTCACAGGTAGTCGCAGCGGAAGTAATCGTGATACCACGCTCCTGCTCTTGCTCCATCCAGTCCATGGTCGCAGCGCCATCGTGCACTTCACCGATCTTGTGCTCAACACCAGTGTAGTAAAGAACGCGCTCAGTCGTCGTAGTCTTACCGGCGTCAATATGGGCCATAATGCCAATATTGCGGTACTTTTCTAAAGGATGTTCTCTAGCCATCTCAATAATACCCTAATTCAATCTCTTACCAACGATAGTGAGCAAAGGCTTTGTTTGCTTCAGCCATCTTGTGAGTGTCTTCGCGCTTCTTAACAGCAGCGCCACGGTCGTTAGATGCATCCATCAACTCACCGGCGAGACGGTCAATCATAGTGTTTTCAGAGCGCTTGCGAGCTGCGCTGATCAACCAACGAATGGCCAATGCCTGAGCGCGAACGGGGCGAACCTCAACAGGAACTTGGTAGGTTGCACCACCAACACGGCGTGAAC
Organism: uncultured Alphaproteobacteria bacterium; assembly: GCA_905480575.1. GTDB lineage: Bacteria > Pseudomonadota > Alphaproteobacteria > UBA7985 > CAJQQZ01 > CAJQQZ01. The sequence goes on along the minus strand of CAJQQZ010000094.1, from coordinate 2,227 downwards.
GAACTTCAAGTTCAGGCTTCACGTTGTCGAGTGCATCACGAAACACATTCAGGCCTTCTGAACCTGCACGCTTCTCAGCAAGCTCAAGAGCACCATAAACGATACGTTCAGCAGCGGATTTCTTACCATCCAACATGAGAACGTTCATGAACTTGGAAAGTACGAGATCACCAAACTTTGGATCAGGGAGGATTTCGCGCTTTTCAGCGGCGTGACGACGTGACATCTATTCTCTTCCTTACTTAGGACGCTTCGCGCCGTATTTTGAACGACGCTGACGGCGATCTTTAACGCCTTGAGTATCAAGAACACCACGAATGGTGTGATAACGAACACCGGGCAAATCTTTCACACGACCGCCGCGGATCAACACGACTGAGTGCTCCTGCAGATTGTGACCTTCACCGGGGATGTAAGAAGTTACCTCAAAACCGTTCGTCAAACGAACGCGAGCAACTTTTCTAAGCGCCGAGTTCGGCTTCTTAGGAGTTGTAGTATAAACTCTAGTACAAACACCACGTTTCTGTGGACAAGATTCCAGGGCAGGAACCTTGGTACGGACCACTGGTTTTGATCGTGGACTACGAACAAGTTGGTTAATCGTTGGCATAAAACCCTCAAACCCTTCTTAGGGAGCTTCGTTTCGCTATATTCAGCTAAACCTGTTGCACAAACTATTACGGGCGATGCTCTAATCGCATCGCCTCGCTGTCTGTATCGCCGACAAGCTTAAGCCAAAATTTTGTTTCTTGTTTGAACAGACCCTGTTTGGAACGCCGGAAATGACCATTAGAACCACTACGAGCTTGCTCAAGTTGGCGCTTTATATGGACAGGCTCCTTGGTGGTCAAGGATTCTTTGCAGCTTTTTTGTGATCAAGCTCAAACGAATCAGAAAAGGCTTATTCGTGACCGTGGGTTACAACTATATAGGCATCTATTAGGCACATTGAGGAAAAAACCATCCCAATTAGGCTGTTTGCACCGGAGAAATGCGAGAGACTCGACAATGGATGACGCAACCAGGCTGTTCCCAGCCCCTCGGCGACAAGAAGCAAGTCTGCCAAGATAGGATTTGTCGTTCCAGACTTCTCAAGCCCTGACACAGTCTGTAAATAGGCTCGCAATATTTGCTTATGGGCAAGCACATGAAACGGGACCCTAGTCCTTGATCAATAACTAGTTAATTGGAATAATCGAGATACCATGAAAACTTCAGCACGCGTTGTTGTCATCGGTGGAGGCGTTTGCGGCGTTTCCACTCTTTACCACTTGGCCAAGATGGGTTGGTCGGATGTAGTGTTGTGCGAACGCACAGAACTGACCGCAGGTTCGACCTGGCATGCCGCCGGTCTCCTCCCTCTCTTTAATATGTCTTATTCAGTGGGCCAACTGCACCAGTACTCGGTTGAGCTGTACAAGAAGCTTGAAGAAGAGACGGGCCAGGATGTGTCCTTCCACGTTGTCGGTAACTTGCGCTTGGCACGTAATCAGAACCGTATGGATGAATACCGCAACTATGCGTCAACGGCAGACACCATCGGCATTAACTATGAGCTGATTGGCCCTGATGAGATCAAGAAGCTTTGGCCTCTCATTAACATGGACGGTTTGATCGGTGCGCTTTGGCATCCGGATGATGGTCACATTGCGCCGGTTGACCTGACAATGGCGCTAGCAAAAGGTGCCCGCATGTATGGCGCTGAGATCTACCAGCAGACAGAAGTCACCGCCATTGATCAAAAGCAAAACGGCGAATGGGTTGTCACCACCAATAAAGGTGAGATCACCTGCGAACATATCGTCTCCGCGACGGGTAACTATCCACAACAAACGGCCGACATGGTTGGCCTGTCACTGCCTGCTATCCCTGTTGAGCACCAGTTCATTGTTTCCGACGTTGATCCCGTCCTTAAGGAATACCGTGAAGCTGGCCATGCCGAACTGCCTGTCTTGCGTGAATCAGACTCTCAGTACTACTTCCGTGAAGAACGCATGGGCTGGATCCTTGGCCCCTATGAAGAAGGCGCTCCTGCCCGCTTCGCTCACGGTGTGCCATCGACCTTCGAGAAAGACCTGTTCCCTGGTGAACTAGAGCGCTTGATGCCTCACGTTGAGGCCGCAATGAGCCGTGTGCCTTCCTTTGCCAATACGGGCATTAAAGACATCGTAAACGGCCCGATCTGTTACACACCCGACGGCAACCCGCTTGTTGGTCCTGCCTACTC
>CAJQQZ010000093.1 GCA_905480575.1 uncultured Alphaproteobacteria bacterium | reverse complement strand
ATGTTGCGGAAGAACGCCATTTGAGACAATGATAGAGGGCAAAGAAATCTGGAAGGCCAAGTTCATAAACTGAATTTGATCCGACAGACACCGCATCAAAATCCGGAAACTGTCAGATCAGGTCTGAACTTCTACACCTTAGCTGACCGGGAAATGTACTTATGGCGACCAAGAGGAACAGAGAATCGACACAAAATCATCAAAGGCACCGGTTTCAAGCGGCTGACGCGTACTTTTCCCGTTTTGTTCCTGTTCAGTCTTGGATCGCACGCCACCTGCTAAAACCGTGATTTCTCGTCTTGTGCTAGAGGTCTGTCGACGCGCTAGTCACCCACAACAAGTCCACTCGATTATCTCTAAAACCGTGCGGCTCAACTTCTTGACCGCAAAGTACCAAGCCTACAGTAAACTCATAGGCCTCTGTGGGGCACGTCCAAAAGCATCGAAGCTTGTACTAAATTATTGGGCATTGCTTTAGCACCTGACAAAACACATTTTCTTCCCTCACCCCTCTTGAAAGCAGAAAATTCCATCCCCATTTCTTCTATGAACCAACAAGACTTTCGCCAAAACGGGTTAGTTGCCTGGTTCTGGGTGTCCAGTTGGAGCCCATCACTTCATGTTGCTTAACAAGGATATGGAAATGCGTACATTTGATTTAACTCCCCTCTTTCGTTCCAGCGTCGGTTTTGACCGCTTGTCCCAAATGATGGACACCGCGAGCCGCCTCGACGATGGTTCAACCTCCTTCCCGCCCTATAACATCGAGAAGCAAGGCGAAGATCAATACAAGATCACTATGGCCGTTGCCGGATACGGGATCGAAGATATTGAGATCACAGCTCAGGAACAAAACCTGATTGTTCGCGGCAACAAGCAAGGCGGAGGTGAAGACGAGACCGTCTATCTGCACCGTGGCATTGCTAACCGCGCGTTCGAGCGCCGCTTCCAGATTGCCGAGCATATTCGCATCGCCGGTGCCTCCATGGAAAACGGCTTGCTCTATATCGAGATGGTCCGCGAGGTTCCAGAATACCTAAAGCCGCGCACGATTGAAATCACATCGGCGACCGCTGGGAAAAAAGCGAAACCGAAAGCAATCGAAAGCCAAGCGGCTTAACTATAGCCTATCTCCCAAAAGTGGGTACCGGTTTTGGGATAAAGATACGCGAAACATCAAAAACTTAGAGCATGTCCAATCAATTCATTCGAACTCGACATGCTCTAAACAACGACAAACATGAACAAGGCACGGTTTTCCTCCCTGTCCTGAGCCAGTTCAACGGAAAGGAAGTGGGTTCAATCTCACTTCCTTTTTTTGTTGTTGTATTCCGGTTTACAGCCCTTCCGTAGAACCAAAGTATAGCTCATCGGCAAACCAATATCGGCTTTCTCTATGTTCCACCAAGTATTGGAAATGTGGTGAGGCAGCTCTTCGAAGTGCTCCAAGCTCAACCCTGATTTCACCCCAGCCATGATAACTTCCGACATTCGGTGGATGAAGGAGGTTGCAGGTTTAGCGTCATAGCTCTCCCCTTTGAAGTAATCGAGACCATACTCGACAAACGATTCCTTGGAGAAATAGGATGTGTTCCAATCCAGTGGCTCATCTGGGCCGGCGGGTTCAACCATGTCCAGGATCGGGTGTTGCTCGTAAATGAACAACGCGCCACCGGATTTAATCAAGTTCGCTACAACGGCAAAAAAACGGTCAACATCGGGCATCCAGCTCACAACACCAATTGTAATGGTCACGATATCAAAAGCCGCATAATAGCTTTCGTCGATGTCATAGATATCACAACAAACAAATTCAACGTCCTGACCAGCAGCACTCGCCAATTCACGGGCTTGCTCCAGGAAACTCTTGGCTCCATCAAAGCCAACACAGCGCCCAGCACCCATATTTTTGACCGAGATGATCTCTCGACCATTGTTACAGCAGACTTGAGCGACTGACTTCCCACGAAAATCCAGCGCTTCCAATCGCACCATTTCGATCTCGTTCAGGCAGGAATGGCCGGGTTCAGAGAAAATCTTGACCAAGCTCTCCTGGTTATGTTTGGCATGAATCGGCGCGGCCTCCTCCCAGGCTTCGCGATTGGCGGAGGTTATTTCTCGTAATTTGTCCGCTTCATTCATGATGTACCCTTTCGCCGCTCAATCTGAGGCTAGATCTTAGCTAACGGTCCGATGAAATACCGGAACATTCCTGACAACAGCCTTCTCAAGAAGCCAATCTAAGGCCTTTTCCTGTGCAAATGAACCCCCCTAGATTCATCAGATGCGAATCTTTTACTAGAATTGTTTAAAGAATTGGTATATGGCTTTGAAATTATTATTTAATTTATTCTTAAGTTATTCAAATGAAGCTTCTTGCTCTGCCGGCTATTTTAATGTCGGCCTTTGCTATTCTCGTAGCTGCGCCTCTCAACGCGCTTGCTTTTCCTAACTATTCAGGTGTGGTCTCTGACGAGGCCCGCGTCATCGACCCCAATGACGAAGCCATTTTGGGGCTCCGGTTGTTGGACTACGAAGGCCTGACCAACATCCGCTTCTTGGTTCACACCACCAATGGACTGGGAGAGCAGAAGATCGAGGATTACGGGCGTGAGCTGCTGGCGCACTGGCACATGAATGCTGCCAACGATCCGGCGACAGTGCTCCTCATTTTGTCACCCAGCGCGGGCAAAGTGCGTTGGCAGCTAAATCCAAAAGCCAAGCCTCTGTTCACCGTTGAAAAGCAAGACCGGATCTTAAGAGAAGTCATGCTCCCATATTTCAGCAAGGCCGACTTCTCTGCTGGCCTTTCCCGCGGTTTAGATGCAGCGGCAAACGTGCTGGCCGACAGAGCGGCAATGCCAGCCAGTGACAGTTTGCTGCCCGGCTTTGCCAAGACAACCTCTGGCGCTGAGGCCAGCCTGACCAACAATCTGGCACAGTTCACTCTTGCCCGTTGGGAATGGCTTCTCATTGTTTTGCTCGGGCTTTCACTGGCGCTTTTGGGCTTTGCGATACCAAGCTTGTCAAACAGCCTCGTGAACCGCAGACGCCAAGCCGAGAAATCAGATCTTCGACCTGTCGGCTTCGGCGGTCGCTTAGCCTCCACTTCGTGGTGATAGGAGAGAGAAAATGACACAGTTCTCAAATGACGCTATCCAAGAAATTCGTTCAATCTGCCAGCAAACCGCTGAGAAGACGGTTGTCCGCTTGAGATTGATGACAAAGCCTACTGATCACGTGAAGGATCGAAGCAAGCGATACAGCTTTATGGCCCTTGCGCTCATTACTTTGTTGACAGGAACGATTGCAATATTGGCCGGTTTGCCGATTTGGATCGTTGCCCTGGCTCAGATCGGAACGGCTATCCTGACTTTTACCGGTCTAACTTTTTGGCATTACCAGCGCGAAATCGGTGGTGATCAACAGGAAAGCCTGCAGTCGGAAGCCGTGCAGCAATTTCGAGGCCTGTCCGACAGAGATGAGGACCGTCGCCTCAATGTGCTGCTCTATCTTTGTGAAAACCAGAAACGCCTTTTCTTCATCGTCGGCGAGCACGTGGCATCAATCGTCCCAGGCAAGCTGTGGGGCACGATCTCAGAGGGTTTTGAGAAGCAAGCAAAGTCCGGAGATATGGACCAAGCGGTTGTTTCGACACTCAAAACTGTTGCTCTGCTGCTCGAGGTGTCCTTGCCTTCCCTGCCGATTGAACAGGACGCCTCAACACAGGCTGTTGTCCAATCCTTGAAAACGGTTTGCGATCCGGTCTTTGCCGAAGAAAGGCAGGAGCATTATGATAGAGTCGAAAGCCACAGCATGCCTGACCAGATCGGTAGTCTAACCAGGGAAGTCCCTTCTCCCTATGCAGATTTGCCAGACGTGGAAGAACATCCCTTCCCTCGTCGAGCAGCGATCTAGCCCCTGACACCGGATAATTCACGATCACAGGATAAATCCCAGACAAAAGCTTGGCATCGACCGTCGCTTTGCTTATATACAGCCAAACGTCGTCAGGTGCCGCTGTTAACCACAAGCCCTGGCCGCTACACATATCTCCTGATTGTCAGAGGAATCCATGGACAAACCCTTAATGCCAAAAGCCACCGCCGTTTGGTTGGTGGAAAATACCGCTCTCACATTCGACCAAATTGCGGAATTCTGTGGTGCCCACCCGCTAGAGGTTAAGGGTATTGCAGACGGTGATGTCTCCATGGGAATCGTTGGCCGTGACCCAATCATCAATGGCCAGCTGACACGTGAAGAAATTGACCGTTGTTCGGCTGATCCAACGGCTCGTTTGAAGCTCGCCAAGAGCGACATCCCTGCACCGAAAAAGCGCTCTAAGGGTCCACGCTACACACCTATCGCGAAACGTCAGGAAAAGCCGGACGCCATCGCTTGGTTGCTGCGCAATCACCCAGAGCTCAAAGACAGCCAGGTGATCAAGCTGATCGGTACAACCAAAACAACGATTGCCGCGATCCGTGACAGAACGCACTGGAACTCCTCCAAAATCCGCCCTCGTGATCCTGTCTTGCTCGGTCTTTGCCAGCAATCAGATCTCGCTGCTTCCGTTGAGAAAGCAGTGAAAGACAATGGCGGCGTCAAAGCCCCAGTCCAAGAGGAAGAAAAGCACGCTGCCTTCACGCTGCCCGAAGGCCTATTCGGCGGCGACAACTAAGAGAACTTTCTTAGTATCTGAATTTGAAAAGGGCTCTGTTTGGGGCCCTTTTTTGTGGCGCTTACACTATCTTTCCAGTCCTCCCGCGGTCATGTTTCGGACAGAACTATTCGAAAGCTTTCAACTTACCGACAATTCGGTCGATAGTTGTTTTCAAACTCGATTGTTCAGGAATAACCACTTCTCCAACAACACCGAGAAAATCTCTCTCAAGGTACCATTCCCTCATTTTCTGATCACCAAACTCGTGTGCGTTGGATTTTGATTGATGGCGGATCAGCGTCTCTTCAAGCGACACATCCATATAGAGCACTGCTGTTTCGAATTTATTTGCTAGATGACGCAACATTTCACCATACTTCTTAGATGAGAGGATGCCTTCGAGTATGACAGTGTATCCTCGCGCAATTGCAAAGCGAACCGTTTGATCTAACAAGACAATAATATCCGTGTTTTCTGCGCTATCTTTTTCTTTGAGCACAATTCGTCGAAAATAGTCCTGCTCAATCAAAGCAATTTTGCCTGGCAGTTTCTCTCGAACTTCTCGGGCTACCGTGCTTTTACCAGACCCTGAATTCCCGCGAATGATAACTAGTTGTGTCATTTTTCATTTTCAGCTTACTGAGTTTCTTTATCAGGTTTCAATCCAGTGAAAACGCGCCGCAGAGCCCCCCAACCAAAACCAAAAAAAGGGGCACGCTTGGCACCCCTTTCTTTCTGTCTCAGGCTATTCAGCCGAGCTGAACTTAGGCGCTCATGGACGCCAGTTCTTGCTTAATCTGTAGCTTTTTTCGTTTTAACGATTGTATCTGTATATCGTCGGGATGCGGTCGTTTGAGCTCATTTTCGATTTCTCCTTCTAGCTGGATATGTTTGCTTTTCAGGGCTTCTGCATGGGCTGCTATCGACATAGACATCTCCTTTTACGATAGGTTAACAATAAACAATTTGATTAAATCCAACTAAATAAGTCGCTTTTTCTCGTACGATCTGATTTCCCCTGATTTAATGGTAAATCGATTTTCATCGTCCTGCCAAGTAGAAATTGTGATTATTGGGGGTCTTATCAAGTAAAACACCCTAATTTGGGGGAATTTTATCTTTGATTGAGGTGAATTTTGAATGACCCCACGGGGAAACTGAGGTAGAAGACCGCCTTTCCAGGAACAACTGTCTTTGGCGACCATGCCTGATATCGGCGACGATAAGCATTTCTTGAGTGCAGAGCAGACCCACAAACGGGTGCTCGAGGCCAAGCTCGCGCAGTTGAAAGAAGAACACAAAGACCTCAACGACATCATCGAGCGCCTGACCGAGGAAGTCCCCTTTGACCAGTTACAAGCCAATCGCATGAAGAAGCGAAAGCTGGGTTTGAAAGACAAGATTTCAAAGATCGAGATGGAACTCAGGCCCGATATCATCGCTTAACCCTCGCCTAAGCGCATTCAATGAAAGCACCGCATGAGCACTGAAGTCACCCCCAAAGTCGGGATCATCATGGGCAGCAAGTCTGACTGGCCCACCATGCAACACGCCGCCGACGTTTTGACAGAATTGGCTGTGCCTTTTGAGACCAAGGTCGTCTCGGCTCACCGCACTCCGGACCGGCTGTACAGCTATGCGAACTCTGCCAAAGAACGCGGACTGCAACTGATCATCGCTGGCGCAGGTGGAGCGGCTCACCTGCCCGGGATGGCGGCGGCTATGACCCCTTTGCCAGTGCTGGGTGTTCCGGTTGAGAGTAAGGCCTTAAAAGGCATGGACAGTCTGCTTTCCATTGTACAGATGCCCGGCGGCGTTCCGGTCGCAACTCTAGCGATTGGCAACGCTGGCGCCAAAAACGCGGGCATCCTCGCGGTAGAGATCCTAGCGCTGCAGGACGCCGAATTGGCCGCGCGCTACGATGCTTTCAGAACCAATCAAACCGAGAGCGTTGGCGAAGCGCCAGACGAGGAATAGAGCCTGATGTCATCCAGCAAGAGATTTGCCCCTGGCTCAACCATTGGCATTTTAGGCGGTGGTCAACTGGGCCGCATGTTCGCGCTGGCGGCGTCCAGGTTGGGATACAAGACACACGTCTATTGTCCGGAGGCCGGCTGCCCCACGTCGCAAGTCACGGATCAAGCTACCATTGAGGCCTACGACAACCAAACGGCGCTGGCTTCCTTTGCTGAGGCTGTTGACGTTGTGACTTATGAGTTCGAGAACATCCCCGATGCCACCGTCGAATTGCTGAACGCCAAGAGCCCTGTTCGCCCCAATGCAGAAGTTCTGCATACCTCACAAGACCGTCTGTTTGAAAAGAAGCTGTTTCTGGATCTCGGCTTGGAGACCGCGCCTTTTGCGGATATCGCGACACTCGACGATCTGAAGTCTGCTGTTAGTGACATCGGCTTACCAGCTATTCTAAAAACTCGCCGCTTTGGCTATGACGGCAAAGGCCAGGTGAAGATCACAGACGAAAGCCAGATCGAGCAAGCCTTTGCAGATATGGCCGGTGCGCCTGTGATCCTGGAAGGCTTTGTGTCATTTGAGTCTGAGATCTCCGTGCTGATAGCGCAGAGTCCAGCGGGTGAACAATCCCTCTTCCCGATAGCAGAGAACGTTCACAAGAACCATATTCTCGACACCAGCACGGTTCCAACTTCTGCTTCACAGAAAGTGGTCGACCGCGCCCTCGACGCCGCAAAGAAGATCGCCGCTGCCTTAAAACTGGAAGGTTTGTTGGCAGTTGAGATGTTCGTCACAAACGATGACCGCGTTATAATTAACGAGATCGCCCCCCGCCCGCACAACTCGGGCCATTGGTCGATGGATGGTTGTCAGACGGACCAGTTCGAACAGGCCGTGCGTGCGGTCTGTAACCTGCCGCTCGGTGATACTTCCATTATCACGCCAACCAAAATGAAAAACCTGATTGGTGACGAAGCAGATGATTGGGCAGCTTACTTGGCAGAACCAAATGCAAAGCTCCACCTCTACGGCAAAGCTGAATCACGCCCGGGCCGTAAAATGGGCCATGTGAACTATTTGCTGCCCAAAAGAGACTAAATAACGAGGACTAATACCAATGCAAACTGAAAGCTTGCCTTTAGTTTGCGCTCAAGCGCCGCGCAGGCTGCGCTCCCACTTGGTCGCTAGTCCTTGAATTCATTAAATTTTATCAAATTTAGTGAATTCCGCGTCCACAAACCCCAATGAGTCAAAAGCCCTTGGCGTTGGTGTAACTCACTCAGAACAACTCACGGTACCCTTTTGCTCGTGGGTTTCAACAGCCAGAACTGGCCGGAATAATTCGCACAGTTCGTCAGGTGTGGCTGGTTGTTGTCTCGTCCGCCATTGAAAATGTCGAGGCAGAACTTAGCGCCTCGTAACTGAGATGAAAGCTTGTACCAGCGCCCTTTGGGGTCCAGGTGCCACAACTGGCCTGAGTAATTGGCGCAAGGGGCCAAATGCACCTGGTTGTTGCGCGCGCCACCGTTGAAAACATCGAGGCACATGTTCTTGCCTCGGAACATGGTCGTGAAGCGATAGTTTTCATTCCCAGCATCAATCAAACGCCAGTACTGACCAGAAACATTCGCTGCAGGTACCAGATGCGTGAGATTGTTCTTCGGCCCGCCATTGTAAACATCGAGGTTCATGCTTGGCCCACGAAACTGGGTCGACAGGCGAAAATAGAAACCTGTGTCGATGTCGTGAGCAACCGCTGTATTGGCCCACATCACGAGAAGAACGCAGATTGTTCCAATAGCTCTCAAAGGTTGACTCCTCTTAATGCGACCGACTTCAACGCGGCGCTCTGATCCATGCCAATGGGTCGGGCAAATTAGGAAAATGCTTCTGGAGCCCTGAGCGCAAGTTGCCGATCCGCCCAAAAGTTGAAACAACACCAGACAAACGACGGTCCAGGAAGGCCTTTGTGTCTCTCAAGTCTTCGCTTTGATCATCCAACCAGATCAACAGCGTTGCGTTATACACTGCCGCCAGCAAAGCTCTCTTGCTGTAATAGTTGTAGTCCTGAGAAACGTCACCCACGGCCTCCCAAACGGCATCAACTGTTTTGAATACCAGTTTACTCGCCAGAACAGTCTTCGTTGGCGTCGCAAGGATAGCAATCGCCCTTCTGACAGCTTCCCGAGAGTCCTGATGCGCTCTGAACCGTGTCATCAATAGAGCCGCAATGCCTTCCTTGACACCCATTGCCGAGAGTTGGTCAGCGGCAACTGCCGTCACCATAGCCTCATCAGCCAGCGTGGAATGAACGCGAATCATATCTTCAGCGCCACGCGGAAAATAATCCCGCGCCAACAGTGGGTTCATCCCAATCGATTCTGCCGCTCTATCCAAAGCTTTGAAAGTCCAGCCGTCGAAAGCAATCTCTGGAATCGCAGCAGTTATCAGTGTTTTGTGGTTCTCTGTTATCTTCATAGCTCTCAAATAATGGCTTTCGCGGAAGAATCCAAGTCTGCTACACCCTGTTACATCATTGCGGCATCAAAGACGGTGATTTTCTGGAGTTTTCCCTGATTCTAAGCTTCACAAAGGGAAATGAGGGTGGTAGAAGCCCCGCAATTGATCGGCTCAGCAGTCGGCACCATCTGGTGCGCTTTGAGCCGTTTGTTTTTGGAACTGAAGTTAACTAGGATTGTACCCCAGTGGAAGTAAGCGTTCGCGACAATAATGTAGACCAGGCCCTCCGCGCCCTTAAGAAGAAACTCCAGCGTGAAGGCGTGTTCCGTGAAATGAAGCTGCGCCGCCACTTTGAGAAGCCTTCTCAAAAGCGTAAGCGCGAAAAAGCTGAAGCCGTCCGCCGCTACCGTAAAGTGCTTCGCAAGCGTATGGAGCGTGAGGGCTACTAGAAAGCCCCTACTTCTTTCCAAAAGAACGATTGTACCCGCCTGAATGATTTTCCGGCGGGTATTTTTGTTGGCGGATGAATGTGATCAAGAGCGGTAGCCTATTTGCCGGACCAAATTACGATACGTTATGAGACGCAGCTATTCACTCGGCTCATCTGGTTGTGCCTATCCCTGCTCAAACAAAAACAGGACCCACAGGCGAAGGCCCGGGATCCCGTTTCACCAAATTGAATGATGGCCTTTGGTGTTAGGCCTTGGTTGAAGCTCCACCGCCTGCCTTCTTCACTGCACTGGCTGCATCAACGGCTTCTTTCGCGGCTGGTCCGCTCACCTTTGGCGCACCAGAGACGATGTTCTCAGCCACAACACCAGCCAAACCATCTTCCATGCTGATACCCAGCTCTTTACCGAGTGATTTTATCGCTGGCATTTGCAAAGCCATGCCTAGGATTGAGTCCATTGCTTGGTTAACAGGGGTGCCGTTGTTACCAGCGCCCGTTCCTGAGCCTGCGCCACCACTGGGCTGGGCAAGACCCGTAACCTGATGGATCTTGATCGAGTCAATCTTCTCAGCAGGTTTAACCATCTCAGCAATGATTCCTGGCATAGCCTCAAGACTGGCTAGGCGAACCTTCATCGCAATGATTTCTTCACTCAGTTCGTTTTCAGAGTTCGCGATCGCAGTTTGGCCTTCCGCCGTGGCAAGCATGTCTGCTTTCTTGGCTTCTGCTCGAATTTTGGTTGCATTGGCGTCTGCTTGTGCTTCTTCCATCTTAGCTGATGCACGGTCTGCTGCGGCATCTTTCTCTGCTAGTGCAGCCAACCGGATAGCCGTCGCTTCACGCTCAGCCTGTTTTTGCGCTTCGATTAAAGCGATCTGCTTCAAACGTTCTGCCTCGGCTACCGCTCTGGCGGTCTCAATGGCTTCAGATGCCTTCATAGCATCAGCACGGGCGGCATCAGCGGAAGCGCGAGCTTGGCTTTCTTCCTCCGATTTTCTCGCGATGATAATCTGGCGCTCTTGATCGGCAACTTCCAGCTCACGTTCTTTGTTGATTTCCGCTTCACGGATCATGCGCTCACGTTCGATCTCGGATGCTCTAACAGCCCGCTCACGCTCAATACGGGCTTGCTCTTTAGCCTGATCCGAGGCCTCTTGGTTGCGGGCTATCTCCGCTTCTTGCTGAGCTTGCAAGGTTTGAATTTCACGAATTTGCTCGATTGAGGCTTCCTTCTGATCTCGCTCGATCTGGTACTTCAGTTTCTCTGCTTCCATTTCCGATCGCGCGACCGACACATCAGCCTCAGCCGTGATCTCTGCGCGTTGCTTGCGAGACGTTGCGATAACAGCTGCGAGCTTTTGCATACCAACCGCGTTAAAGGCGTTGTTTTCATCAAGAGATTCAAACGGCGTCTGATCCAGTGCCGTCAACGACACGGCCTCAAGTTCCAAACCATTCTTTAGCAAATCCTCAGAGATGGCGTTTTGCACTTCCTGTACGAAGCTTGCACGATTTTCATGAAGCTCGTCCATGGTCATTTGCGCGGCCACAGCCCGCAGGCCATCAACCAACTTACCTTCAATCTGTCAACGGCGGAGTAAAAGTCTGCCATTGGGGCGGAGCAAAAGTAGGCCAGTTTGTTTGATTTTTGGGTATGTCTTCTGGCCTCTGCAGGGGCCAGAAGACATTGTCCGTCATTGAGACCTATGATGGGTGTTGTTTG
>CAJQQZ010000092.1 GCA_905480575.1 uncultured Alphaproteobacteria bacterium | reverse complement strand
GCCGCAGGACAGAGCGGCATATAATGCCCACCGTTTCCGTGTTGAGGGTCTTCATGGCGAAGCAAAAGCCTGCCACGGCCTCAATCGAGCGGTGCGTAGAGGCATTGCCAACATGGCTATCCAAGCCTGGTTGACGGCTGCGGCCATCAACCTCAAACGGCTCGCAACGGCCTATTTCGTACTGATAGTCGCCATCTATCGTCAAATTGAGCCGCGACGTGCTTTCAGGGGAACTGAAATCTTCACAATGGGGATGGCGTTCCAGATTATGATATCTCGGCCAATCATGCCATACTCAGGCACCTAATCGTCCTGTATATGGCTTTTTTCAACAGCCCCATAGTAACCTTCATAACATCGGCCTCGTCTGCTATGGTCGTCGAAGCCCCCAACACAAGAAAAACAGTTGTTAACAATGTGCGAATCTTAAATTTGGCCACAATCTCACTCCATAAAAGGCAATAGCTTATCGGCATTAAAGACGGATAGAGATTTAAGAAGCAAGATAAGAGCGATGATTTCATCGAATCGTGATTGCTTTTCGAAGCGATCCTTAATCAAGCAAACTCTAAAAACTGCTTGCTTCGGCGACTCCAAGATCTATAATGCTTTCAAATTTAAAACGGCCTGATTTTACTTAATAAATTGGATTTGACGTGCGCGGGATTACAAAGGCTCTACTGCCAGTTTCAGCCCTGTTACTAATTGCAACTTGTGCCAATCCACGGATCGTGCACGACGATCTTTATGTTAAGAATAAGCAAATAAAACCAGCCAATAAGTTTTTGGCTTCAAAGCCCACCACGGCTTACAAAAAGGCCTCTTTCACTCCAGTGGAACTCAAAGGCCCCGGTAAGCGTTGTATACATCACAACAACTATTGGTGTGTAAAAACACCGAAAGGCGACCGTTGGGTCGGCCAGACCGCAAAAGATCCAGCGAACCATGCGATCTTTAAGGATGCTACGTTTTCTGCACGCGCCTTCACAAGGATCATGAGATCCTATCGGTTTAGGCACAATCTCAGAACAGCGCGCCAAATCATCAGTCGTTACGCGCCTTCATCTGATTGTTTGGGATCACAACGCTTCTGTCCAATCGGTCAACCAAACAACGCGCCCTTGCCAGGTCTTAACCTTGGATATGTCGACAGCAGACCTGTGCAATACAGCTACAGCCGACCACCTTCAAATTATGTTCAGGGTTTGCAGTGCGCGATGCCGGTACTTTACTGCCCAAAAGGACACAACAACCCAACACCCTATGCTTCAGCGATAGCAAAAGCCGCAGGGAGATCTTTGGATGACGATCTTCAGCTTTTCAATGAAGCAGGCCAAGTGAACCTATCCACAGCCCTGCCTGTTTTCAGAGAATTCGCCAAATGGGAGTTGGGCGCAAGTTATCTGGTCAGCGAACGCGTCATCAAAAACGGAATTGCCTTGGAAGCCAAAACGGCCGAGTATCCAGGTGGACGACAACCCGCTAGTCCTGCTTTCACATACAGCCAAGTTGTCTCTAATCCCGTTGTCTCTAATCCTATTGTTGCACAGCCGCAGAGAACAGCACCAGCGCCGCAACCGACCGTGTCGCAACCAACGCAGACCTACTATGCCCCTCAGCCGCAAGCGGCTCCCGTTCAGCCTGTTGTACCTGCCCCGGCACCTTCCCCATCGAACGGGCAACGCTACTTGGCTCCAAAACCTCAATGGCCTAGTCAGCAAGCCCCTTTGCAATACCCATCGACACAAACTTATCAGTTGCAACAGCCGGTCTATTCAACAGGTACTAATTCGTAAATTAGCTGGATTGCAGGTCTAAAGACCGAGCATCCAGGCCTCTTCTTCTTGAATGGCTTTGCTTTCTTTTCTTTGACGGTTCAGAGGACTGTTGAGCCATTCCTGAAGCTTACCATCGCGTTGAGCCGCATCAAGAATACTAACAACGTCCTTCACTTGCTGCGCATCTTTGATTTCGGTTGCATTAAAATCCATCTTCCAGAACGAAGGATAGATCTCAGCCAACACGATTGGTTTGTTGTCTATCCTCTCAAATGGCCAAACGACAGCGCTGCTCTCAAGAGCTGGGTGAAAACGAAGCCGGTGAACCCGTGGTATTCCCGTAAGCGCTTGGCTGCCGACTGACCCGTTGTAGGCTAGTTTCCAAACAGGTTGAGCCTTAGGAACCAAACGATCAGCAAGGCGAGTTTCAGAAACTGCGGACCGAGCTGGCTTACGCATATCCAGTCTCTCGTACTGACGACCGGCAGGATGCCCCCAAAAAGGTCCACCGTCTGCGCCGCCGCGTCTATTCAGTTCTGATGCCAGCTCAAAACGGTTGCTCCGATTACTCGAACTGTCCTTTAGATCCTGCTCAAGAAACCGCCATATCCGATGCCAGGGCCTACCATCACCTTTTAAAGCGAAATAGTCGGCTGTCCCTGCCGGATACCCAAACGGAAAATCAAAACCGATCAGAGTCTTTTTACCTTCCGTTAGGTTCTTGACGCTCAGATCGAAAAGATAGTCAAACGCCGCCTGCCTTGTCCCTAGGTTGAAGCAATCAAGCATTACGCCTTGTTCCAACACAGCAACCCAAATTGAGTCTTTCCCCAGATTTCGTTTGTTCGCGGCACTCCAGTCCACCATGACAAACTGATCAAAACACTGTGGCACCGCTGTCTCTCCCTCGTGAAAATCAACTATCAATTTTTGATGGTTCACGAGTTCTATCTACCCCAGACTTCAAAGGGCTGAAAGGCTGGATCGGAGCGCCCTTCCATCCGAGGGTTTTAGTTCCACTGATTTTGTGGGTCAGAGGCACTGAAAGTCCACTTATAACACCCACCACCCGACAAACCGCCGCCGCCAGATTGGCAACTATCAAGTGCTTGGCATTGGCTGTTGGTTGTTGGGTTTCCTGGGGCCGGAACCCATTCGTTGGTGATGTTAGAAAGCCAGAAGCAAGAATTGTTTCCCAACGCCGCACTAATCTCACTCGCGTAGGCTTTCTGATCTTTCAACGAGGTCCACTGCCAAAGAGCAGCACCGCCTATATCAGGGTTTGCAGTCACATAAGTTGACACAATATCAGCGCATCCTGAATACATTGTATTGCCGGTACCCGAGGCTTCACAATTGGCCTGGCTTCGGTTGTTGTCCACGGTGTTAAGTGTGGCGAGGCCTGGGTTCAATTGTGCCTGCGTGACTGTGATTGTACTCCCGTCTTGGCAAGTGGAAGTGCCCAAATCGGTTTGTATGGCAGCCGCTACCAAGCTTGGCATTTTCGGTGACGGTCCTGGCCAACCTTCACACTGCGCACCGCCAGCATAGTATTGGCGGTTGATTAAGGTCGGGCTGATCTTGCTAGCTCCCACCAAGTTACAATACTGCCAAACCAATTCAGAGCTTCCCCCACAATTGTAGGGCGCTATCGAGACAGGTGGTGTTGGCGACAAATTGTTCGCAATAGCAGCAGCGAAGTTGTTGTAACCACTGTTGCTAGAGGTTTCAAAGTCAAGGTCGATGCAAGTGACATGATAGTCGGTCATGAAAGTCTCAAGCTTCGCCATGGCCGTGGCTCGCTCAGAAGTTGTCGCATTCGCGAAATACGACCAGGTTTCATCGTTTTGAGCACCACCGATTGAGACGTAGATCGTTTTTCCGGCATCGGCCAACCCCTTCATCATCGCCTTTGCAGCACCGTTCGGATCATCTATTCCTTTGATGTTCCACACGATAACTGGATCGGTGCCGGGGCAAGTGAAGTTGCCACCTGTTGCTGGGGTACAGAAGTTGATGAAGGCGAAAACGAAATGGGTGAAATCAGAAGCCGCCATATTATCGAAATCGGTTTGAGTAAGTTTTCCGATCGGTGAAGGTGCTTCTTCGACGTAAGTGAGATTTACTTTGTCCGCTGCGTTGGTTGCGCCAACGGATAAGAACAGAGCGACGACAGCTACAAGACTAGCCGAGGTAAAACGTTGCATTGTGGTTCCCCTAGTTTTGTTTGAAACTGTAAAGGGTTTAGTAAACGCAAACACGGACCAAGCCCGCGTAACTCATACCAAACTGAAGGGATGGATGGGGGCGAACCCCCATCCGGACCTTACATTAGTCCCACTGATTTTGTGGGTCTGACGCGCTGATCGTCCACTTGTAACAACCGCCGCCTGACTGGCCGCCGCCACCTTTTTGACAGCTATCGAGTGCTTGGCACTGGCCTTCACTAACAGCACCCTGCGGGGCAGGTTGCCACTCGTTGGTTGTGTTAGAAAGCCAGAAACATGCGTACCAAGGGTCGCGAGGAGCATCTGCACTTGCAGCCCACTTGTAGCAACCGCCGCCTGAGGCACCATTTCCGCCGTCACAGCTATCGAGGTTGAAACACTCGTCCTTATCGACGTTACCCTGTGGTGCAGCCACCCAAGGATTGCCAGCGTCAGTGGACATCCAGAAGCATGAATCAGCCATGGCTGAGGATGCGGCGAAACTTGTCGCTACAGCAAATGCTGCTGCGATAACACTTGTTGAAAGTCTCATGGTAATTTTCCTCCTTACCTATGTTCGTGTTCTCGAGAAGGAACACTCCTTCACTTTGCCAGCCGCACGAAATTTAGATACCCCTCAATTTAGGGGGCAAATACTATTAGATGTGTCGCTTTGAGGACAAAACGTCAGGCTTTCCGGGCAAACAAGACACAATAGCTTGAAATTTAACATAAATTTTTTAGTTCTCACCGATGAAACTTGTTCTTCTTCCCGGCGTTTTCAATCACAGTGCACGCTACTAAGGAACGATCAATCTAGTCAACCAAGGCTAGCTTCTCGAATTGCTGTGTCAAATTCTCACCTCTTTGAGGGTCGACTTGCAATCAATTAACACTAGCCCTAATTACTACCCACACATTTTACTTTAGAGGACCAAGAGCATGACAACTAATCCATCCATCAGAATTGAAAGCGACTCAATGGGTGAATTGGAAGTCCAGGCAGATCGCTATTGGGGCGCGCAAACGCAGCGCTCACTTGGGAATTTCAAGATCGGCGGTCAAAAGATGCCAGAACCTCTTGTTCGAGCGCTCGGTATCCAAAAGCTAGCTGCGGCCAAAACCAACCACTCCTTGGGTGTACTGCCAGATGACATTGCACCTGCTATCATCCAGGCAGCGCAAGAAGTCGCCAGCGGTGAATTAACGGAACATTTTCCACTGGTTGTTTGGCAAACAGGCTCTGGTACTCAATCCAACATGAATGCGAACGAGGTAATCGCCGGTCGCGCCAACGAGATCCTAACCGGAACTCGTGGGGGCAAATCGCCGGTCCATCCCAACGACCATGTCAACATGGGGCAATCCTCCAACGACACCTTCCCCACTGCTATGCATATCGCCGGTGTGATGGAAGCGCGCAACTCGCTGGTTCCTTCCATGAAAGCGCTTCACAAGGCGCTGGACGACAAAGCTCAAGAGTTTAACGACATTATCAAAATTGGTCGAACTCATCTCATGGACGCCACTCCTCTGACGTTAGGCCAGGAGTTCTCTGGCTACGCTAAGCAGATTGAATTTGGTGTTGCACGTATTGAGGGAAGCCTGCCCCGACTATCCCAGTTGGCTCAGGGTGGAACTGCTGTTGGCACTGGCTTAAACGCTATTGAAGGTTTTGCGGAAAAGTTCGCAACCGAGGTTTGCCAGATCACAGGCATCGACTTTACGACAGCTGAGAACAAATTTGAGGCGTTGGCAGCCCATGATGCCGTCGTAGAGACCTCCGGAGCCTATAACGTCGTTGCAACCTCACTGATGAAGATTGCCAATGACATTAGAATGCTGGGTTCCGGCCCACGCTGTGGCATCGGTGAGCTGGCCCTTCCCGCCAATGAGCCGGGCTCTTCCATCATGCCAGGCAAGGTTAATCCAACGCAAGCAGAAGCCATGACCATGGTCTGTGCTCAGGTAATGGGAAACCACACGGCTGTCACAATCGCTGGAGCAACGGGGCACTTTGAACTCAATGTCTTTAAGCCGATGATGATCTACAATCTGCTGACCTCGTGCAACTTGTTGGCCGACGCCTGTGATTCATTCCGCGAAAACTGTGTTGAGGGCATCGGGGCCAACAAAGAGCGCATTGATGAACTGATGAAAAATTCATTGATGCTGGTCACTGCTTTGAACCCGCACATCGGGTACGACAATGCCGCCAAAGTCGCTAAAAAAGCTTTTGCTGAAAACACCACGTTGAAAGCCGCAGCAATAGACCTCGACCTTCTCACTGCAGAACAGTTTGATGCTTGGGTCAAACCGGAGAATATGATTGGCCCTAGAAAACTCTCCTAAGGAGAGCCACAACAGCCAAATAAGAAAGCGTTCGATTTTGATCCGAGGGCACAGTACTTCTGTGTCCTTGGAGCAAGCATTTTGGGGACAGGTCAAGTTGATTGCCGTTCGTCGCAAGATGTCTCTTAATGCGTTGGTGACAGAGGTTGACGAGAGCAGAAAAACCAATCTTTCCAGTGCGTTAAGGCTATTGGTGCTTGATGAACTGCTCTCCAAGAGTTTGGAGCAAGGCGACTAATCCTCTAAGAACCTTTTGCCAAAAAACTTCAATGTCGGGGTTGGCCATTTCCCTGCTCCCTGGAGCGAAAATTCCGGGATCTGCTTGTCTTTTGTTGTAACGACATTGGCAGAAAACTCTGTCTCTCTGTTTTCAAAGTCATGTGCTCCATTGGCCTTGAGGCTAAAGCCAGCCTGGTTCAGATTGAACGACGTCAACCTTGCCTTAGTGCCAGATAGACTGATTTTTCCATCAACATCTGCCACCGCATTGGCAAAGGATTCAGCCATCAGATCAGCGATGATTTCAGCTTCTCTATCGGAGAGGGTCAGCTCACTTTCATCCTCCAGCCAAGAGACAACAGCCTCTGGGCTTTCAACGAACAAAGCTGGCACAGCATCAAAAGCGAATTTCCCTGATAAACTGGATAGAACCTGGGTCTTAGTGAGGCCACGTCCACCAAATTCAGCTTGAAAACTGCCTTGGCCAATTAGTTCAATCGGACCGAGTTTGTTGTTGAATGCTTGATCTACCCCGCTAACAGAAAGGTTCCAATGCGGCGAACTACTCAAGTCAGAAAGGAAACGCCCCTGTAGCGCACCACCCAGCCACTCGCCGACAAAGCTACTCCCCGAGACTTTAGATTGGCTTAACGTGCCTTCGACTTTCAAGTCTTGGATTGTTTCATTCATTATAGAGAAACGTTCAACCGAAAGATTAAAAGTTGCATCTGGTAATTCCAACCATGCGGTTCCTCTAGCAAGTCTCTCTTGTAACGCTGGTAAGTCACTGACATTCAACTCATCTGCCAGAAATTCGATTGATGCGGCAGGACTCAAATTCTCCTCACGGGCTGTACGGTAAGAAAAGGCTCCTTCCAAGTCAGTCGCGCCGATACGGCTATTCTTTTCGACGGTCAATTCTTTCAAATCTTCCGTTAGTTTGATTTGGCCAGCAATTGAAATTTCTAGCTGTTGTTTACCGCCCAAGAAACTCGATAAACTCGAGGCCGCCTGACTTTGATCACTGGTCAGGTCATAAGCCAAATCCAACGTTTGGACTTCACCTTCATTCACGCTGATCGCACCGTTCAGTTTCAAATCACTATCAGAAAAACCAAGTTTTCCGTCAACAGTGATGTCTCCCAACTTTGCGCCAACCAAACTGCCCTTTCCTGAAAACTTATCGTCCAACCCTGCCGTTTCCAGATCAACGAAATTTGACAATTTCATATTTTCTAGCCTCCAGTCACCATCGAGACCGGCGATCGGCATCAATTCATCTACCCTCGATGTTAAAGACCAATTCCCCTTGTCGCCTTGGCTTTCGGCATCAAGCCGCCATCCCTTCGCATCTCTGTTAATACTTACACCCAGCGAAATCGGTAGATTCCATAGAGCCGACCCAGCGATTCCCAGTGAAGGCATCCAAGACGTCACAAAGGGACGTAGATTCGCACTGTCGCTATTTTCTCTTAAAGATACCGCGATGCCGGAGAGTCCGTGTGTACCCTCGCTGTCATTTTGAGAAGATACCGAGACACTGGCCTCTACGCCTGAAATATCTTCTGAAATAAAACTCAACTCGGCACTGCCTTCGCTGTCCGCAGCCAAAAGTAATCTGGGTGATTTAAGGCGTTGTCCCAACCACACGGCTTCCGAGACCGAGAAATCTAACTGGCTAGAAGGAACCTGAGACATGCGTTTCAATACCGTCGAAACCAGGGGAGACAAGTAACTGGGTGACATCGCAGCCACGTCCTGATCGCTCGGCAAAAAGCTGTCCAGATCTAATCGATCAATTTGAACAAATGCTGCAATGTCACCCACTGTTGACAGGTTTTTTTTCAAATGCCCTGACAACTCGCTGCTATCGAACTTCCCTTGTGTCACCTCAAGTAACAGATCGTGGTTTGAAATCCGAAAACGCCCCTCTGAGTGGAAATCAGTCATCTGGCCCAAAGGAACGGCCGCACTTAACACCGGCCAAAAGGGCCGAAGTGCTTTTGCCAGATTCAGCGATCCTAAAGACCACTCAGCCGCCCAATAACGTGAAGCTGGTTCAAAGGTCAAGTTGTCAATTCGAAGGTCATGCCTACCGCTTTGGTTAATGGTTAGTTCTGAATCAAGGACGACACCATCCAGGTAGTTGATCGCAGCATTAACACGGCCTAATGGCGCGTCTCCCAACCACATTTTTTCAATGGCTAAGGTAAACCTGAGATCTATCCAGTCATTGCTGGCAAAAAGATAACGGAGATCATCCAACCATCTTTCAATCTGATGCCATTTGTACTCGCTTTCTAATCCCTCTAAGCCAAGTCGATCAGCTTTGAGCGACGCCTCTACAACTGGACGGCCAGTATAGGAAAGATAAGCTTCAGTATTGAAAATCGCCCCTTTTAATCCTACTTTACCGCCAGAAAAACTCGCGCCAGAATGATCTATTTTGACATCTGATTGGTATTCAATGTCACTGGCGGGGAATCTCAGTTCGGGATCAATTTCTGTAAGACCGAAAGCTGAGGGCACACCATTGCCATTGACTGCGCCCTCAAAACTCAAACTTCCAAGCCCGCTACGATCTAATCTGTCTAAAAGAAGAGCGCCGGACAACTCCATCGCTTGCTGCTTTGTTTCATCCACGAGCTCAAATTCAATATGGCGAGAAACCACTGATCGTTGGCTATCAGATTTAACTAAAGGGCCGACATTTAGCTCCAATCGATGAGCTATTTTCGATGCTGTGAACTCGGCCGACAAGATACTTTGACTAGTTGCCTGCCCTGCTGTCAAAGATAGGGTAATGTTATCCAAACGATGCAGTATTTGATTCGTGCTCGCCCAAAGCAACGTGGAGTTTTCGAGGCCCACATTTTGAACACTAAACGACAGTGTGCCCAACTGTGCCTCACCGCCCTGTATCCAATTGAGCAAAGGGTAATCAAACGGCAACTCTTCACCACGTAAGTCAATCTTGGCACCGCTAAGCTTGATTTCGTCAAGTTTCAGTTCACCAGTAACCAGGCCCCAGAATTGCGGTTCTCCCTTTATTCTTTTAGCTGTGACAATAGTTTTGCCAGTTACAGGGCTTCTAAGGCTCACGTTGTCGAGAACGAACACAGGGCGAGGCAACAAGGCCAGCTTTATGTCGCCAGCAATGTCAGCATCCAGCCCAAGGCCTTCACCAATCAATCTTGAGAGAGTAGGCTCATGCTTTTGCCAATCAATGAGCAAAGGAACAGCAATAACCGCGACGATCCCAACCAACAGAAATGTCGCGAGACCAACGGCAATTTTATTCATTTCTACACCCTACTTGAAAATAATCGCAGGGCACGGCTTGATCCGTCCCTACAGAGGAATATTGCCGTGTTTACGAGGAGGATTTGTCAATTTTTTGTTCTTGAGCATACGTAGAGCTTTGCAAACACGCCTGCGTGTACCATGAGGCATGATAACATCATCGATATAACCACGCTTTGCCGCCGCATAAGGGTTGGCGAAAGCTTCTTTGTACTCTTCGGTCCGCTTCGCTATCTCGTCCGGATTATCCATGTCCTTGCGGAAGATAATCTCAACAGCGCCCTGCGCGCCCATAACAGCAATCTCTGCGCGCGGCCAAGCATAGTTGGCATCACCACGAAGGTGTTTAGATGCCATCACGTCATAGGCACCACCATAGGCTTTGCGTGTGATAACCGTCACTTTAGGCACGGTGCATTCCGCATAGGCGAACAGCAGTTTTGCACCATGCTTAATAATGCCGCCGTACTCCTGTGATGTGCCCGGCAAGAACCCTGGTACATCTACCAGTGTGACAATAGGTATGTTGAAAGCATCGCAGTAGCGAATAAAACGGGCTGCT
>CAJQQZ010000091.1 GCA_905480575.1 uncultured Alphaproteobacteria bacterium | reverse complement strand
TAGTTTCCTTTGTTTGATGTTTTTGGTTTGCACCTACATCAAAACCGGAAACGGCTGGCTCCTTCAAGAGCCGAACGTAGTCCTTCCAGCTAGCTGGAAGGACTACTATGTCAGATTAAGTCGGAACTAATTCAAATTAGCCAGTCTGGCCTTAGTTACTGAGGCGGCGGCTTACATTTAGGCCGCCGCTATCGTGGCGCGTGCTTGATGGAGTTTCTTGTAACTCTCCATCAGTTTTACATGCCGATCCAGTCCTTCAAGTTTCATTGAAGTCCTGGTCAAACCAAAGAACTTATCTTCGCTGTTCACTGTTGCGACCACAGACTTCATCATCTCCTCGCCGAACATTCGGTTTAGATTGTGGCTGAAGTCTTCGAATTCTAAGTCCTCATCCAAAGCGATTTCCAGCACGGCATGAACGGCTTGGTAGAACAAACCACGTTCAACTGTGTTCTCGTTGAATTGTAAGAAAACAGCGACACGGTCGATGGCTTCTTCGAGATCACCAATGGCGAGATAAATCAGAAGTTTTAGTTCAAGAATCGTCAGTTGGCCCCAAACGGTGTTTTCATCGAACTCAACCCCGATCAGGGTTTTCATGTCGGTGTAGTTGTCTAGTTGACTCTCTTCCAAACGCTCGACCAAAGCAGTGAGGGCTTCGTCGTCGAGCGAATGAATGTTCAGGATATCTTCGCGGTAGTCCAAGGCCTTGTTGGTGTTGTCCCAAATCAAGTCTTCCGCCGGATAGACTTCAGAATAACCAGGCACTAAAATTCGGCATGCGCTGGAGCCGAGCGTGTCAAAGACAGCCATATAGGATTCTTTTCCGATAGATTCCAAGATGCCGAACAGGCGGCCGGCTTCTTCTTCAGTTGTGCCAGAAAAATCCCATTCGCAGAACGCGTAATCCTGCTTGGCACTAAAGAAGCGCCATGAGACGACACCAGCTGAATCAATGAAATGTTCAACAAAGTTTTCCGGCTCCTGCACAGCAGCAGAGTTGAAGGTCGGGCGGGGGAGGTCGTTCAGGCCTTCAAAACTGCGCCCTTGCATCAACTCTGTCAAACTGCGCTCCAAGGCAACTTCAAAACTGGGGTGTGCACCGAATGAAGCGAATACACCGCCGGTGCGTGGGATCATCAGAGTCACACACATAACGGGGAATTGGCCGCCGAGAGAGGCGTCCTTCACAACAACAGGATAACCCTGAGCTTCAAGCGCTTTGATGCCTTCAAGAATACTCGGATATTTCTCCAGGACTTGTGTCGGCACGTCAGGGAGGATAATTTCCTCTTCGATGATTTGCCTTTTGACGGCACGCTCAAAGATCTCTGATAAGCACTGTACCTGAGCTTCTTGCAGATTGTTGCCTGCACTCATGCCGTTGCTAACAAACAGGTTTTCAATCAGGTTTGATGGAAAGTAGACGGTTTCACCATCTGAACGACGAACATAAGGGATTGAGCAAATACCTCTGTCAATTCGACCTGAGTTGGTGTCGATCAAGTGTGAACCGCGCAGTTCTTTGTCGGGGTCAAAAATGCTCAAACAATAGTCATCGAGAATTCCTTTGGGCAGTTCGTCGTTTGGCCCAGGCTTGAACCATTGCTCGTTGGGGTAATGGACGAACTTGGCATTGGCGATGTCTTCACCAAAAAACTGATCGTTATAAAAGAAGTTGCAGTTCAAGCGCTCAATGAACTCACCCAAGGCGGAGCAGAGTGCACTTTCTTTTGTTGAGCCCTTACCGTTGGTGAAGCACATATGCGATGCAGCATCGCGGATATGCAGAGACCAAACATTAGGCACGATATTTCGCCATGAAGCGATCTCGATCTTCATGCCCAGATCCGCCAAAATCTTCGTCATATTGGCGATGGTTTGTTCCAGCGGAAGATCTTTGCCAAGTATGAACGTGCTCGTGTCATCGGGCTGTCCCATCAACATGGCCTGTGCATCTTCAGCGAGGCTCTCGACCGTTTCGATTTTGAATTCAGGCCCGGTTTGCACGACCTTTTTGACTGTGCAACGATCGATGGATCGCAAGATACCTTCACGGTTTCGCTCGGAAATGCTTTCTGGCAATTCGACCTGGATCTGGAAGATCTGATTGTAGCGGTTTTCGGGATCAACGATGTTGTTCTGTGAAAGCTTTATGTCGTCGGTTGGAATGTCCCGTGCGAGGCAATAGACACGAACAAAATAAGCCGCACATAGTGCGGAGGATGCGAGGAAATAGTCAAAGGGGCTAGGTGCCGACCCATCGCCTTTATAGCGGATAGGCTGGTCCGTCACGACGGTGAAATCGTCAAACTTGGCTTCAAGTCTCAGGTTCTCGAGGAAGTTGACTTTGATTTCCATGGCGGCTGGTCCGGGCTCTTGAGGGAGATTAGGAGCCCTCTATAGCTTTTGGTTAGTCGATAGGTAAAGATATCAAATGTGTAAACAGGAGAAGGCCGGATCAGACCGGCTTGATTTCGAGCGAGAAACTCCTAATAAGCCAGATCAACAGTGGACCGGAGAACAATTCATGCGTGATTACCAAAACTTAGCAAAAGTCATCGCTTCTTTGTGCGATGGTGAGAATGATGTGATTTCGAAGATGGCAACGATAAGCTGTGAACTTTTTCACAACGTTGACGGCTTTGATTGGGTTGGCTTCTACCGGGTTGTTGAACCGGGTTTACTCAAAATCGGCCCCTATCAAGGTGGCCATGGTTGCTTGGTAATCCCTTTCGATAGGGGCGTTTGCGGTGCTTGCGCGAAAACTGAAGAAACCCAGATTGTAGCAGACGTAGACGCCTTTGAAGGACACATCGCCTGTTCAACATCGACCAAGTCTGAGATCGTTCTCCCGGTTTTTCAAAATGAAGAGTTGATTGCAGTGTTGGATATCGATTCAGATACCGCGAACAACTTTGATGAACGAGACCAGAAAGCGCTCGAAGAGATCCTGACAGCGCATTTCTAAAACCGTCTGTCCTAATCGCTTTGATCGGTCGTTTGGTTAATGGCTGGCCGCTTTTAGCAATTCACCTTCCACCGTGATCCGGTGGAGTTCGCGCGCGTATCCGAAGCAGTCATCCAAAGCACAGTGCCATGTTGCTCGGTTATCCCAGAAAGCAACATCACCTTTCCGCCAACGGTGGCGATAAGTGAACTGCTGTTGCCCGGCGTGGTTATAAAGATAATCCAACAACGACTTTGATTCTGCGACACTCCAGCCGTCAAAACACTCTGTAAACCCTGGGTTCACATAGAGTACTTTCTTACCTGAAATGGGATGCTGTATAACAACGGGATGTTTCGATCTTGTCCCTTCGTTGTCTTGCAGGCCGGGTTGGCGATCGGCAAAGACGGCTTGCAATCGTGGGTCGGCGACCTCTGGACAAACAAGATCGGTATGCCAGGCTTCAAGCCCCTCCAGAGTTGCTTTCAGCCCATCGGATAGGGCGTCATAAGCTGCCGCCATTCCTGCGAACAAGGTATCGCCTCCAACGGGTGGAATTTCCCGAGCAGCGAATACGGACCCCATGGCTGGAGCCTGGTCGTAGGAATGGTCGGTGTGCCAGTACCACCCGGTTGAGCCAGGTTGATCAGGCTCACGTTTCACACAGGCGATTTCCGGGAAGCCTTCTACCGCTTGGAAGAACTTGTTGATGTTGATGTCGCCAAATCGTTTAGCGAAGGCCAAATGGCCAGCGGGATCGACGGTTTGGTTACGAAAGAAAATCACACCAAATTCGCCAAGTGCCTGGCGGATATTGTTGATCGTTTCATTGGACAAAGGCCCAGACAGATCAACACCTGAAATTTCTACGCCTACGGATGGTGAAGTCTGCACAACATCGAAATCAAAATCTGTTGGTTGCATTTATGTCGGCTCCTGAAATGTTCAATCTTTTCGTTAGCATTGGTATTCACGAGGTAGATTATCTTGAGAATCAAGAATTTCACTAGAATTATCTAGTATAATTCTAGTGTCAAGAGAATATGCTTTAAAATTATTATTGCGCGATGAGCACAGCGAGGATTAGAATTCTGTTGTGACAACCATAGAACAATCGAAAGCCGATCATCATAGAACTAGATACTTTGCCTTCACCGACACCAACTCCAGCTTTTGGTGCAGAGATGCGCGCTTTGCGCAAAGTTCGAGGGCTGACGCTGAAAACGCTTAGCCAGGCTACGGGCATTTCTTTAAGTTACCTGAGTATGATCGAACGTAACGCTGCGAACCCCTCAACAGATGTTCTCACCGGGATAGCCAACGCACTCGGTGTGGATGTGAGTTGGTTTTTCATGTCCAGGCCAGGGCGAGGGCCCTTAGAGCGTCAGTCTGTGGTCAGAGCGGATGCCAGACGAAACCTCAACATCCTCTATGGGACGCCATCTCAAGAAGTCGGCTACTCCGATATGTTGTTGTCCGGCACGATCGGCGGCGCATTCTATATGGCTATCTGTACCTTCGCTCCAGGTTCGAAAAGCCCCAACAAGCCGATGATATCTCATGAGGGTGAGCAACATGCTGTTGTGATCAAAGGCGCTCTCGAACTGACACTTGGCGATGAAGTCATAACCCTAAAAGAAGGTGACAGCTACAGCTTTAGCACCGAGATCAACCACAGCGTCCAAAACGCATTGTCGGAAGTTGAAACCACCATAGTCTGGGCAGTGACCCAAGTTGTGATTCCACGGGATCAAGAAGACAAAGCTCAGGATAAGTTGGACAATCCCTAATTTGGATAAAATGTCACCTCTGGCGCAGGTACAAAACGTTACCTATATCTTAGGGCTGGACAGAGATAATTTGGCAGAGAGAGAGGGATTCGAACCCTCGGTAGTCTTTCGACTACAACGGTTTTCGAGACCGCCACGTTCAGCCACTCCGCCACCTCTCCGCAAGCCTGGTCGGACCAAACCTATTTCAGTTTTTCGGCTGCTTCCTTCATGGCGTCAACACCCTTTTTCCAAAGGTTGCCTTGCCATAGTTCTTCCAAGCCCGTTTCGCCAGAAGCCCCCTGCGTTGTCAAGTAATCGTAATATGACGTTGGTTTGTGGCCGGTCAAATTATAAAAATCTGGGCTGCATCGGCAATAGAAACCGTTAACCAGATATTCAAAGAACTCGGCTCTTGTTGCTCCGAAGTCGTTCTCGAAATCCGTCATGGACTGCGGGCGATACTCAATCTTTTTACCCATTGCCTTGCCCAGGTCGGCGGCGATTTCTGCCATAGACCGTGGAGCGGGGCCGGTCAGGTCATAGAACTTGTTGGCATGTCTTGTCGGACCGTCTGAGAAGACAACAGCGGCGGCTTCAGCGATGTCGCGGGTAGCGACAAAGGAGTTGCGTGTATCGCCGAGTGGATTGGAGAACCAGCCTCCGTTCGCGATGTTATCGCAGTCTGTTTTCAGCAGGTGGTTCATGAAGAAATTGTTGCGCAGAGCGGTGACGTTCAAACCCTCATCAATGAGTGCTTTTTCACCCCACCAGTAGTGCTGAAGCATCAAAGGGATCGATGCCCCAGGGCGGGAAGCGTGTTGGTCGGCAATGTACGAGGCTGTGTTGGTGTCCGCTCCCATACAGCTCACGCGTACAACATGTTTGATCTGGCCTTTGCGATTGCCGAGCTCCTTCGAGAAGTTCAAGTGCCCTTCAAGCATTGGGTCGAGAGAAGCCGAGTAAACGACATCGACATCTTCAAGGGCCGGACCCCAGGTCGAAGCGTCTGAGAGATCAAATTTGACCACTTCGTCAGCACCTAGGTCTTTCAACATAGAGGCTTTGTCCTCACTGAAATAGCAAGCAAGAACAGTGAAGGCATCGTTCTTTGACATCAAGGCCACAAGTTCACGACCAATGCGGCCGGTGGCCGATGTTACAAGCAGAGTTTGTTTTGACATTGCTGTGTGTTTTCCTGAACCGAGTTAAGCGAGGTGATTGACTATGTTCATTTCTTCGCCGCGGCTTTTAAGTTTCTCGATCCATTCTGCAGCTTTGGCTTTTGGAGCGGCATGAACACCTGGTGCAATTTCGCCAGCCATCACTGCTTCCACCGCATAGCTAACAGGGATTGAAACCAAACGTGCCATGGCGGTGTGTTCGTCGTCACCGTAGGCATCCATCAGGTAGGACTTGTTATAGACTTCAGCGCCATCGCGCTTCGCCCAGAGATCGACGGAAAGGACAACCCGGTCATGCTCGCCTTCTGCGAGCGCATTCTTTTGCCAAAGATCTTCACTGATCTCCACCAAGCGTGCGTCGCCTTCGGGGCCTTCCAATGTTTCAACTTCTTTAAAGATATCCGCCCATGCAGTAGACCAACCGCCAAATCTCAAGGTGCCACGGACAAAGAGCTGTGTATTCCACTCGTCTTCAAAACCATATTCTTCCATGAACGGGAATGAATCCCGGTTTGGATAGACTTCAAACGTTTCGCGGCCCTTTGGCAAATTGAGGGTGTAGTCCTGAACAGCATCCCAAGGGCGGGACACGTTGTAGACATCACCGTCACGCAGGGACTTTGACGGCGAGCGCAGGGCTTTTAGAACGCCCAAAGGAGCCCAGGAAAACTTGTAACAGAAGTCGTTCTTTACTTCCGACAAGCCACCACAATATGAGCGGAAGAAGACTTCATTGTCTTTTGAGAAAGTGTCAGAGTTGCGATAGTCGTCCATCAGGACGTGAGCCATCAAATGGTCGATGCCTGGATCAAGACCGACTTCGTTGACAGCCGTCAAACCAAGCTCTTTCGCGCGAGCATCCAGGTCTTTCATCTCAGGGGAGATATAAGAGCTAGAAACAAAATTCGCGCCCTTTTCAAGGCAGATGTTCGCAACCGCGACGTGGAAATCACCTGGTAACATAGAAACAGCGAGATCGCCTTTTTCGATAGTTGCCTCAAAGGCTTCCATCGTGAAGGCGCGAACATCGAAATCGCCGGAAAGACCAACGGTAGCTGCTTCTGCCTTCTCAACCGTGCGATTCCAGACAGAGACTGTATGACCGCCTTCGATCAAGCGACGAATGCCAGGGACAGTTGAGAGGCCGGAACCCAGCCAATGAATGCGTGCCATGATTTATATCCTTGCAGAGTGTTTTTTGAAGTCGTCCAGAGCTCGGCCCCAAACGTCTTTTTCGGGTTCGCCCAGTGTCATGAGAACCGGCGTCAACTGACGTGAATAGTCCTCGCTGGCTTCTTTGGGAAGCATAGAGGGAAGGTGATCGATAGCAGTCACGTCCAGTGGGACAGCTTCATCCAGAACCCTGATAACTGGGTCGTCGAAAGTTGTGCTGTGGTCGTAAATGGGAATTGGGTTGTAGCTGCTTTCGGGATCACAGCTGACGTCACAAATAACAGAAAGCTGACGGTCCGGCGCCTTAATGTCCTTTGGTCCAACAAAGACAGGGACACCAGGTGCCGCCAGAATCGCGTTCACAAACATTGAATGGTGTTGAAGTTCTGGGAAAGGGCCGCCGGAAGCCGTTTCTGCCATGTCCCACTTGCTAACTTTGATGCCGAGTTGTTCGCCGAGGTCGGAGGCGCCCGTGCCGCAACGACCCAAAGCGCCGATGACAACCATGGAAGGCATAGCGTCCAAAGGTTGCAAGTCAGCTTTTAGTTCCGCGATTAATGCATCGCGGTTTGGATAGTCGTGAACTTGTGTGATGGAAGGGTTGTGCCCTTGCTGCTGCCCGATCCAGACTTTAGCGGCAACGGCAGCACCAGCGTAACCTGCCCAGTAGCCAAAGGCGGCCAATCTGCGACCGTTCTCGTCGACCAGACACTCAAGATCATAGAGTGTGCCTCCGCCCTCGGCAAACCGGCCTAGTGTATGCTCCCAGCCTGGTTGGTCCTTGAAAACATGCCCAAAATAGATGTGGCGGTGTGGCAGCGCCTCGTTGCCTTTTGGCAGATACTTGACACCAAGTACGAAGGCATCGGCTGGTGCATTTGGCCAAGAGAATTCGTCGGCAATGGCACAGCCAGCGGTCTCATAATCTTCGATGGGAATGGCACGCTGGCTTGAGCGTTCTACCGTTACTGTAAAGCCAGCTGCGATTAGATCCTTTGCATCACTCGGCACCAAAGCCACACGTTTCTCGTTCGCTTTGTTTTCCGCTCTTACCCAAATGTGTGCTGTCATGGTCGTCCCGTCATAAAAATCTCAGCCGTTGATTGACCATAAAGTCCACCCTTTGTCGAGGTTCTTTGATCGCTTTCGTAAAGTGTTTGTCTCTTGCATGCTCGAAAAGGCAATGTGCTAATCATGATGAACACTGTTGCTTGGCTCTAATCACTGGATAAAGTTCCCTCACTATAGCGTCACCGATGGTTGCCAGTTTGATTGAAGTGGTTCAGGTTGAGCAAAGAAGCTACTTTGATCAATGAAGCGGGGATTTAATGAAGGCATCAGATTTATTTGTTCAGTGTTTAGAGGCTGAAGGCGTCGAGCGCATTTTTGGGGTTCCAGGTGAAGAGAACGCAGACCTCATGATCTCGCTGAAAACTTCTACGATTGAGTTCGTTTTATGCCGACACGAGCAGGCTGCTGCTTTCATGGCCGACGCCTACGGTCGTTTGACAGGGAAGCCTGGTGTTTGCCTTGCCACCTTGGGGCCAGGTGCAACGAACCTGGTGACCGGTGTTGCCGACGCGAACATGGACAGAGCGCCTCTCGTTGCCATTATCGGCCAAGGGTCGACGGCTAGGCTTCACAAAGAAAGCCACCAAAACATGGACGCGATTGCCATGTTTGAGCCTATCTCGAAATGGGCGAGCTCTATTCCCAACGCAGAGGTCATTCCAGAAGTTATCAGAAAGGCATTCAAGCTTTCGATTGAGGAAAAGCCAGGCGCGACGGTTATCGAATTGCCGGAAGACATCGCGAAAGAAGAGGTCGACCTGCAGCCAATGGTGCCGACCGTCACACGGCGACCGGGCGCTGATTGGAAAGCCGTGAAACAAGCGACGGATCTCATCGCGTCTGCTAAGTGCCCTCTTATTCTCGCAGGCAACGGGGCAGTTAGAAAGTGGGCAGCCCGTCAGCTAGAACGGTTGGCGAAGAAGCTCGGTGTTCCGGTCGTAAACACTTTCATGGGGAAGGGAGCGGTCCCGATGGACTCATCGTACTGCCTCTACACCATAGGTCTACAGGGGAAGGACCACGTCCTCAAAGCTTTCGTAGAGGCTGACCTAATCATTGCCGTTGGCTATGATTTAGTCGAATACGCACCGTCTTTCTGGAACGGAAACGGTGACAAAAAGATCATTCACATGGATTTTACTCCGGCGGAAGTCGACAAAGACTACCCCGTAACTGTAGATATCGTTTCTGATCTGGCCGATGCTTTATGGTCGGTTAACGAGAAGCTCAATGAAGCCTGTGAAGGCAAACTTCCTTTGTTCCAAATTGAGAAATGGGCCGATTTAAAAAACACTATTTGGGAAGACTTGACGGCTGAAAAAGCCGATGCCTCGTTTCCAATGAAACCCCAACGTATCATCAACGATATCCGTTCGGCATTGGGACCTGACGATATTCTATTGTCGGACGTGGGTGCCCACAAAATGTGGGTTTCGCGCTATTACCAATGCCACGAACCTAATACATGTCTCATTTCGAACGGCTTTTGTTCGATGGGTTTCGCTCTGCCAGGTGCAATTGGGGCAACGTTTGCCAGACCTGAAAGTAAAGTTGTAGCCGTTTGTGGCGACGCCGGATTTTTGATGAATGTGCAAGACTTGGAAACGGCTGCTAGGATTGGGGCCAAATTTGTCTGTATTGTCTGGCTAGATGGGGAATACGGTCTTATCAAATGGAAGCAGCAAAACCATTTTGATGGCCAGCATTCAGACTTAGCTTTTAACAATCCGGATATGGAACTTTTGGCGCGTTCGTTTGGCATTTGGGGACAGCATGTGAAAAGAAACGAAGACTTCGCTAATGCTTTGGATGAAGCACTTACATGTAATGGTCCGGCCTTGATTGCCGTTGATGTTGACTACCGTGAAAACGTCGCCTTAACCGAGCGTCTCGGTGAAATCGACCTGCCACTCTGATTTAGGGGACCAAATATGGAAATGATGTCAGAAGAAGTAAAGTGGTTGAGCCAGTTGACCTATCAAGCCTTGGATTGGATGGCGACGCTCTTTGTGTTTTTTGTCGGCTTTATGACGCTGGTTGTCATTGTTCTGTTCATCATCGATGTGACTCAAAAAAAAGGACGCTGTTCGCCGAAACTACCCGGTTATCGGGCGCTTCCGACATTTGTTTTCTCAACTGGGTGAATTTTTCAGGCAGTATTTCTTCGCAATGGACCGAGAGGAGATGCCGTTTAACCGTGCGGAAAGAGAGTGGGTCTACCGCTCGTCGGCGGGTGGTGATAATACAGTCGCGTTTGGGTCGACTAGAAACCTGACACCGGCTGGGACGGTGATTTTTGCGAATGCACCCTTTCCCGCGTTAGATGATCATCACGATGAAATTCCTCCGATTACAATCGGACCTTTTTGCCGTCACCCCTATGAGGCTCACTCGTTGATCAACGTCTCAGGCATGAGTTTTGGCGCTATTTCCAAACCAGCCGTGAAGGCCTTGTCAAAAGGCGCCAAATTGGCCAATTGTTGGATGAACACTGGTGAGGGCGGGCTTTCCAAATATCATCTGTCCGGAGGCTGTGACATTGTTTTTCAGATTGGGACGGCCAAGTACGGTGTGCGGGACGCTGAAGGCGGACTTTCTGAGAAGAAACTGCTAGAGATAGCCGCTCATCCAGAAGTTAAAATGTTCGAATTGAAATTAGCACAGGGCGCGAAACCAGGCAAAGGCGGTTTGCTCCCTGGCGCGAAAATCACTAAACGCATTGCCGACATTCGTGGAATTGAACCTGGTCAAGATTCTGTGTCGCCTAACCGCCATCCTGAAATCTCCAACAACAAAGAGCTCATTGAGTTCGTTGATCATATTAGAGAACTAACTGGGAAGCCCGCCGGTTTCAAAACGGTGGTGGGAGATGCCGATTGGTTGGAATCCCTTTGCGAAGACATCATGGTAGCGGGGGTGGAAAAAGCTCCTGATTTCATCACGATTGATTCTGGCGATGGTGGAACCGGCGCAGCCCCGATGCCACTCATGGACAATGTCGGCATGACAATCCGTGAAGCCCTTCCGCGCGTTGTTGATATGAATTAGTTCCGACTTAATCTGACATAGTAGTCCTTCCAGCTAGCTGGAAGGACTACGTTCGGCTCTTGAAGGAGCCAGCCGGTTCCGGTTTTGATGTAGGTGCAAACCAAAAACATCAAACAAAGGAAACTACGATGTTGAGTACTAGCGATAAAATCATCAAACATAAAGTCGGGCTGTTAAATCTGGCCGAAGAGTTGGGCAATGTGTCCAGGGCTTGCCA
>CAJQQZ010000090.1 GCA_905480575.1 uncultured Alphaproteobacteria bacterium | reverse complement strand
TAGTTTCCTTTGTTTGATGTTTTTGGTTTGCACCTACATCAAAACCGGAAACGGCTGGCTCCTTCAAGAGCCGAACGTAGTCCTTCCAGCTAGCTGGAAGGACTACTATGTCAGATTAAGTCGGAACTAATTCAGTTAAAGCTAATTAACTCACTGCCGTTCTTGCAGCGCCGCCTCGCCAAGGTCGCTTTGTTCGACTAATCCTGCATTGAGCGAGCTGTCCCAGAAACCCTGATCGAGCTCCCAACTTCGTTAGGTATTTCAGCCTCAATCAGTGAACGCATGCCCATATCTTCGCCTTGTATGATAGCGATTTTGTTCCTGTGCGGCCATGTAATGTCACGTAAGTAGCCGGAGAAAGCGGCGGTGGCGGCACCTGTTGCTGGATCTTCATAGACACCACCGGAGGCAAAAGGATTTCTGGTGTGGAAGAGCTGGTCATGTTCCGCGTAGACCAAACAGATGGTTATAAATCCGTGACGGTGCATGAACTTTTTACCCTCTTCAAGATCGTATGACATGCTTGCTAACTTTTCTCGGCTGTTGAGGCCAATGATCAAGAAGTCAGCCCCCGCATTGGCATGACCAACTGGAATTCTCTCGTCAAGATCTGCCTCGGAGTACCCAAAGAGAGCGAGAGCTTCGGCTTTCAATTCTGTGGAGACAGAAGCGCTTTTTGTCGGTGGAGATTGAAGAGCCGCTGATACAACGTCCCTGTTTTTTCTGCCCTCAACTGTTATGTTTGCTTCAGAGAGTGATAGGGCAAAAACACCGTTGCCATTTTCAAGTGCGAGTGCTGCACCCAACGCGATGGTTGCATGGCCACAAAAAGGGACTTCGGTCTCAGGCGAAAAGTAACGCACCTTCCAACCCTTACCCTCTGGTGCTGCGAACGCAGTCTCAGAAAACCCGACATCCGCAGCGATCTTTTGCATGTCGGCTCTGTCAGGCAACTCCGTGCTGATCACAACACCTGCTGGATTTCCACCTTGATTGCCGTCTGAGAAGGCGGAGAGTTTTTGCACGTTCATGGATCGATTGCTTTCTTGTTTGTGTTTTGGAGAGGTGGTGCTTTTCAAACGCTGTTCAAGGGTTGAGTTTTTTTCTCATTTCCAAAAATGTCACCTTGTCATAACCTTCATGAATGCTGCTCTTAGAAACATGGAAACCCATGGCAGCGAATGCCTTTTGGTTGCCGGTCAGTTCTATTCTGACCTCCAGTTCTAATTCTTCTAAGTTTCTCTCGAGGGCTTCGGTTTCAAGGGCTTTCATTAGTTGTCCGCCAATGCCTTTGCCTTGGTGCTCTGGGTCAATAGCGAGCTTGCCAACATAAAGGCTCTTTCCATTGACCTTGCCAAATATGCTCCCAACCAAATCCCTGTCCGCATAGGCGAGCCAGAGTATCTCTTCGCGAGATTTGGTTTTCAATGTTTTTGTGTCATAAGAATGAAGGGAGGATGGCGGGTCGACCTGGCCCTCCATGTAGGCATAGCTACTTTGTATGAGAGACAAAAGAGTTACCCAATCTGTAAAGGATCGGTCAGCGCGGGTGAGCGTCAGTTTCATTAAGCTGTTCTCGTCCATGCTCGATGAAGATCATTGTCATCAATCCCAAAGCGGGCAACGCAACAAATCCTGCCACCAAAGGTAAGATAGTACCGTTGAAAAGGCTGCCGACGAAGACAGCGAGCGGGATTGATATTAGGTTAGATGTCGCCGAGGTGATGGCGGCTCCGATACCGGCGATATGCCCTAAGGGTTCCATGCAAAGGGCCATGAGGTTTCCAAACAAAAGGCCTGTGCAGAAGAATATGGCGGCAAAGATAGTCACGAAGACCACAAAAGGAGGCGTTCCGTCATAGACGTAGGCCCAAACGAGTAGAACAGTCGCTAAGGCTATTGAAGTAATCAAAGCCCAAAAGGTTAACTTACGCATGCCATACTTCATAACTAATGCGCCATTGACCAAGGAAGCAACGCCAATGAAAATTGCAAGAATTGCGAA
Organism: uncultured Alphaproteobacteria bacterium; assembly: GCA_905480575.1. Classification (GTDB taxonomy): domain Bacteria; phylum Pseudomonadota; class Alphaproteobacteria; order UBA7985; family CAJQQZ01; genus CAJQQZ01. The sequence goes on along the minus strand of CAJQQZ010000090.1, from coordinate 4,787 downwards.
CCATAAAGCAAAAGCTTTTCCGTCCAATTGATAGGCTACTTCAAACACCTGCTGTGCTGTACTAAGGTAGGTAACAAACGATCCGAAAATAAAACCTGAGGCGAGCGTGTAGCCGAATGCCTGACGACTGCTCAGAACTTCTAGGAAACTCTGCCATAGTTTTTCAGGTTTCACAGGCAGTCTTTTTTCTAAGGGCAAAGTCTCTGGCTGACGAACGGCAAACCATAGACACACAACAATACCCAGTACAATGAAGCTTCCAAAAATGGCGCGCCATCCAGAAAAATTAAGAACAATCAGCCCTAATGCAGGGGCCAGGGCTGGTACCATGATAAAGACAGCGGAAATAAATGACATTATCCTTGCCATGCCTCGACCGGCATATAGGTCTCGTATGAGTGCCATCACAACCACTCTCGGTCCAGCTAGTCCTAATCCTTGCAAGACACGACCGATCATCATTGTTGTGAAAGATTCAGAAAAATAGCTGAGTAGACAGCCAATGAGAAAGACAACAAAGCCAACGTAAATCGCAAGTTTTCGACCTACAGCATCGGACCACGGGCCATAGAAAAGCTGCCCCACCGCTAAGCCTAAGAACATCAACGAAATGATGTACTGGTTGTGGTTAGGATCTGAGACTTTCAGGTCTTCACCAATGACGGTCATGGCTGGCAGCATAGCGTCTGTTGCAAGCGCCACAAACGATGTGATGAAGGCCATCAAGGTGATGAATTCGAACTGGCTGAGTTGTCTCGACCGGGTGGCGTTGTCCAAGGACTTGTCTTTCAGATCTGGATAAATCGAGTCCTAAATAGCCCTTTATCCATGTGAGTAAACAAGAGAATTGGACACCGCTTGAATTATTCAAGCGGGCGGCTTAAGAATGTCTGAATCTGTCTAGTTAGAGTACTCAGCCCATGAATTTTGATCAAGTCCACAGCCGCCTTAATACGTCGTCCGTTAAATGGGACAAAATGGAAGCTTTGTTTGGTGTTTCGGCCAAAGAGGGCGGGATTCCTCTTTGGGTGGCGGATATGGATTTCAAAGGTCCTGAGGTTGTCAAAGATGCGCTACATGAGGCCGTTGATCGGGGCATTTGGGGGTACACTGTCCCCAGCGACGACTACAAACCCGCGATCATTGATTGGATGGCTAAACGTCACCAATGGAAAGTCGAGCCTGACTGGATATTGAATGCGAACGGCATTGTTCACGCGCTCTACGGCTTGGTGCAATGTTTTACGAAACCTGGTGATTCGGTTATCGTTCAAACGCCTGTTTATCATAAATTCTTAAGCGCAGTCACCGATAATGGTCGCCAACTAGCGGCCAATCCTTTGGTCAAAAACGATGGTGTTTACGAGATGGATTTTGATCAGCTCGTAACGTTGGCCGGACCAAAGACGACCATGATGATACTCTGCAGTCCGCACAATCCCGGTGGGCGTGTTTGGAGTAAGGCAGAACTTGAAAGAGTCGCTGCATTCTGTTTGGCGAACGATATACTTTTGATCTGTGACGAAATTCACCACGATCTCGTCTATGGGCCTAACAAGCATACAGTTCTTGGCAGTCTTTCTGCTGAGCTGGAAGAGAAGATCATAAGCTGCACAGCCGCGAGTAAAACCTTCAATCTTGCTGGAGGTATGACTGGCAATGTCATCATCCGCAACCAACGCATGCGCGATCAGTTCAGTCAGCAGCAAGCCAGAAATGGGATGGTGTTGTGCAATATGTTTGGACCGATTATGTCCGAGGCGGCCTACCGCGGTGGTGAAGAGTGGCTAGATGCTTTGGTGCCTTACCTTATGGCCAACCGTGACCTGGTCGACAGAACGTTGAACCAAATTCCCGGTGTTAAGACTATGTCGCTCCAAAGTACCTACCTCGCTTGGATCGATTTGAGTGAACTTGGTAAGCCTTTTGCAGACATAGTTTCCGCCGTTCAAGGAGATGCGAAATTGGCCCTCAATCTTGGTCCGGCGTTTGGAGCCGCGGGTGCCGACCATCTGCGGCTGAACTTCGCTTGCCCACGTCCGGTCTTGGAAGAAGCTCTGGGACGGTTGGAAAGGACACTACGTAGCCTTCAATCATAGGGGTGCTTTAGCCTTTCGCGAAATGCGCAAGCAATCTGCAAATTGCAACGCTGGCTTTGGAGTCCAATTGCCTTATCGGAATTGGTCGATGACAATTCGCTTACCAGGGGCGAGCTGGCTGGATTTTTTGAAACTGTCTGTGTTAGGCTTCAAGCATTAGAGGTGATTTGAAGGGGCAGACGGATGAAAAGAACGGGACGCAGGTTCAACAACTTGCGAAATTTGGTTCTGCCCATAGTAGCTTTTGTCGGTTTACTGGTTGGTTTAATGCCGCTTTCATCTGCTGAAGATCATGAGAAGCCTGCAGCGGTTGGACAAACCGTCATTGTCTATGACCTGTCGGGCTCGATGGATTTAGAAATCGACGGCACCGCCAAATCGGCGGCTGTCAAAGAAGGGCTTTTCTCTAACCTTGGAACTCTTGATCACCTAGAAAGGACCGGCCTTGTCGCCTTCGGTCACCGATCCAGATCGTCGTGCAGCGACTTACAAGTTGCTGTGACACTCGATGAAATCAAGACCTCATCCATTAAAATAAGGAACTTCCTAGGCTTAGCATCGCCTCTTGGAAGGGCTCCGATTGCGGCTGCATTGCGCTTGGCAGGTTCTCAGTTGGAAGTTGGCAAACCAAACCAATCATTGGTGTTAATTGCTGACGGCAGTGACTCGTGTCAGGAAAACCCCTGTGAAGTCGTGGATAGATTGTTTGATCAAGGGGTTGGTTTCAAAGGATATGTTGTCGGAGTAGGGATGACCCCTGGTCAATTTGGAACACTCAGATGTGTTGCAGATAAGAGTGGTGGGCATGCTATTAATGCTAGAAACCCTCAAGAAATTGGTGAAGCGTTGGCGGCCATATTCTCTATCATCAACAGAGAGGCTGAATCTTTTTCTGAAAGTCCTTTAAGGAAAGCGCTGGCTCGCAAAACAGAAGCGAATGTTGTGATCTCAACGGAACTCGAGGAAACCCAGAGCCTTTTAGTCGATGAGCAAAAGCTTCGAGCATCGGCGGAAAATGCACTCAGTGCCTCACTGACTAGAGAGCAGGAGCTTGTTCGAACTTTAACGAAAGTAAAGACAGACAGGGCGAGCCTTACGACGAACCTTTCAGAAGCCGAACGCAGGATTAGCAATTTACAGGCAGAAAAGCGCCAAGGCGAAGAAGAGCTTGCGCAATCAAATGAAAACCTCATGAAAACACAAAACCACGTAGAGCAGCTGGAAGCCTTAATCGTCGACCTTAGAGAAGAAACAGTAAATCGCCGTTTGGCCTTTGAAGAATTGGCCGAAGAAAAGAAAAGATTTGATGAGGAGAATGCTCAAACAATTTCTGACCTGAGGTCTCAAAACCAAACGCTTGTTTCAATTCTAAAACTCAATCAGAAGAAATTTGACTCTCAGGCCGCCAAAAGCAGAGCCATGATCAAATGGGCGGAAAAAGATAGAGATGTCTATCAAGAGGAAGGAGTTCAGTTGCGAGGCGAGATTCAGGTTTTGAACGAAGCTATTGAAGGCCTGGAAGAACAGCTGTCTTTGAGTGAAGACAAACTCGTGATTTCACGAAACAAATTGGAGCGGGAGAAAACTCACAGTGCTGCGTTAACCGACCAAATTTCGTTTCTAGAAGAGGAGCAAAAACGGATTCAAAATCGTTTGTTAACTGCGCTCACGAGCCTTCAGAATAGCCTGAAAGTGTCTGAATCTTTAATGCATCTACTTCCCGAATCAGTTGGCGAGGAAGAGAGCAATTCTACATCAGTCGCGGATTTTTGCGAGAAATATGAAGGGCTGTTTTCTCTAGAGCAGTTGTCCAACCTTGGTTGTTAGGTCAGCGTGATCAATTTCCACCTTGGCGGCGAAAGCCATAACTCTATATAGTTTCTAGAAATCAGCGAAGACACTGTCCGTGGCAGAAGGGTACCACTATGTCCAATCTACATCTCTATATCGCCAACAAGAATTATTCATCCTGGTCTTTTAGACCTTGGTTGTTGATGAAGGTGAAGGGCATTGAATTTGACGAAACACTTTCTCCCTTTGACGAGCCAAATCACAACAAGCACTTCTTAGAGTTTTCACCGAGTAAAAAGGTACCGGTGCTTCATCTAGACGGACAGATCATTTGGGAGTCCTTGGCGATTTGTGAATGCTTAGCAGACCTCTATCCTGACCTCGAGCTTTGGCCGACGGATCGATTAGCAAGGGCGAAGGCCCGGTCGATCTCAACAGAAATGGCGTCGGGGTTTTCGTCTCTCAGGTCAGAATGCCCAATGAACATGCGCCGTGAACACTATGCTATCCCGGTTTCTAATGGCGTGCGAAAAGATGTCGAGCGAATAGAAAACATCTGGTCTGAATGTCTCGAAGCTTCTGGTGGCCCGTTCCTCTTTGGCGAGTTTTCCATTGCTGACGCCATGTTCGCACCGGTCGTTAACAGATTGCAAATTTACTGCCTAAGTGAGGCACCAGCCGTTTTAGAGTATCGAGCTGCGATGCAGGCTTTGCCAGCTTGGCAGGAATGGGAAGCAGCAAGCCAGGCAGAGCCCTGGATAGTTGAAGAAGACGAAGCTTAAAGTGTAGAAGTTCAGACCTGATCTGACAGTTTCCGGATTTTGATGCGGTGTCTGTCGGATCAAATTCAGTTTATGAACTTGGCCTTCCAGATTTCTTTGCCCTCTATCATTGTCT
>CAJQQZ010000089.1 GCA_905480575.1 uncultured Alphaproteobacteria bacterium | reverse complement strand
TCGTGCGCCCCTCATAGAGAGGCTTATCTCCACTGTCAAGCAATCAAATGATGCTTGAAAATGGTGGGTGGTGAGAGGCTCGAACTCCCGACATTCACGGTGTAAACGTGACGCTCTACCAACTGAGCTAACCACCCATAGCCAGCGCTGTATTAATGCTAATGCCCGGTGAAAGCAACAGCAAATATCCATATAATCTGGATTTCTTTTAGGTTTTTTTTTGAACGCTTTTTTGCCCAATAAAAAAGGCCGAAGCCTTACAATGAAGACTTCGGCCTTAACTTCGAATCAGCAAGATTCTAGTGCGTGATAACGGTTTCGCCGCTGCTGGGAGTTTCCGATGCAGCTATAGCAGCAAGTTCATCCTCATCACATTTTTCAATCGCTGTCAGTTCGCTAGACAGCGCTTCTTTCAATACTTCATCAACGTTACTGACTGGAATAATCTTCATCCCCGCTTTGACGTTGTCAGGAATGTCTTCGAGGTCTTTTTCATTCTCGTGGGGTATCAGAACTGTCTTGATCCCACCTCTGAGCGCTGCCAACAGTTTTTCTTTCAAACCGCCGATTGGGAACACACGTCCTCTCAGGGTGACTTCGCCGGTCATCGCTACGTCCTTGCGAACGGGAACACCTGTCAAAACTGAAACGATCGAGGTGACCATGCCAATGCCAGCCGAAGGGCCGTCCTTTGGCGTCGCACCTTCCGGCACGTGCACGTGAATGTCTTTCTTCTGGAACAGTGACGGTTTAATGCCGAACTCATGAGACCGGCTCTTCACGAAAGATTCAGCCGCCTGGATTGATTCCTTCATAACGTCGCCGAGCTGTCCGGTGGAAACCACACGGCCCTTACCAGGAACAGTGACAGACTCAATAGAGAGCAGATCCCCCCCAACCTCAGTCCAAGCCAAGCCAGTGACAACGCCAACCGCGTCCTCACCTTCAGCTTCACCGAAGCGGAACTTTTTGATGCCAGCGAAGTCTGCCAAGTTCTCAGCGTTGATGACGACTGCTTCTGCTTCACCCATTTCCAGCTGCTTAACTGACTTGCGTGTAAGATTGGCAATTTCGCGCTCAAGGTTTCGAACACCCGCTTCTCGTGTATAGTAACGCACAAGATCGCGGATAGCAGAATCTTCAATCACCAGCTCGCCTTCTTTGATACCGTGATCTTTGAAGGTCTTCTGCATGAGGTGCTGCTTAGCAATCTCGATCTTCTCATCTTCTGTATAACCAGACAGACGGATGACCTCCATACGGTCCAATAAAGGCTGGGGCATGCGCAGAGAGTTCGCAGTTGTCACAAACATCACATCGGACAGATCGTAGTCGACCTCGAGGTAGTGATCGCTAAACGTATCATTCTGCGCAGGATCCAAGACCTCAAGCAAAGCAGATGATGGGTCACCGCGATAGTCAGCGCCCAACTTATCAATCTCGTCTAGCAAGAACAGCGGGTTCGAAGACTTGGCTTTCTTCATCGATTGGATAATCTTGCCCGGCATTGATCCGATATATGTGCGGCGATGGCCACGAATTTCGGATTCATCCCGCACTCCACCAAGGCTAACCCGAACAAAATTTCTGTTCGTCGCTCTGGCAATCGATTTACCAAGCGATGTCTTGCCGACACCAGGAGGGCCAACCAAACAAAGGATCGGACCTTTGATTTTTTTCATGCGCTGCTGAACGGCCAGATACTCGATGATTCGCTCTTTAACTTTCTCTAAACCATAGTGATCACGATCAAGAATTGTTTGAGCATTCTTCAGATCCCGCTTGATTTTGGTCGCCTTCTTCCAAGGAATGGCTGTCAACCAATCTAGGTAATTTCGAACGACAGTCGACTCAGCCGACATCGGACTCATAGAGCGTAGCTTTTTAAGCTCAGCATTGGCTTTTTCTTTGGCTTCTTTCGAGAATTTGGTTTTCCCAATTTTCTCTTCAAGCTCGCTGAGTTCGTCTTTACCGTCTTCGCCGTCGCCAAGTTCTTTCTGAATGGCCTTCATTTGCTCATTCAAATAATACTCGCGCTGGGTCTTCTCCATCTGGCGCTTAACGCGGGAACGAATTCTCTTCTCAACCTTGAGAACAGAGATCTCTCCTTCCATATGGCCAAAGACTTTTTCCAAGCGTTCCATGACTGGTAATGTTTCGAGCAAGTCTTGTTTGTCGGCAATCTTGAGGTTCAGATGCGAACAGATCGTATCTGCAAGCTTAGCAGGATCCTCGATCTGGCTCACAGATACCAAGACTTCAGGTGGGATTTTCTTATTGAGTTTGAGGTAATCCTCAAATTGGCTGACCACAGAACGGGACAAACCTTCAACTTCATCACCTGTTGCGGTGGTTTCTTCTACGAAATTGGCTTGCGCGCGAAGGAAGTCATCTCCTTCGATAAAAGATGTAACGTTGGCGCGTTGACCGCCCTCAACCAGAACCTTCACCGTCTGGTCTGGTAATTTCAGCAGCTGTAGAACAGTTGCTACCGTACCTGTTTGGTAAATGTCTGCCGGGCTAGGCTCATCTTCACTGGCCTCAACCTGAGTAACCAGCATAATTTGCTTGTCGCCTTCCATCACTTCTTCCAAAGCAGCGACGGACTTCTCTCGTCCAACAAACAGTGGAACGATCATATGGGGGAATACTACAATGTCTCTTAGCGGCAGAACAGGATAGGTCTGGGTCACAGAAACTCACCTCAACGTAAAAAGGGCAAAAGGGTGAAAGCCCTTATAGAAAAAACGGCGCTAAACTCCAAGAGGCTAGCGTCCGGCAATATTTGGGGCTGATCGTCTGACAATCAAGCCCCAATTTATATTTTGGCAGAAAGCCTTCTAGCTCGCTGTTGATGCTGCTTCGCCAGACTGCTCAGCATAGATGTAAAGAGGTTGGCCATCGTTCTCGACAACGTCCTTGTTGATAACGATTTCCTGCACACCCTCTGCTTCCGGCAAATCGAACATTGGCTCAAGAAGGATACCTTCCATGATCGAACGAAGACCACGAGCACCCGTCTTACGTAGGATGGCTTTTTTGGCGATTGCCTCTAAAGCACCTTCTGTAAACTTAAGCTCGACCTCTTCCATATCGAACAGTTGTTGATATTGTTTGATCAACGCATTTTTGGGTTCAGTCAGGATCTTGATCAAGGCAGACTCATCAAGGTCTTCCAAGGTTGCGATAACCGGCAGCCGGCCTATGAATTCAGGAATAAGGCCAAAGCGCTGCAAGTCTTCCGGACGTGTGTCTTTCAACACATCTCCCATACGACGATCATCGTCAGACTTAACGTCCGCGCCAAAGCCCATCGCATTGCCACGTCCACGCTCAGAGATCAGCTTGTCCAAGCCAGAGAAGGCACCTCCAACAATAAAGAGAATGTTTGTGGTATCGACCTGCAGGAACTCTTGCTGAGGGTGTTTGCGTCCACCTTGCGGCGGTACAGAAGCAACCGTGCCTTCCATAATCTTCAACAACGCTTGCTGCACGCCCTCGCCTGACACATCCCTTGTGATGGATGGGTTGTCTGACTTGCGGCTAATCTTGTCGACCTCGTCGATATATACAATACCTCGCTGAGCACGCTCAACATTGTAGTCAGAGGCTTGTAGAAGCTTCAGGATGATGTTTTCGACATCTTCGCCTACATATCCGGCTTCCGTCAAAGTTGTCGCGTCAGCCATTGTAAACGGTACGTCCAGAATGCGCGCCAGTGTTTGCGCCAAAAGCGTCTTACCACTGCCCGTCGGACCGATTAGCATGATGTTCGACTTTGAAAGCTCTACCTCAGACGATTTACCGCTGTGTGCAAGGCGCTTGTAATGGTTATGAACGGCAACGCCGAGCACGCGTTTCGCACGATCTTGTCCGATCACGTAGTCATTCAGAACGTCGAAAATTTCGCGTGGAGAAGGCACGCCATCCGTTGACTTCACCAACGAGGACTTACTTTCCTCCTTGATGATATCCATGCAAAGTTCCACGCATTCATCACAAATGAATACGGTTGGTCCGGCAATTAATTTGCGGACCTCATGTTGGCTCTTCCCACAAAAGGAACAATAAAGGGTGCTTTTAGAATCACCACCGTTCGACGAAGACATAATTCACTTAAACTCTAATAATTTATTAATGTCGTGTTTAGACGGCGGAGGGTGGACTAGACAATCCCTAAAACTCTGTAAGGGTCACTTTTGAGCCCTTTTTACCGTTTTCCCGCCGCCAACATGCGACTCCATGGCCTTTTTAGCCTTTAGATCGCCTTAACTAGCGTCATCATCACCAAAGGGGCGTTTTTCAACAACTTGGTCGATAAGACCGAATTCTTTAGCCTCTTCCGCGCTCATAAAGTTGTCACGTTCCATGCCTTTTTCAACAGCATCAAGGCTTTGACCACAATGCTTGACGTAGAGCTCATTCAAACGGTGGCGCGTCTTAATGATTTCCTTAGCGTGGATCTCGATATCGGTCGCTTGTCCCTGGAACCCGCCCGACGGCTGGTGAATCATGATCTTAGAGTTTGGCAAAGCAAAGCGTTTCTCTTCTGCGCCTGCCATCAAGAGAAGTGAACCGGCGGAAGCTGCTTGTCCGACACAAACAGTTACCACCTGTGGGCGGACATATTGCATTGTGTCGTACATCGCCAAACCAGAGGTTACGACACCACCTGGTGAGTTGATGTAGAGGAAGATGTCTTTCTTGGGGTTTTCTGACTCTAAGAACAACAACTGGGCGCAAACAAGTGTCGACACTTGGTCGTGAATAGGGCCAGTTAGAAAAATGATCCGTTCTTTGAGCATGCGAGAGAAAATGTCGTAAGAACGCTCTCCCCTGTTGCTCTGCTCCACAACCATGGGCACCAAAGTATTCATGTAAATATCAATTGGGTCTTGAGACATTATCTTCTTTCTAATCCTCTAAATGAAACAGGGTCGCGAAGCGACCCCATCTCTGAAACTAACCTTGAGAGTCGTACCTTTGCTTATCTGTGCAAAAGTAGGCGACGTTGCAAGTCTTTTAGTCTTCTTTTTTCTTAGCTTTGCTCTTAGCGGCCTTTGCAGGCTTCTCTTCGTCAGCAGCAGCGGCCTTTTTCTTAGGAGCAGCTTTCTTCTTAGCAGCAGGCTTTTTCTTCTTGCTACTATCGCCGTCTTCGAGAGCTTCTAGCTCAGCTTTCAGGTCATCTGGGGAAATTGAACGCTCTGTGACAGAAGCCAACTCAACAAGATAATCGATTGTTTTTTCTTCCAGGATCGGCGCTCTCAACTGAGCCATCGCTTCTGGGTTTTCGCGGAAGTACTTCATGACTTCGCCTTCTTGACCAGGATAGCGCTGAGCTTCCTGCATGGCGGCCATAGAGATTTCCTGCTCGCTCACCTGGAGGTCATTCTTCTGACCAACGTCTGAAAGCAAGAGGCCGAGGCGAACACGACGTACTGCGATATCACGGTAATCGGACTTCAACACGTCTTCGTCTTTAGCCGCGTCATCCTCATCAAGGTTGCCAGCTTCTTTGTCACGTTCAATTTGTTGCCAAATTGAATCGAATTCCATGTCGACCAAGCCAGCAGGAACTTCGAAATCATGATTATCATGTAGCTGATCAAGAATTTTACGCTTCATAACGCTGCGAGTAACATTTTCGTACTCACGACCGAGATCTTCTTTAACACGCTCTTTCAGTGCATCGAGGTTCTCTAGACCCAAAGTTGTTGCCAACTCGTCATTCAGCTCAGGCGTAACGAGTTCCTTAACTTCGTTCACCTTCACATCAAAAGCGACTTCTTTACCGGCAACTTCTGCGCCGCCGTAACTTTCTGGGAATGTGACTGTTACAGTTTTCTCGTCGCCTTCTTTAGCGCCGATCAACTGCTCTTCAAAACCTTCAACGAAGGAACCAGAGCCGAGCTCCAGGCTGAAACCTTCAGCCTTCAACTGTGGGAGTCTCTTGCCGTCAACTTCGCCGTCGAAATCGATGACAGTTACGTCGCCGTTCTTCGCTGCACGTTTTCTCTTGAGAGGCTCAGCACGTTTTGAACGCTCTGCCACTGACTGAAGTGCCTCATCAAGCTCTTTTTCAGGAACGTCAACAATGAGCTTTTCAATAGACAGCTTAGAGAAATCCATCGGACTGACTTCAGGCATCATTTCAACGTCAACCTTGAACTCAAGGTCTCCGCCTTCGTCAAAAGACGTGATTTCGATTTTTGGCTGAAGTGCTGGACGAATCTCGCGCTCTTCCAAAGTGGAGGCTGTTGTTTCAGAAACCGTTTGCTCCAGAACCTCACCCATTACAGATTTTGCGAAACGTGAGCGCAAAATGCCCATTGGCACTTTACCGGGGCGGAAACCAGGAATCTTTACTTGCTGGCCAACTTCTTTCAAGCGCTCGTCGACTTTAGCTTCAAGGTCAGCAGCAGGAACAACGATAGCAAAGCCACGGTTCAGGCCTTCAGAATTAGTTTCTGTAATTTGCATGGGACGGTCTCGGTCCAATTTTATCAAGGATTTCAAGGCGATGTCGGATCGTGTCGACAGAAATTTCTAGTCATTCTATTGGTGCGGGCGGAGGGACTTGAACCCCCACATCTCTCGATACCAGAACCTAAATCTGGCGCGTCTACCAATTTCGCCACGCCCGCATCACAGAATGTGAGCGGCGGTATATCTCAGGCCTTGCGCCAGCGCAATAGTTTAGGAGCCATGAAAAGTGACTTTCTTGCTCTTATTGGCTGAAAGAGGCGACAGAGGCCACATTTTGTGGAATTCGGATGATCTTTCTACGATCTTTCGGGCTTATTGATAGGCCCAGGCTTTACAGAAGAAGTATGGGTCCTGAGATTTGATCGCATTACAAATCTTCCAAGCCAAAGCTTTTTCCGGCAAAGGCCCCGCAAACAGACGGTATGCAGACGTACTGCCAATTTTAGCCTTATCAACACCCGGCTGGAGGTTCGGCAGTATACGGCTTTCCTGTGTCAACAATTTATCCCATCGTTTCTCCGCCTTAGATCGGCTTGTCTCTGTACCGAGCCAAACAAAAAAAGTGCCCGCAGGGATATCCACTTCGCTCATTCGCACGGGTTCACCAGGAGCGGTCGATAGCTGGCTAGTCGGTGTGGCCGGCTGAACATTCGCAACACTCGGCTCTACGGTACTTGCGGGCGTCGTGGTTTTTGGTACGGAAGCAACCGGCACGTTACTCGGAGCTGCCAACTCGCCTTTTGGCGTGATGATCGAAGGTGGCAATTGGCCGATCAAAAGCGGTTGAGGGAAAACCTCATCCAAATCTAGGGGCAAAGGCGGAGCAATCTCCCTAAGGTTCAGCGCTCTAATCATGGCTTCGCTCATTGGCCTGGGCTGTTTGGCTTCAGCTTTCGCTTGCTCTCTAAGCTCTTGATTTTTAGTCATTTCATCTTTGACAGTCTCATCGACAATAGGAGTAGTAGGCTCCGTTTCCGTCGGCTGTGTGATCTTGAACGTGCCCGTGCCAGCATCAGTGGAGGGCTGTTCTGTCTGTTCAGGCTTCGTCACTAGGAGTTTCGATTCTTCTGGTTCTGCTTCAGGCTCGGTTTTAACAACCTCAGCGACCTTGGGCTCTTCCTTCGATTCTGCTTTTGGTTCTTCTTTGGGAGTCGACGTAGGATTAGCCGCCATCATCGCAGTCTCATCCGGTAGTTCCGGCGTTGCAATAGCCGCGGCCTGGACACCATTATCTCTTAAGTTCTTGGCGTAACGACGGGCATCTTTGTTGCCCTTCTCTGCCGCTTTCTCATACCAAGCCAGCGCGTAAGAAGGATCCTTTGGCACCCCAATGCCTAAACGATAGAACTGTGCCATCGCAAACTGTGCTTCTGGCAGATCACCAAATGCAGCCTGTTGGATCAACTCAACGGCTTTGCCTGCATCTTGATTAACACCTTTGCCAGTATAATAGGACAGCCCCAGGTTAAACTGCGCCATATGGTGACCAGCCTCTGAGGCTTCGGTCCAAAGTGCAGCAGCTTTCTTAGGGTTCTCACTGACGCCCCTGCCCTCTGCATAAAGCAGGCCCAGATTGGTTTTCGCCAAAACAACACCGGCGTCAGCGGCCAATTGATAAAGACGCGCAGCTTCCTGTTCATTTTTGCCGAAAGTGCGACCGCCGGTCTCTAGCAACAAAGCAAGACCATATTGCGCCTGCGGATTGTCCTCATCCGCCAAGGGCTTCCAAATGGTAAAAGCTTTATCAGCATCGCCTGCCTGCAACGCGTCAAGACCTTCAGTAAAAGTCTGCGCAACGGCGAACTGTAAAGCAGCAGCAAGTATAAACGGGGTGAGCAGCGCAATCCTAAAAAATCGCATGATCGCAGTTCCTAAAATAACAAGGCCAAAAAGCCTTAGGCCTGAATTGGGGCCAAAATAGAGCCTAATAAAATCGCTGTCTAGTATAGGTGATTTTACCGCCGATGCATAAGACTTTATGGAATCGGGGAGAACACTCTCTGTGCATATGGGAAAGAAAAGCTGAACGGATTAGAAAGCTGAACGGATTAGATTGTGCGAATTGGAAAATATCTTGAATGTTTGCCCTAAAAGCAAAAACGAGCGAAATTTACGCCGACAGCTAACCCATTGATTTCTTTAGAAAAAATGGGGCGAGTAACGGGACTTGAACCCGCGACCCCCTGAATCACAATCAGGTGCTCTAACCAACTGAGCTACACCCGCCATAGCCGGCTCGTCTATAAAGAGTAGCCAAACAAAGGTCAACTAAGGACGGGGGCAAATTTGTGATTTTTTTTGAAGATCTTTCAACGCACGTTTTGACACGAAAGAGGCCCCCGATACTACTAGCTGCCTATTTTTTGAGCAGCACGACTAAAAAACAGCCTCACCACAATAGCAAAGCCGAGGCAATCTCAGCCCCTTTTCCCCTAACACATTGATTCCAAATGTATTTTAATTTTCAGTTCTGTTGGCACGGAACCTGCTAAACGAATGCATAGTAATTCTATGCGAAGAAAGCAGAGGCATTTTGACCATGAAGAAAATCGAAGCCATCATCAAGCCCTTCAAACTTGACGACGTGAAAGACGCGCTCCATGAAATCGGCATTGCGGGCATCACAGTCACCGAGGCAAAAGGTTTTGGCCGACAAAAGGGCCACACTGAGCTTTACCGTGGTGCGGAGTACGTTGTGGACTTCTTGCCAAAGGTTAAAGTCGAGGTTGTTTTGGACGATGATCTGTTGGACCGTGCCGTCGAGGCCATTCAACAAGCCGCCCACACAGGCCGCATTGGTGACGGTAAGATCTTTGTCACCAATATCGAAGATGTCCTGCGCATTCGCACTGGTGAACGCGGCAGCGACGCGCTGTAGTTTGGCGCGTATCTGTTACCCTAAACTGGTTCCCGCTTTTGGACGACACACGCACGAGCACCAAAATATCCCAACAAAATAACCTAACAAATTTCTAGTTAACTTGAACACCTTAGTAAAAGAGAGAAAATCATGTCCGATTACGCATCAATCCAGAAGATGATTGAAGAAAACGAGGCGAGCTTTATCGACCTTCGCTTCACTGACCCACGGGGCCGTTGGCAGCATATGACAATGCACATCAATGCCATGGACGAAGACGCCTTTACAGATGGCGTTTTGTTCGACGGTTCATCGATTGCAGGCTGGAAAGCCATTAACGACTCAGACATGTTGATCGTGCCCGATCTTTCAACGGCTGTTATGGACCCGTTCACTGCCCAGCCTCACATGATCATTACTTGTGACATTCGTGATCCCCACACTGGTGAAGCCTACGACCGTGACCCACGCGGCACAGCACGTAAAGCCGAAGCCTATGTTGCGTCATCTGGCGTTGGCGACACCGTCATGTTCGGTCCAGAAGCTGAGTTCTTCATGTTCGACGACGTTCGTTTCGAAGCTGGCATGAACCGTTCTTTCTACGAGTTTTACTCTGAAGAAGCACCTTATGCGTCTGGTGACGAGATCGAAGGCGGCAACATGGGTCACCGTCCAGGCGTCAAGGGCGGTTATGTTCCTGTGCAGCCTGTTGATCACGGCAATGACATTCGCGCAGAAATGGTCTCTGTCGGTATTGCCATGGGTCTGGAAATGGAAAAGCACCACCACGAAGTGGCCCCTGCACAGCATGAGTTAGGCGTTAAGTTCAACACAATGACCCGTGCTGCCGACGACATCATGAAGTACAAATACACTGTCCACAATGTGGCTGCGGCTTACGGCAAGACCGTAACATTCATGCCGAAGCCTGTTCAAGGTGACAACGGTACTGGCATGCACTGCCACCAGTCAATTTGGAAAGACGGTAAGCCAACTTTTGCTGGTGACGGCTATGCCGGATTGTCTGACACAGCGCTTTACTACATTGGTGGCATCATCAAACACGCTAAATCTTTGAACGCCTTCACAAACCCATCAACAAACTCTTACAAGCGTTTGATCCCAGGGTTTGAGGCTCCCGTTCTTTTGGCCTACTCCGCTTCTAACCGCTCAGCTTCTTGCCGTATTCCTTTCGGCTCCAACCCTAAAGCCAAGCGTGTTGAGGTTCGTTTCCCCGACCCAACAGCCAACCCTTATCTTGCATTCTCAGCAATGTTGATGGCTGGCCTTGACGGCATCAACAACAAGATCCACCCAGGCGAAGCCATGGATAAAGATTTGTATGAGTTGCCGCCAGAAGAATTGCAAGGCATCCCAACGGTTTGTGGATCACTGCGTGAAGCCTTGGATTGTTTGGCTGCTGACCATGACTATCTTTTAAAAGGTGACGTGTTCTCTAAAGGCCAGATTGAATCCTACATCGATCTCAAGATGGAAGAAGTTCACCGCTTTGAACATGCTCCACACCCTGTAGAATTCGAGATGTACTACAGCTGCTAATCACGTCGATAAGCTCTAGAAAAAGCCCTGCCCTTCACGGCAGGGCTTTTTTGTTTGGAAAACGAATCAAATCAATCTTGCTGAATGCCTGTTGAGCTTCTATCTAGAAGCTAATGAAAAACTTTGTTCTCTCAATAGCCTCGTCTCTCAAATCACCCTGGACATTCGGTGCTCTGGTTCTGTGCGCAATACTTCCTGTTGCCGTGTCCTTGTGGCTCAGTTTGAACGTGACTTCTGGTGTTGTTCTTGGCAGCATCTCAATCGGCTTATTCTTGCTCTGGCTTTTGATGGCTTCTATCAGTGATGAAGTTCGCATGAAGACGTTCCAAGAATTGGCTGTCACGCAATCGAGTGGGCGCAGTCATATGGGGCTGTTGAAATCCAGCCTGCGCCATTTGGGGTGTGAGCAAGGCGCCCGACAGGCTGAACAGCTTGAGCTCAAGTATTCAAGCCTCGTGGGTACGATAAAAAGCCGATTGGGCGAAAGAGACAACCAGCATCACGAGCTTCTGGCGTCAGCCGAGAACCTTTATTCCTCGTCAGCCACTGTATTGGAGCAGGTCAACGACCTGTACAAATCCATATCAACTATCGATATCGCTGCTGTAGAAGAACGCCTGATTTCCCTTGAAAATTCCGAGGAAGACCACCACCTCAAGGAAAGTGATAGTTTAAGAAAGCGACTTTTGATCCGACAAAGCGAAATTGAGCAAGCTGATAAGCTTTTGTCTCAAAACGAAGATGCGCTCACATCAATGATTAAAGCGACAACTTCCCTTTCCGGCTCCAAAGCTCAGCTCCAGTCTTTCAATCTGGACGAAGGGGTCAAAGACCTATTGCAAGTCGCCGACCGAATAAGGGGGGAATAAATGAAAAAGAATGCCATACTGATCGTCATAGGTATCGTTGTTATTGCAGTCGTTGCAGGCACCTTTTCGAGCCTCCGGAACCTAGTATTCCCTCTATCGATTGAAAGAGCGCTCGGTAACATCGAGTGGTCAGAGGATTACGTCACGCGGCGGGCACACCTCTCCCCTTCTGGCGGCGCGGATCTGGCCGCAACTTTGCCCTCAATTGACACCTTTTCCATGGTTGTTAACCCACGCCAGCGCTCTAACCAACTCCGGCTGGAAGTGTTTTCTTCATCAGAGAAGGCCGGAAAAGGTGACGATGGCTGGTTAGTTGAAGCAACAACAGCCTTTAACAAGCGGAACATAACAAATGCCGAAGGCAAAACAATTCAAATTGCCCTTCGCAAGATCGCTTCTGGTACTGGCTATCAGTTCATCGCCTCGGGCAAGCATTTGCCCCATGCCTTCACCCCTTCGAACCACCTTTGGGTTAGAATGGTTGAGGCACAAGGTACAGCGACAACAGCGATCCGAGAACGACTGGTTAAAAACACAGCGGGTGTAGTCCTCAAGAAAAGTACAGCCGAAGAACTTCGCCAAACCTATCCCAAGCTTGACCTGCAAAGCCTAACAACAGCCGTCACCAAGGGTGATTTGGTCATGGGTTACACTAATCCTTTTGCTTCCTCCACCGGTCTAAACTTCTTGGTTTCAGTCTTGCAGTCTTACGCCGATAGCTCAAACCTTTCCATTTTGGACCCAAGCGTGACATCAGCGTTTGAACAATTCCAACAAAGAGTGCCGTTCGTTGCTCTAACGACGCTGCAGATGCGTGATTCTGTTGAACGGGGCGGTTCACTTGATTCTTTCATTATGGAGCATCAAACCTTCGTTAAGGCCAGCGCGCTTAAAAGCGGGTATGAGTTTTTGCCCTTCGGCATTCTGCACGACAATCCACTCTACGGTGTTGGTGAACTGACAGAGGAAGAGAAGAATGGGCTTGAGGTCTTTGCCAAGTTTCTCGATTCTAGTCAGTGGCAACGCAAGGCAACTGACTATGGCTTCAACGCCGACCTTGGTTACTCCGGCGATGAAATAGCTGCCGGTGGTGAATTGTTACAAGCTCAGCGAATTTGGAAAGAACATAAAGATGCTGGACGTCCGGTCGCCGCAATTTTCCTGGCAGACACGTCAGGCTCGATGGACGGCGCCCGCATCCGAGCGCTTAAAGAAGCCCTCATTCAAGGCTCTGAATTCATATCGCCTAATAATGCCATTGGTCTCGTCTCGTTTTCTTCCACGGTTGTATCTCGACTCGAAATCGACACTTTTGATCTCGATCACAAGGCCCGTATGCACGCAGCCGTTCAAGGGTTCCATGCAGGCGGAACGACTGTCATCTATGACGGTATCGTTGTGGCTGTTCATCAGTTACAGCAGTTCATCCAAAAGAACCCAGGCCATAAGCCAATTTTGATAGTGTTGTCCGACGGAGAACCCAACGGCGGCTACAATTTTACCAACGTTGAACCCTTACTCGTCAAGGCCAACATCCCCATTTACACGATTGGGTATGAAGCTGATTTAAGCGAGTTGAAGAAACTCTCTGCTCTCGTCGAGGCCGCGTCTATAGATGCAGGCCAAGCGGAGGTTCGCTACAAGATCGGCAGTCTGCTTAATGCTCAAATGTAAAGCGAGGCAGTAGATTTCAATGTCGTTTCTTCGATCTCTCAAATTCCTGTTTGCCACTTGGTTGATTATTGCTGTGGTCGCTCTTGGCTCCACGGGGCTTGCCATGAAAAACCAACTGACATCTGATCCTCAACGCGTAATCATCATTGTGGACAGCTCGTTCGAGGCTGGCAAGGACTGGGAGTTTTTAACCGCTGAGTTGAGACGCATCGGTCAGCGCCCCTATACAAGATTCAAAGTCCTGACTGAGAAGACACTGGCTGGAGATTGGCAGCAAGAAGCCAAACTCAATTCAGTGACACCATTTGCTCCGCGCAGTTGGACGGAGGTGCAATCTGCCCTTCCTTCGATGGTGAAATCAAGTGATGAAGTCATTGTGCTAACCAACGCTCAAGACCTGCCCGCGGAATTCCGCCTAGACGGCGTCAGGGTCGTCCGTCCATAGTCTCGACAATCAATCGGTTGATATCAAGGACTGGCAGCCCCAGGCTGAGTTCGATCGCTTTCCTGTAAGGCGACAAATTCGTACACTCCAACACCAAAGCTTTCAATGCCGGCTGCGCCTTAACGAAGTTCTTAGCCAGTTCTACAATTTCGAGCTCTCCTTGATTTTGATCAAACCAAGGTGAATCCATCCTTATTGCTCGCGACAAAAGGTTGGAGGGAGGCAAACCGCAGACCGGAACATCTCCCTTATTTCCTCGAGGGAAATGGATGTCCGACAGAACGGCAGCGTCGAATGTCATCACGCCAATGTCCGCCTCGTCTATCCCTTGTTCTAGCAAACGATCAACCCAGATCAATGCAGAGGAAATGAACGGAACTTCTAGTTTATCCTGTATGTTCTCTTGAACTGAGCCGAGGAAGCCACAGGAAGTCGCGATGGCTTTGGCACCAGCTTGCTGCAATTCCAATGCGTTTTCAACGAAGAGGTCAAAAAGGTCGTTCGACAGCGATTCTTTCGCTACCACTACGTCAACACTGGCTCCGGCTATCACCTTATAAAGCGCCTGATCAGACCACGTCTTTGGATTACCAATATCCCCTACAGGTCGATAAAATGCCGTCTCTAACATTAAAACACCTAGTTTTGACAAGAGAGGCTTTCCTTTTTCCAGGGTCAACTTATCATGACCAAATTCAATATCAAACCACAGCTTTGCCCAATGTCCCCGGAAGTGTCAAATGCAAGATCTGTTCAACGCTTTAAAGGCTCTCTATCAAACCCATGATAGCGAAATAGCAAAATCGTCCATCCGAACGATTGAAGAGGCAGAGGTTACTGACCCAATGTTAAAGCCACAATGGGACCCTTTGTGTAACCTAGTTGCAGGCTTGAAGGCAGAAGAACTCACACTTTCTTTAACTTCGCTCGTTCTGAAATATATGAAAGAGCTCCACTGGCGCAAAGCAGTATCTGGGAAATTGCCCGCTTATTACAGCGACAAGATGGCTGCCGTTGAATTAATCGGCCCAACGGGCATGTTTCATAATTCTACCGGCAAGCTCGGTTTCTTCTTACAAGCCCCCGGTGTCTACTACCCCTCTCATTGGCATCCAGCGGAAGAACTCTATTACGTTCTGAATGGCACCTCTGGTTGGTCTGTCGATGACGATCCTCTTACCTCGTGTCAACCAGAGACTTGGATCCATCATCGCTCCTTGCAGCCTCACACGATGGAAACCTACCAAGAACCGTTGTTAGCGCTTTGGACCTGGAGCGGAGACTTATCCATTGATGGTTATGAGATCAAAGAAACCTGATCTTCCCACGTGTTTTTCTAACTTGAACAAAAACAGAACAATCTTACAAGCCTGGTTGCTATCGAATCCACAATTGAGTTATAAGAGTTCTGCCCTCGTATCGAGGTAGAACGGTTTATTTTATGAGTTTATTCCATGAGCGATTTGTTTGAGTCTTCGTCGACTTCCTCTTCTTCTTACTCTGCTAAAGACATTGAAGTTCTTGAGGGGTTGGAGCCCGTTCGTTTACGCCCCGGTATGTACATCGGCGGAACAGATGACCGCGCTTTGCACCATTTGGTGGCGGAACTGCTCGACAACGCAATGGATGAAGCTGTCGCAGGGCACGCATCCCGCATCGGGGTAGGCCTGGATAAAGACGGCTATGTTGTTATCTCAGATAACGGTCGTGGCATCCCTGTCGACCCTCACCCCAAATACAAAGATAAATCCGCCCTTGAGGTCATTCTGACAACACTCCACTCCGGTGGTAAGTTTTCGGGAAAAGCTTACGCGACATCTGGCGGTTTGCACGGGGTCGGAATCTCGGTCGTCAACGCCCTGTGTTTGGACATGGAAGTTGAAGTCGCCCGGGACAAACAACTTTGGTCGCAGAAGTTCGCCCAAGGTAAAGCGACTACGAAGTTGATCGACAAAGGCGCCATTCAAAACCGTCGCGGCACAACGGTCCGTTTCACCTTTGATCCGGAGATCTTTGGCGAAAAAGCCAAGTTCAATCCGATGACGATCTTTAAGATGGCGCGTTCAAAAGCTTACCTTCACCGCGGTGTCGAGATTCGTTGGCAGTGTCACGCTTCACATCTGCCAGAAGGCAGCGATGTTCCAACCGAAGCCACAATCCATTTTCCAGGCGGCTTGGCTGACTATCTTTCTACTCGCATGGAAGGTGTTGAGCAGCTCACTGACGGCATCTTCTCAGGCCAAGTTGAGTTCCCAGAAGGCGAAGGTCGGATGGAATGGGCGGTTGCTTGGCCTGCTATGGGAGAAACATTCGTCTCCTCCTATTGTAACACAATTCCGACACCAATGGGTGGAACCCACGAATCAGGGCTGAGAATAGGCCTGTCACGATCCATCAAATCTTATGCAGAGTTATTGGGTAACAAGAAATCCTCAATCGTAACGCCTGACGACGTCATGTCTTCGTGCTCCGTTGTATTGTCAATTTTCATCCGTGAGCCCCAATTCCAGGGTCAGACGAAAGAAAAACTGACCTCAGGCAATGTTAATCGCTTGGTAGAAAGCGCGGCCAAGGATCACTTCGACCTATGGCTCTCGTCCAATCCTCAGGTTGGCAAGCTGCTGATCGATTCTATCGTTTTGCGGGCGGAAGAACGCCTCAGGAAACGCCAAGAAAAGGAAATGACTCGCAAGTCGGCAACCCGGAAATTACGCCTGCCGGGCAAGCTTGCCGATTGCTCAAGAAACACCTCCATCGGCACCGAACTCTTCATGGTAGAGGGCGATTCAGCTGGTGGTTCAGCCAAACAAGCACGTTTCAGAGAAACACAAGCCATTCTGCCACTGCGTGGCAAGATCCTGAACGTTGCATCAGCGACAGCCGACAAATTGCGCGCCAACCAAGAGCTCACAGATTTGGTGCAAGCGCTTGGTTGCGGTTTGGGCAAGAGCTTCGATGTTGAAAAACTCCGCTATGAGCGCGTTATCATTATGACAGATGCTGACGTTGACGGCGCCCATATCGCCTCCCTGCTTATGACCTTTTTCTATCGTGAGATGCGTGGCCTGATCGAAGAAGGAAAGCTCTATCTGGCAATGCCACCGCTCTATCGCTTGAGCCAAGGGGCAAAGACCGCTTACGCCCGCGATGACGCTCATAGGATCGAGCTGGAAGACACATACTTCGATGGTCGAGGCAAAGTTGAAGTCAGCCGGTTTAAAGGCCTAGGTGAAATGGCACCAAGTCAGCTCAAAGAAACGACGATGGACCCAAAGTCCAGAACGCTCCTGCGAATTTCAATCGAAGACTTAGAAGACATGGGATTAGCGGACCCCACCGTTGATACAGCCGAAATCACAGTGAACAAAAAACAGGAAGCAATTCTGCGTACCAATGAAATCGTGGATGATCTCATGGGAAAGAAGCCGGAAAAGCGTTTTGCGTTCATTCAAGAGAACGCTGCTTTTGTCCAGGATTTGGACATTTAGTCCTTATCGAGCTAACCAGTTCCGCATCGCTTCATTAACGGCCTCAGGACGTTCAAGTGTTGGCAGGTGTCCAGAGTCCTCAACGACCACCAATTCCGAGTTAAGGGTTAACTCTGCCATCTCTTCGTGAAGTTCCAGAGGCGTGAGGGTGTCCTGTCTGCCGCAGAGGATAAGCGTCGGGCATTCAACTTTTGTCAGATCCTCTCTGCCGTCTGGACGCGCCATAATCGCTTCCTGCTGCATAAAAAACGCTTCTTTGCCAATATCTTCAGCCATTTCAAAAATGACTGTGGTGAGAGCCTCCTCCTCCAAGCGATCTTCGTGAATAAGCATTGGAAGCAACTTTGGTGTTACGCCTTTGAACTTTCCGACCTTGGATAAGGAAATTAGGCCTCGGCGACGCCTTTTTTGCTCCTCTGTGTCTGCTCTCCCAGAGGTATCCAACAAAGCCAAGTGACTGACCCGCTCAGGCGCAATCCTCATGACAGCCTGACTGACGTACCCTCCCATTGACAAGCCAGCCAACGCGAAGCGTTCAGGCATCGCATCTAAAATAGATCTAGCCATTTCCTCAAATGAACTGTGATTATCAAACCGTCCAACATGGCATTCGGCAACATCTGACAAAGCATCGATTTGCGCCCGCCAGAGTTGATGATTACACAATAGCCCAGGACACAGCGCCAATGGCGTTTTGTTCATTTATCAATCCTTTGTGCAATCATTCGTGAAAATTCTTTAAGCTGGATGAACTCAAGCCTTTGGTTGACTTTTAGTAAGCCTAGGCATAGAAGGTCAATCAACTCGCTGTCTTAGCGTGGAATTATTGCTCATCTGAGTACGAATCCGTTAAACAGCCACTGTTGAAGTGCTAATCTAATAAAGCCTGGAAAATACAGCATACATGACATTCGCTGATCTCGGACTAGGTGACACGTTGCTACGTGCCATCGAAGAATTGGGCTACGAAACGCCCACTCCCATTCAAGAGAAATCAATCCCATACGTCTTGATGAACCGTGACGTACTTGGTTGTGCGCAGACAGGGACCGGAAAAACCGCTTCCTTTACATTGCCGATGATTGAAATTTTGGCAGCCGGCCGCGCAAAAGCACGCATGCCTCGTTCGATCATTCTGTCGCCGACACGCGAATTGGCCACTCAGATTGCTGAGAATTTTACCAATTACGGCAAGTACAACAAGCTTTCCATGGCACTTCTGATCGGTGGCGAATCTTTTGTCGATCAAGAAAAGAAACTCGCTCGCGGCGTCGATGTGCTGATCGCAACTCCTGGCCGATTGATGGACCAGTTTGAACGCGGCAACATTTTGCTATCTGACGTAAAAATCCTCGTGATTGACGAGGCTGATCGTATGCTCGACATGGGTTTCATTCCTGATATCGAGCGTATTGTTGGTTTCCTTCCACGGTTTAGGCAGACATTGTTCTACTCCGCAACTATGGCTCCTGAAATCCGGAAGATCGCGGAAAAGTTCCTGCAAAATCCTAAAGAGATTCAAGTCGCGCCTCCGGCAACGGCGGCAAAGACAATCACCGAACGCTTGATCAAAACCACCAAGCGTAACAAGAGAGCAGCACTTAGAGACATCCTGAACAAAGAGGACGTCACCAACGCTTTTATCTTCTGCAACAGAAAGCGTGATATTTCGGACCTTTTGACAAGTCTCAGACGACACAAGTTTGAAGCGCTTGCACTGCATGGAGACATGACACAGCCGAAACGAACAGAAGCATTGGAAGCTTTCAAGAATAATGAAGCAAAGCTCCTGATCTGTTCTGACGTCGCTGCACGCGGAATTGATGTTTCTGATCTCTCTCACGTTTTTAACTTTGATGTGCCTGTAAATGCCGAAGACTACATCCATCGCATTGGACGTACCGGACGTGCTGGTAAAGAAGGGCGCGCTTTCACCATAGCCACCGACGAAGAACACAAGCAAATCGCGGCTATCGAAAAGCTAAAAGGCGAACCATTCCAGGTTATGGAAGTGGCAGCTGCTGCAACTGCCAAGAAAACCGCTCCTGAACCAGATGAGGCCACCGAGGCCCCTAAAGAGCGCACTCGGGCAAAACGTGGGCGCAGGGATGACCAAGACAACAATGACGAAGTCATTGCTGATTTCAAGAACTGTTTCACGACTGTCTCTCTGATTGAAGATTTATCAGAAGCAGAAGTATCCAAAGCTAAAACAGCCTTTGAGAACTTGGTTCCTGCCTTCATGCTCAGACCACAACACTCTGAGCTGGCTCCAAGAGAAACGAACCAAGCCGAAGCAGCCTAGGTTGGCCCAGTAATAGTTACTGGCCGAGCACTAGTTTAGTTAAGATCTTTGATTGAGAAAGCCAACCTAGTTGATTGGCTTGTCTTTAGAGAGGCTAGGCGACTGCGCACATGGCCCCTGATTTGCAAGAGTTCTGGGTAGCCCGCAAAAAAGTACGTCTTCTTGCCGGCTAGAGATCGCACATCAACTTTGTTGGCGAAAACAAAATTGGAAAACGACTCAGCGAGGTCTTCTTGTGGATCTGTTGCAGCATAGGAATTCACGTACTTTCCGGCGCGAAACATGCCAACGACCTGCCCTCTTTCTGGCTCTGCTACTAAAGCATTGTACCAACGGTTCAAGTCCCTGCCCCAGAATCCCTTCATAAACTCGCCAATATAGGAATTTTTCTTGGCGCATCCGATGCGGGTGTAACTGCCTGGCGGGCAAGATTTAATCTGATGGACAACTACATGGGTTTTGTCCTTTTGCTCAGCCCAACTGTGCTTATGTACCACCTGATTTTTCGAAAGACTCAGGGAATGGAACAGCTCATGCGTTAGTGTTTGAGCCAACTCCGTCTCGCTGATAACGATTCTACCTGTGTGCGGCGGTGCAAAATTAGTCCACGGTAGCGGCGGCATTGTGTTGTCGCGGGCGGCGTAAAAGTCGTCCACTTTACCCCTTTCGGTTTATCGGGAGGGTTTGAGGATATACACCGTGGAAATCTATTTGAAAGTTC
>CAJQQZ010000088.1 GCA_905480575.1 uncultured Alphaproteobacteria bacterium | reverse complement strand
GAACAAGCGATCAAAGGCTGCGAAAGCGCCGATTTCCTTCGTGCTATCAAGGGCATCGACCATCAAAATGAGGCGTGAGAACTGATCAGTCACCGTCAAAGGGTAACTCTATCGTTGGTTGCCTAATCGGAATTCGCCCTTGAAATCAACACACCACAAGTCATTGGGCTGTTTGGCCTGTGACAGAGGCGTGCCTTTGGCTTTGTTGCGCTTACGCTGTTTGGCGCGTTTGACCATGCCATGGCGGTCCAGGACGGCATGAACCGTGGAGACGGCTGGACAATGAATATCCGGATGGAGCCGGTGCAACCGTTCCCTGATCTTGTCAGCACCCCACGTGAGATGCTTTTTCTTTAACCGCACAATCTCTGTTTCTATTTGGACTGGCAGCTGGTTGGCTTGACGATAAGGCCGTCGACTGCGATCGTTTAAACCTTCGAGACCACAATCGCGGTAGCGGCCAAGGATCTTGTTGCCTGTCTTCCTGGAAATGTTAAATTCCCGACATAGGGTCGACATTGCCCCGCCTTCTAGAAGGCGAGACACAAAACGCATGCGCTCATCCATAATATTACACTCCTTCCAAGGCATTCGAGAGCTCCTCAAATGCCAAAAGTGTAACCTATGTGTCCGGTATGAACTGTTACCTATGTCTCGGGTAGTTCAAAAAAATTGTTCCGGACACATAGGTTACAAAACATACCTATGCCGGGGTGTCATATTGCTCACGAGCGGCGTCGATTTTGGGGAGGTTGTTAAGCGCCCAATGGCCCAACGCGCTTACGGGTTCACGGAAAGATTCACCCATCGGGGTCAGATTGTATTCGACCTTGGGCGGGATTGTTGGGTGGTAGGTTCGGTTTACGAGGCCGTCGCGCTCCAGCTCTCGAAGTGTCAGGCTCAACATACGCTGTGAGATGCCCAGGTTTCGCTTCAGCTCGTTAAATCGCAAAGTCCCGTAATGCGAAAGCGAAATAACAACAAGAACACTCCAACGGTCGCCAACACGGGACAGCACCTCGTTGATGCGTTTGCAATCGGGGCATTGCTCATTAGTAACCATGGCGGTTTCCTTTGTGTAACCTAGGCTCAAAATTGTGCCTACTTGTGCTCGTTTTCGGTTCTGAATATATAGCCGGTTACAAATGTATACTACTCTATGCGCGAGCGCACAATAGGAACAGCAATGACACAAAATACTCTGATCGAACAACTGAACTGGCGTTACGCCACAAAGAAAATGGACGCCAACAAAGTTGTGCCTCAAGATAAAATCGACGCGATTGTTGAGGCCGTTCGTATGGCACCGACGTCAAGCGGTACTCAACCGTTTGAGCTTTTTGTGGTTACTAACTCGGAAGTGCGGAGTGAAATACGCAACGCCGCAAGTGATCAGGCACAGATTACCGAGGGCTCCCATCTTTTGGTTTTTGCGGCCTGGGATAACTATACGGCTGAACGCATCGACGAAGTCACCGCTTTATCGACCGGAGAACGTGGCGAACTACCGATGTTGAACGCTTACTATGAAAACCTGAAGAACAACTATCTGCCACGAGACGCAGAGGTCAATTATGCCCATGCTGCGCGCCAGGCTTATATAGCGTTGGGTGTCGCTTTGGTTGCCGCTGCCGAACAACAAGTCGACAGCACACCAATGGAGGGGTTTGAGCCAGGTAAAGTCGACGAAATTCTTGGCCTGAAAGAACGTGGTTTGCGTTCGGTCGTCCTCTTGCCTTTGGGATATCGTGATCCTGCAGCCGATTGGTTGCTGCCCATGAAAAAGGTTCGCAAACCACTTGCTGCAATAGTCAACCACATCGATTAAGTGGTGCCGTCGCGCCGGAAAACGGCTCAATCATTGAACACAGACTAACGCCCATGTGTTGAAAATGCACAGGGATAAATGGGACCAGAAATCATCATGAAACTACTCCGTAAATTGTTTGGTGCTGCACCAACTCCAACGAACGATGGCGCGTTTAGCCCGTCCCCTTTGGCACTAAAGCTGGCAACTTCCTCAACAACTGACTACGACGGTGGCGCTTATGCTGACCGTTATGAGGGCGGCAAGTTGCGGATTCTTATGATCTGTACCGAGGAACGCGACATGGTCATGGCCAACGGCAACAAGTTTTCCACCGGAAACCATCCCGTTGAAATGGCGTTGCCAATGTTGCATCTTCTAAACGCTGGGTTTGAGATTGATGTTGTTACGCCGACCGGAGCCCCGGCGAAGATCGAAATGTGGGCGATGCCTGATAAAGACAAAGATGTGCAGAAACTCTTCCGTGATTTTGCGGATGACTTCGCAAATCCAGGCAGCTTAACGGAGTTTGTGGCCAATTCTATGACAAACGACGCATCATATATGGGCATTTTCATACCGGGCGGTCATGGTGCGATGCTAGGCTTACCAGAGAATAAAAATCTCGGAAAATTGTTGCGTTGGTCTCACAATCAAGATCTGTACACGATGGCAATTTGCCATGGACCGGCTGCTTTACTGGCTGCAGACGATAGTTCTAATTTCATTTATGATGGCTATAAGATTGCAGCATTCCCGGACGCGGTCGACAAACAGACCCCTATGATTGGCTATATGCCGGGTCATATGCCGTGGAAGGTCGGAGAGAAGCTCTCTGCTTTGGGTATGAAAATAGTCAATACTAAGGCCGACAAAACGTGTTTCCTTGATCGTCGCCTTATCTCTGGCGCGAGCCCGAAGGCAGCGAATGATTTTGGCCGGTTGGCGGCGACCACGTTGTTGGAAGCTGTTAAGCATCGTTCTGGAAATTAGCCGTTACGCTGCTCCAGCCGAACAAGCTTTTGTTTCCGTATTACAAACATCTTCCATCCCCCTCAAAACCCTCTACATTAATGGCATCACTCAGGCTTAAACGAGAGATGCAAGGAGGGGTAGTGTGGAAAGTTACACAATCGCGCAATATGTTGCTGACATCAGGGCTATTGCGTCAGAGGAAACGGAAGACGCGAAAATAGGTGAACGTATCAAGCCTTTATCAGCAAGGCTTGCTGCTGATAAATCATGGTTCAAAGACAAATATCGCAAAATCGACGAAGAACAGGGTTTTGGTCTCCATTTGCTTCATGAAGAAGATAACCATGACTTAGCTGTCTTTGTGATCGCTTGGGGGGCTGGCAGAGGCGTTAGTGCCCACAATCATAAAACCTGGGCCGTTGTTGCCGGAATCGAAGGGCAGGAACACGAAACCAACTATGAGCGACTAGACGATCATAGCGAGCAAGGATTTGCCGACTTGAAGAAGACCCACGCGAAAACGCTCTACCCGGGAACTGCGGTTTGTTGCTTGCCCGAAGATATTCATGCCGTGTTCAACGATGGCCAAGAGACGGCTGTTTCTCTTCATACCTATGGCCATCATCTAAATCACACCGGCCGGTCGATCTTTGACGTTGAAGCGAAGACAGAAAAAAAGATGGTTGTCAAAATCCACGAATAGAATTCAGAGAAAGCCCGACCAAAGAAATGTTGAAAACTATTCTAGTTGAAACGAGCGGTCGCACCACGACTGTGACCCTGAACCGGCCTGACAAACTCAATGCCTTTAATGCTGACATCGTTCGGGAGTTACAGGAGGCAGTTTATCAAGCTGAAAAAAGTGAAACACGCGTGTTACTGTTCAAAGGAGAGGGAAAAGGCTTTTCCGGTGGTTTCGATTTAAGCGATCTGGAATCGGCCAGTGACGGTGATCTGTTACGCCGTTTTGTTCAGGTGGAGGAGTTGCTGCAAACCGTTTATCACTCTCCATTGGCAACGGTTGCTATGGTTCACGGCCCTTGTTACGGCGCGGCGGCAGACTTGGTTGCGGCCTGTAAATGGAGACTAGGAACACCAGACTGTCGGTTTCGGATGCCGGGCCTTCGCTTTGGCATCGTTTTGGGAACAAAGCGTCTCACCAACCTTGTTGGCGCAGATAAAGCCAGAGCGCTGCTCCTTCGCGATAAACCTTTTGGGGCCGAAGAGGCTTTAGATTCCGGTTTCTTAACAGAAATCTGTGAGAGGGAAGTCTGGGACCTACGCTTTGATAAAATCAAACATGATGGTTTGGCGTTGTCTGCAGAAGCATTTGAGGCTTTGTCCGATCGAACGGTGATCGACACGAGAGACGCTGATTTAGTTGCACTCATTAAATCTGTTTGTCAGGGATCGATCAAAGACAGAATCACGGCTTACCTCGAAACGGTGAAAGCAAAGCCTAAGGAGAACCGAAGCCGATGATTTTGGTTTCAAGTATTTGTGTGAGTGCTGAACCCACTCCCACCGATTGAGCCTAGGATCTTGTTTTTGGTGTGTATTTTAGCCAGACCGCAATGCTGATTGCTAAAGCAACTGCAACGATCGCGTGTTGGTATTCAGGTGATAGGATCGCGAGGAGAAACCCTGTTGCTAAGGGCCCGCAGGCAGCCCCCAAATCACGCCAGGCTTGCATTCGGGCCAAGGGGCCAATGGCATCTTCGTCTTCACGGAGGGATTGAGCGATGACGGCGGGGCCGAGAGAAGCCAAAGCTCCGCGGAACAGCAGCATGATCAAAGCGCCAGCGATCGTCCAGCCAATCGCTACCAAAACGAAGCCGAGCATTGTTAGGAAAGCAGCGTTGATGAACACTTTACGCGCACCAAAGCGGTCTGCAATCCAACCGAAGAGAGGGGCTGCGATCGCTTCACCAAAGTGGCGCATGGCCAGGAGGGCGCTGCCCCCCATCACCGCCTCTGACAAAGAGGAGTCTCGCACGAATATCAAGGCGATTGTCATGGCGAATACGCCGTCAACGCCGTAGCCTTGTAAGAAGAAGATAATATCAAGGGATGTAGGTCGCGACAACGAACTGGCTCTGCTCTTCTTCTTCATCTCAGCGGCAGCAGGTTTTGGTAGGGTAAGAGCAATTGGGATGGCCAGCCCTGTGGCAGCGGCTATCCAGATGAAAGCCGTTTGCGGTCCAACAGTGCCCACTAACCAAGCACCAATGAAGAGCGCCAGAATAGGACCAACTCGTTGAATGGCCTGCCCAACGCCAATGCGCGTGCCGGCTTGTTTGCGATAGGCAACGGCGTATGAAAGGGTCGCCAGGACCAGGGCAGCATAAGTAAGACCCCACAGAATGCGAGCGAACAGCATGACTGTCACGCCTTCGCCGAAGCCGTAGATTGCTGTTGATGCCGTTGCTGTCACAGCAGCTAAGAAGCACATCTTCCTGATACCAAGGAACTGTGTCAGGCGTGCGATGTAGCCGTAGGTGAAAACACGCACAAAACGGTTTGCAGATAACATGACACCGACCCAGGGCAAGGTTAAACCAAACTCATGAGCATAAACCGGCAACACAGCATAAAGCAGAGCATCGCCAAGGAGAGCCAACGACATAATCGCAGCAGAGCTTATGATCGCTGCCCAACCCATTCTAACGCAGGGCCCAACAAGACAGAGTGATCGTGGGCTTGAACAAATCGATTTCTTCTTTGTTGCGTGGAAAGCAGAGGTGAGTGAGCCGCTAGGCAGGCATTGTTTTTTAGTCTATCAGAGGCAGTTTATAGGAAACAACCTATTGTTTGCAGTATCCTTTGCCTTGCTGGAGATCAAGTGAATTCAAAGTTCCTCTCTGCTCTTTGGTCTCTGGGTCAGTTGCCTAAAATGAGATCGGCTGCTTTCTCAGCTATCATCATTGTAGGCGCGTTCGTGTTACCGGAGGGCATGGTAGGCATAATAGACGCATCAGCCACGCGGAGAGCAATGAAACCCTTGACGCGTAATTGGTCGTCAACAACCGCCTGAGGATCGCTGTCTGGTCCCATCCTAGCAGAACCGATCATGTGGTAGGCAGTAATGCCTTCTTGGCGCGCCCATGAAAGTAACTCGTCGTCGCTTTGTAGGCTGTGATCTGGGTTCGCGGTCCCGCTCACGAAGGGTAGAAGTGGCGAAGTTGCCATCATCTTGCGGCCCAAATGGATTGATTTTATCAGTATTTGTTGATCATAAGTGGTTGAAAGATAGTTGGGGTTAATCTCGGGCGCTTCGCGTGGGTCGGAGGAGACGGCATGTACATAGCCCAGACTTTCGGGACGCATTTGCCATACACCGACTGTCATACCAGGACTTTTGTCCAGCAAGCCAACCGTGCCTTCACGAAAGCTGGCTGGAGTCATAACATACTCGAGGTCAGGTTGTTCTAATGCCGTTGAGGATTTCCAAAAGAGATGCACAAGCGAAGGGCTAACGGACAACACACTTGGGCGACCTATGAGCCACTTCGCGACCTCTAGTCCAAGCGGCAAACCTTGCGCCATTGTGTTGAAGGTACGCACACCTGTTAGATGTTGAACCATGCGCACGCCGTAGTGATCGCGCAGATTGTTGCCAACACCTTGCAAATGTGCCCGCACGGTTAGACCCAGTCTTGAGATAACATCGGAGGGTCCAATGCCAGACAGCTGGAGCAGTTTTGGCGTGTTGAGCGCGCCTGCACTGAGGACCACCTCTTTGCGTGCACGCACGACGCGGGATTGGGCTTTGTCACCAAAAGGGAAATATCGAATGCCGACAGCCCTGTTTTCTTCAAACAGTATTTCCGCCGCAAGAGCGTTAACCCGAACTTCGACCTGGGATCGTTTTCTGGCGGGACGCAGGAATGCCTTAGCGGCGCTGTGACGGTAACCTTTATGAACAGTGCGTTGGAAGTAGCCAGAACCCGCTTGGTCACCACTGTTGTAGTCCGGGTTTCTGGGGATGCCTAAAGCGTTTCTGTTTTAGTTGGAATCGTTTTCTTGTTTCCTTGTGCCTCAAAGTATGATTCTTTCTGTTTGGGAGGATCTATCATGCCAGCACCATTGCCATCTGCGCTTCGGGCGCGTTTTCAGCAATACATTGAAG
>CAJQQZ010000087.1 GCA_905480575.1 uncultured Alphaproteobacteria bacterium | reverse complement strand
GCAGCTTCTTTAACTCTTCAATATCCAGATCATCAATAGGAGCAAGCAATTGTGTCATCAACGAAGAGACTCGCACAATTCGTGCCCCTTGTGAATCTCTCTACGGAAAAAAATTACCCGGACTTTTGCCGATGTTACCTTCTTCAGGCCCGACTAAGTAGTTTTTCTGCTTCAGAGGCAGGATTTACCACCAAACACTTAATTTTGTGATGGATGGTGTGTCTGCTCTGCGGCGGTAAGTGGTTCGAAGAGCAATGCCGGGTTCGGTTTTCTACGAAATGTTTAGAATTCGTCGAAGCCAGTTGTGATCGGAGTAAAGTTGCTTTGCTTGAATGGCCGCGGATCGCGTGAGTTCGGCGCAACAAGCAAAGCAACAGTTCATTTGATCTCGGTTATTCGGTCTTCTTACTTTCTTGATCTTCTTTAGGTTTACTTTGAGGGGCGACTTGTTCGTCCTGCACTGGCTTGTCGGCTTCAGGCTCTTCGGATAGAGTTTCATCACTGGTGAGCGTTTCGGCGTCCAAATCTTCGTAAGTTTGCTCAAAACCTGCAAATGATAGGCATTGATAAAGTGGACCACCGACTAAGCCTTGATCCTTGCAATCTTGATGCGCGATTAGTTCGTCGCTGGTTTCATAGATATGATAGGCGTCGATTACGAAACGACCCTCGAAGTCATTAAAGTTCCCGTAGCGATCGATCTGACCCTTTAAATCAGGGTAAACCAGCTCGAGCGCATCCTTGAGGCTATCGCCCTTAATAAAATTATCGGGCAGTTGGTCGAATGGTCCGTCATAGTAGTTGTTGCCTTCGACATTGCTCGATTTTACGCCGATCAAAATTTTGCGATCATGCACTTGGTCGTTGTAGTAGCCAAAAGCGGTTCTGGAGCCGATGACGATGTCGCTTGCATAGTTATGGGGGACATAGACCTCGGGAACGAAACCGTTCTCGTTAAGGACATATAAGAAATAGCGGTCTTTAGGATTATGAACCAAGAATAGGGGGATGCCTGATTCATCCCACATTGGACCAATCAGAACTTCATCTGGGGCAAGCTGGTTGGTTTTCGGCTTCTGATCTCTGAGATCGTTCAAAGCAAAGTCGACCGTTTTTTCTGCAAAAGAGATAGAATAGTTTAGGTCGTCGATTTTTGTGACTTTGACACCGTCTTCCGCGTTCAAGGGTTTGTAGTTGGATATGAATTCCTGACCGTATTCGCTCACGACGGAATAATAGGCAAAGTGAAGAATACCGTCGTCGCGGTCCTTTATGTCGAGGCGCATGTTGCCCGCAAAGTGAGCACCGTCATGATAGAATTGGAAATAGTAATATCCCTCAGTCGGAAGAACCGTGACCTTGCCTGGCAGATGGCTGAAAAGAAAATCAAAGACACTCAGCCGGTCGGTAATGTCGATATCCAGCTGTTGGTTGTACTGCGCTGCGTAATCTTCAATGAAGCGCACGGGTTGGGTTTGATTTTCGGCGAGTGCAGCGCTCGTTTGAACACAGGTGAGTGATAGAGAAAATAAGGCTGCAAGCAGCTTGCTTCGGATTGGCATTGTGCCCTCCATACAAATTCTTTTTTGGGGAAGAAGGGGCTGCTGCATTGTAACAGCAGCCCTTAAGTTATTTCAGTTAGTCAACTTTATTGAAAGGTACCCTTAGGTACAAACAATTTGGGTTGATTGAGCTGAATCAAGGGTTGGCTAGGTGTAATAACCTTCGGCACGAAAATTTTTGGTGTCGTCGGTTGAATGCTAATGTTCGAAATGGTCTTTGAATGTTTTGGTTTGTCCGAACGAGCTTTCGAATGAACTTGCAATCCAGACTTGATGACCGTGTGAATATTAGTACTCGACTTCGCCGGATTATGGACCTTAGAGTTTTTACGGTTGTGCCAAGAAGACTTGAACTTCTTATGCACTTGCGAAATCGTCTTTATATGACCATTAGACAACACAGGATTGTGGATCTTCGTTGTCTTCCGATTATGCCACGAAGATTTGTGTTTTTTGTGCGCAAGTGACCTTGCTACATTGTGCCTGATCGGAGAGCGAGTCTTGTCATGCACTTCGCCTTTCGAGACCCGCGGGTTGTGAATCTTCGACGTTTTGCTGGTATGCCAGCTAGACTTGTACTTCTTATGCGCTTCAGAAACCGCTTTCTTGTGCCCTCTTGATTGAGCTTTGAAGTGGGCTGTAGATTTCTTTTTCACGTGTGACGAAGACTTGTTTTTCCGATGGAATGCAGAAACCAAGAGGTTGTGCTGGGACCCATTAGAAATCGAAGATATGTGGACCTTCGAGGTTTTCGACTTGTGTGAAACCGAGTTGTACTTGCGGTGAATAGTAGACAGAGCATTGTTGTGTACGGTCGACTTTCCTTTCTTATGAAGGGAGGACTTCTTGGTCAAATGCAGGCGCGAAATAATTGGATTGTGAACTATTGATTTGCCTTTGATATGCCAAGCAGACTTATACTTCTTATGCAGGGATGAAATGATCAAGTTGTGACCATTGCCGTCCGAGACGATTGGATTGTGCACTCTTGATGTCTTGGATTTGTGCCAAGCTGACTTGTACTTGCGGTGAATAGAAGACACTGCATTTCTGTGTACGGTTGACTTACCTTTCACATGAAGTGAAGACTTCCTGGTCAAATGTAGGCGCGAGATGACCGGATTATGGGCCGTCGATTTGCCTTTGATATGCCAAGCAGACTTATACTTCTTATGCAGGGATGAAATGATCAAGTTGTGACTATTGCCGTCCGAAATGGTCGGATTGTGTACGCGCGTTGTGTTTTTAATGTGCCAAGCTGATTGGTATTTCCTGTGAACTCGAGAGAGTCTTGGGAAATGAACGGCTGACTTCCTCTTCACGTGCCATGACGATTTATATTTCGTGTGGAACGTAGACATCAGCTTGTTGTGTCCGCGAGAAATAGATGGCTTGTGAACTTTCGTAGTCTTCTTCACATGCCATGAAGACTTATTCTTGCGGTGAACACGTGAAACACGTGGATTGTGAACGCTCGACTTGGTGGGAACATGCCAAGATGACACGACCTGTTTGTGAATAGAAGAAATCTGTTGATTGTGAAGCGGTTCATCTTCTGGGATGTCAGCTTCGGCACAATCGCGATCATTCTCAGGATTAAAATCACCGACGGGATCGTCAGAGATATCCTCATCAGGACCGTTTAGATCATCGACTTCTTTGCGTAGTGCTTCCAGGAGACCAGCTGTTGCGACCCCTGTTCCAAGCAAACCAGAATCTATTTGATACCCAGCTACAGCATCTTTGGTTTTGTTACCGTAAGCACCGTCCACTGGGCCGGGATCATAGCCCAAATCCGTAAGTAATTGCTGAAGTTCTGATATTTCATCAGCACTATCAATCACACGATCTGGATCGATGATTTCGTCTTCCTCAGGCACCCACTGAATTTCAGCACAGTTCTCGTAAACCCTTTCGGTGACGTCGAAAGGAACGTCAAAGATCAAGTTAACGCTGACTTCGTCGCCAGGTGTAAGAACCAACGGAGGATGACTACAAAGGAAGCTTCCTCCTTGATCGAAGCAGTCCCAAGGTGGAGAAGGTTGCCAGTCGACGAGGGTGCTACCAGCGACCGCTGGCGTGTCGACGAAAGTGATAGATCCGATGAAATCACCGAGACCTACGTTGCGAACAGTGACAGTAAAGCTACACTCGCCACCTGGCTCACATATTGCGGTATCGGCTTCTTTCTCAATTTCGAGATCTGGTTGTTCGGTGATCGTTGGTGGCAGGTCTGGCTTCGCACAGCCAGTCTTAAAGACGTCAACGTCGCCAACTGAGCCCTGGGCGAATATGTCGTAAAGATTTGCGCCGTAGTCTATGTAAACCGATGCATAGGGTGGTGTGTTTTGAGGCTTCGGTTGGCTGAAGGGACTAGCCTGTAGACCATTGAGAATGAGTTCACCACCATTGGAGAGAAAATCAACGTAGTTTGGATTGTCTCTTAACGCATCACCGCTAGCCCAAAGCAAGTTTTGACACTTTGCATAGTCGATCTGGCCATCTTCGTCATAGCCATAACCCAGGTCAATGCCGCCATTTGCATTGTCAAATTGTTCAGCAAAACCAATGGCATACTCTTCGCTTACAGGTTTCCAACGACCCGGTGTTATCGGATCATCAGGCTTTTCGCGCCAGAAGCGCATGACTTTGTTCTCGGCGCCGTTTGCGAAACTCGCAAAGTCATATGAAGGAGCATGGTCGCCTCTTTGTGACAACACCATTGCACCAGAACCACTGAAAACTATATCACTAATCGGATAGTTTTGCGGGCCGAGTTCAAGGTCGAGCTCTAGCCTCGGGTCGTCACCGAATTCGCCGTCTTGACGGAGTGAAATCGACCAGATTTGGTTTTGACCCCAGACAGAATAAAACAGTCGTTTACCCCGTGTAACCAAAGCCCAAACCCTACGATCAGGAGCGGCAAAGCCCCAAGTGCCGGGGTCTTCAGGGGAAAATTCGGGTGAAGTGATGTCCGCTACATTCGCCTCGTCCATGGGCACGACCGCTAAACCAGCCAAGCCACGGCCCATTTCACCGTGGTCGAATGTGCTAAGTTCATTTCCGTCCATATCGAGGCGGTGGATCAACCCAGTGTCGAGATCAGAGACA
The DNA here is from genome assembly GCA_905480575.1 of uncultured Alphaproteobacteria bacterium. Classification (GTDB taxonomy): domain Bacteria; phylum Pseudomonadota; class Alphaproteobacteria; order UBA7985; family CAJQQZ01; genus CAJQQZ01. Next base: position 13,238 of record CAJQQZ010000087.1, on the reverse strand, counting down.
AAGAACTGTCGACGTTTTGCGTCAAAAGTAATCGTCCCTAGTCCAGCGCCCCCGTTGGCTTGACCGTTGTATTGAATGTCAGCGAATAGGGTGACCTCTCCAGATATACCATCGATGCGCCAAACTGAACCAGGCGAGCCACCAGCGGCCTCGCCGAACATACCGTCCATCCACTGCGCGTCGTCTTGGCCAGCAAGCAGGCGCTCAGGGCGGCCATCGTCATCGTCGTCTGGGCTAACAATGTGCAGGCCATAAGCCGATGTTGCGGTCACATAGATATTAGGATTGTCAGCGTCATCCAGAGCAACGCCAAAAACCTGCCCTACTTCCGAAGCCGGGACCTCGAAACGGATGGGGGCTGGGTAAACTCTGGCATCTAGCACGACTCCTGGGCCGCTGACGTCAAAGACTTTGACCGAAGCTTCATCAAGGGTGATGAAAGTTTCATCTATTTCGGTTTGATTTTCAGGGATAGAGTCGAGGTTGGTTGGTGGCTGGCTCCCTGAAAATCCAGCAACAACCGCGTCGCCTTTATCGATGATACCGTTCTGCGCGAACACTTCAGAGGTGCCAATTCCGACACCGGCGCTAACAGTCCAGAATAGCAAGGCATTAAAAACCGAACTTCGCCATCGCCGTTTCGTTCGGGTTATAGGTTGGTTGCTATTGTCTAACTCGTTTGATTTCTGAAGATACATGTCTGATCCTCTCATCTTCAATGCCCCAAAAAGGAGCCATTACAAAAAGGGCCTCTCACCCACTCTTGAAGATATAGGGCTACGCTGAACGAAAGCTGAACCGAATATGTTTTGTACGTGACTAGCATTGTACCACATTAACCGTGTCTTCAAAAGTTATCGTCATAGTAGAAGGCGGGCCGTGAAAAGAATGTGATAGGAAACACAAACGAGACCGATTTAAAATTTACATCTGTTTCATTCAGCTGAGGTTTATTTTGGGTTCAGATTTAGTTCAGTGGAAGTGTCGTAAGTTTGGCTCATCGGACATCAATCGATGCCACAAACAAAAGGAGACAGAATATGACCTTCACATCGACAAAAAAGCAAATATTGGCTCTGACTACAGGCACTCTGTTGATAATCGGCGCTGCAGTAACAAACGTTTCTCAAGCTCAGGCAGGATCATCTTTCAATGCCGTCTTTACAAACGGCGAAATCAGCGCAGGCATTGTGAATACGGGTGGTAACTTCCACTTCGGCATTGGCATTAATCCCTGGGGTTACATTAACCCTGGGCATGGATGGAACGGCAATCACGGATGGAATGACCATGGTTGGAAGCCAAAAAGAAAACGCTATGTTGTAACGGGTGGCAGTGGCCGCGGTTTTGTTCCATTGCGGGCTCGTCCAGGTCGAGGTGCAACGAAACTCGCCTTCATCCCTCATCGCTCTAAACGCGTATTCGGGAAAGGCAAAACAGTGAGACGCCACGGTGTGTCCTGGACCAAAGTTCGGTTTCATGGCCAAGTAGGTTGGGTGAAAACCCGCCAGATCCGTCGAATTCACTAACAGCAATTAGCGGTTCTTAAGATAGCCCGGCTTTGTTATGATAACAGAGCCGGGCTTCCCGCATTCGGAAGCTAACAGAGAGAGGGCATGTTCATATGCGCATTTTGGTCGTTGAAGATGAAGAGAGTTTGGCCAATCAAGTGGCGGAAGCGCTTAGACAAGAATCCTATGCCGTTGATATGGCACACGACGGAGAGGAGGGGCATTATCTCGGCGATGTCGAACCCTATGACCTTATCGTCTTAGACAGTGGTTTGCCGATTATGAACGGTATCGAAGTTCTTAAGAAATGGCGTGCTGACAAACGAAAAATGCCAGTTCTAATCCTAACCGCGCGCGATAGCTGGACGGAGAAAGTAGATGGCTTTGACGCTGGTGCCGATGATTACTTGACCAAGCCGTTTCATATGGCGGAGTTGAAGGCCCGGGTAAGGGCTTTGATTAGGCGAAGCTCCGGATTGGCTTCAACCGAACTTTCTTGTGGTGACGTTGTGTTGGATACGAGTTCAGGTCTTGTAAAAGTCGCTGGAAAAACGGTTGATTTGACCTCTTTCGAGTACAAGCTTTTGTCCTATTTTCTTCACCACCCGGACAAGGTTCTGTCGAAGTCGGAGCTCGTTGAGCATATTTACGAACAAGACTTTGATCCCGATTCCAATACAGTCGAAGTTTTTGTTGGAAGGTTGCGGAAGAAACTGAATACTTCAATGATCAAAACTGTTCGTGGACTGGGGTACCGACTGGACACGAATGCTTAAAGTTTTTCGTTTTAAATCAATTTCTTCTCGCCTCATTCTCTCTACATTACTTTTGATTATGGTGGTGTTGGCGGGGGGAGGCTTGCTGTTGTCACAGCTGTTTGTCTTTGAGGCCCGTAAACAATTTGATGCACAGTTGGAGCTCGAATCAGACAGTTTGCTAGGGGCGTTAGAAATTGTTGAGGACGGCAGTGTCGACGTTGATTCCGACGCTATCAGCGCCGAATTTAGGCGTGGCTTCTCAGGGTGGTATTACAAGCTAATCGTTTCAGGGCAACAACAGCCAGTTTATTCGTTTTCGCTCACACAAGGCCTGTTAACCGAAGGGCAAAGCCCGGAGTTTGATCCTTTTATAGGTATGTCGAACAAGAAGGGCAGTGAACCCTCATTTCTAGATACGATAGACGAACAGGATGAGCCGCTCAGAATTAGAGCCCAAACCTTCGATCTTGTCAGCGATGGCAAAGAAGTAACCGTCATGGTCGCCGGCCCTCGTGAAACGATGCAACGATCAGGGCAGGCCTTCAATTTCTTCCTGCTTGTGTCTCTTTCCGTTCTGGCAGTGGCATTGCTCATCTCGCTCGTTGCCGTTGTCAGGTTTTCATTGCGACCCTTGGCCGTGATGCAGCGGCGCTTAGGCGATGTGAGAGCCGGAAGGACCGAACTGCTTGAAGGTGACTTCGCGCGCGAACTTAATGAAGTGACCAACGAAGTAAATTTGTTGTTATCCTCTAATAGTGAATTGGTGGAGAGGGCGAGGAAGCATGTCGGTAACTTGGCGCATGGCCTTAAAACACCAATTGCGGTCATGCGGAACAGCCTTGAAGAAATGGAAACTCAACAACGCGAGGAGTTATCTCCCCAGCTCGATTCCATGCAAAACCAAATCGAACGTTATCTAGCTCTCGCCCGTGCGGCAACAACGGCTCAGGCAAGGGCGACTAAGACAGATGTCCTCCCCTTACTGACGAGTTTGAAACGGACTTTCGAGAAAATAGGGGCCAGGGAAAATCTAAAGATCTTTCTTGAGGCACCAGAAGCTTTGTCCTTTCCTGTAGAGAGGCAAGACTTGTTGGAGATACTTGGTAACCTGATCGAGAACGCCTCACGCTACTCTGAAGGCGTTGTCAAGCTAACAGCTTACGGCGGTGGTACAGATCATAAGGTCGGCGTGATCGTGGAGGACAACGGAGAAGGTGTTGAGGAAAGCAAGCGCGATCTGATCCTACAACGTGGGAAACGGCTCGACGAGCTAACCCCTGGAAGCGGTCTAGGTCTATCCATTGTGAAAGATTTAGTCGAAGCTTATCAAGGGAAGATTGAGCTAGGGAGTTCGGAACTGGGAGGCTTGAAGGTCGTCATTTGGTTTCCTGTCACCAGAGAGAGCTAGCTTTAGTTTCCGACCGTTACTTCGTTTTGCAGTCTCATTTTCTTGAATTTGAGGCAGGCAATAGGGATGGAAACCAAATAGGCTAACGACAAAATGGAAAGTGTGACCCAAGGATGCGCTTGTAAGAATGCTACCGTTAGAGCGACCAGAATCAATGCCATTAGAATATATTTACGCTTCAATCTGACTTTCTTGAGTGAGAAAGTCGGAAGTGTCCCAGCCATCATAAAAGCCACGAATCCAATGAAAAAAGAAAGAGCGATGGGATAGAGGCTCAACGAAAAGATGTCGCTGAAATGAAGGTACATTGGCAGCAGGACAAGACCAGCGCCAGCGGGTGCAGGAACACCAACGAAGAAACCTTTTTGCCACAACGGCTCATCATAGCTGTCGTCCAGCATGACAACATTGAAGCGCGCTAGTCGCATGGCAGCACATATCGAGTAGGCGAGAACGGCGATCCATCCAAGTCCTGGACCTTCAGAAAACGCCCAGGAATAGAGAACCAAAACTGGCGCAACGCCGAAACTCAGGAAATCAGCCAGCGAGTCCAATTCACCGCCCAATTTGGATGTGCTTTTTAGGAGGCGCGCGAGACTCCCATCTATGCCATCCAAAAAAGTTGCTGCAATAATCGCCATAACAGCGGCTTCGAACTGGCCATCGAAACCAAGACGAATAGCCCAAAGACCGAGACAAAGCGACAGAGTTGTCACCATGTTCGGCAACAGCGAGCGAATGCTCAGTTCTCTACTTTTGCGTTTCGGTGCGGGTTTTGGTTGATCGCTCACGTTTATGTTCCGCTGGTTTCGTTAGGCAAACGAGCCAAAATAGTCTCACCAGCGATAGCCTTTTGCCCAAGCGAAATAAGAACGTCGCTTCCCTCTGGCAAGTAAACATCAACGCGGCTGCCAAAACGAATCAGACCGAACCGTTCAGCACGGTCAAGCTTATCGCCCTCTTTCGCCCAACAGAGAATCCGTCTCGCGACGAGGCCAGCGATTTGGACTACAACAAAGTTGTTTCCTTGATCGGTTTCAAGCAGCAAGGCGTTGCGTTCATTTTCGGATGACGCTTCATCAAGGGCGGCGTTGACAAACTTTCCCTTTGTATAGGCGATTCTCTTGATGGTTCCAGCCAATGGCGACCGGTTAACATGACAGTCGAATACGTTCATGAAAACACAGACGCGCTGCATTTCTTGGTTCGTGTCTAAACCCAATCCTTCAGGTGGGTGTGCAGGCCCAAGTAAGCACACAACACCGTCTGCAGGGCTAATAATGGCGTCTTCGATTGGCGGAAGTGTTCTCTCGGGATCTCTAAAAAAGAAATAGCACCAAACCGTCAATGCGAGCCCTGGCCACCCAAGATGCGGATGTATCCAGATCAATCCGATCGTCAACAGGGCAAAGCAGGCCACAAATGGCCATCCTTTGGGATGGATCGGAGGAAAGGCGGAGGATGGTTTCCCAAGCTTGGAAGTCGACATGATTTCCCAAATTACTTTGTAGTTTGACTGGATTTAGAGGTAGAGCAGGTAGATAGTCGACCTGAGCGTCATTGTGAAGCTTTATCGCGGCAAAATTGTATGATTCTGGCGTTGACAGATGGCAACCTCGACCCTATGTTCCGCCGCCAAGAGCCAAGTTAGCCTTTCTGAGGGACATCATGAAAGTTTTAAATTCACTGAAAACCGCTAAGACACGGGACAAGAACTGTCGTGTTATCCGTCGCCGCGGTCGTACATACGTAATTAACAAGAAGAACCCACGCTTTAAGGCACGCCAGGGCTGATTTCTTCCTGAATTAGTTTAGCACTCGCTAAATCTTGAAAGGCTGCTGGTTTCCAGCGGCCTTTTTCTGCTTTCGGATCATGCCTAGGTCGGTTAGGCTTTAGCGATGATTCGCGCGCTAACAATTCTAGTTTTTTGCCTGTTCTTGCCATTTGGGCAAGCGACGGCGGATCAAAACGACCCTCGCCTCAACGATTTGTTTAATAAGCTCCAGCGGCTAGAGGCTGGTGCCGACGTGCACCGAGTGGTGAGTGCAATTTGGTCAGTTTGGCTCTTAGGCGAAGATGACACAGCTAGTCGGAAGCTCGCCGTTGGCAATGCCTTGTTTCAACAGCGCAAGTTTGATCAGGCCTTAGAAGTTTTTGACAAGGTCATAGCTGATTATCCAAATTTTTCAGAAGCTTGGAACAAAAGAGCGACGTTGTACTTCGTCGTTGGACGATTGGACGAATCGTTAAGAGACGTAGAAAAAACGATTTCCCTGGAGCCACGACATTTTGGTGCATTGTCAGGGGCTGCTCAAATCTACATGGAGCAAGAGAGATGGGAGGATGCGTTGCAAGCCTATAGGCAGGCAACAAGAGTGAACCCTCATTTACCGAATGGTAAACAGATTATTTCAAATCTAGAAGACAAGTTGAAGGGTATTTAGTTTTTCTGTTTTGATTTTTGTGCCAATAGGAAATCAAAAATAGGGGAAATATGTTGGTTTCTTCGTCTATCCGTGAAATCGAAAAAATTATCTGCAAAGATCTTGGTCGGGGAATCCAATCTGCCGCGGGCCATTTAACCGCCGGAAGTCTGGAAGCGGCCGTTAGATCAATCGCTGAACATGAGGCGCCTAGCATCGCGATCATTACGGGTTTTTTCATTGCGTCTGGGGACCCTCCTGCTGCCGAGACCGACGGACCTCCAGGCGCAGCTCATATGGCTGCAGCATTTGTCGCGGCAGGCATTCCTTGCCGGATTGTGACAGACACACCCTGCGAGGGTGCATTACGTGCCTCAATGTCTGCGATTGGCATTGAGGCAACTGTGCCACTTGATGTCGTTGCGCTGAAAGAAGCTCAAAATAATCTGACAATCGGACAGACAGAAGCTTTGTGGTACGAGCAAAAGATAAGCCACGTCATTTCGATAGAACGGTGTGGACCTTCGAAAAGTGGGAAGCCCAAGAGTGCTAGGGGAATTAATCTCAGTGACTGGACGGCACCTTTGGAGAAACTCTTTACAGCCGGCGACTGGAAACAAATCGCAATCGGTGATGGCGGTAACGAAATCGGCATGGGCGCTTTGCCGGCTGACCTCATCGCCGAAAGCGTCGTAAAAGGAGAAGAGATTTCCTGCGCGATATCGTGCGATCACTTGATCTTAGCCGGTGTTTCCAATTGGGGTGGATGGGCTATGGTATCCGCACTCGCTTTGGTTCTTCCAAATAAAAGCGCTGCTTTACTGTCTAAGTTAAACGTTGAAACCGATAATCAAGTACTAAAGGAACTGGTCGATAATGGTCCCTCGATTGATGGAATAAAGGGTGTGCAGGCTTATTCTGTCGATAATTTTGACCAATCGGTCCACAATAAACTATTGAACGAAGTCTTGTCTTTAGTTGTTTGAGCGGACGTCTTTTGGGATTCCTTTAGGTGTTGCACAGACCAAGCGTCGTTCACATTCTTTGAAGAGACCTCTCTAAGGAAATGAAGCGACAAGACCAATTGGGGAAACTTACCGCTTCATTGATCAGTGAAGCGCCGATAATCACCCCAAATTAGGGTGTAGAAGCCCGTTTTTGCTTCAATACCTCCCTATTCTTGGAGTTGATCGCGAGTCGTACAAGCGGTTAACCTAGAGTGGGTAACTCTCTCCGTAAATCTGAGCTTCAAGAATTTTGTTGATGTTTTGGATTCGTTGCGCTATATTCGAATCTAGAGCATGTTGCGTTTAATTGTTTCCATATCCAGCCGCCTTTAGGAAGTTGTGACATTCTTCGGCCGAGAAGAGATCGCAGACTTGTCCAAGCCTCTTCCATAGTTCTTCATAAGTTCTTGCGGCTGCCTTACGCATCAATGCTTTGAGTTTTGAGAAAGCCATTTCAATTGGATTGAGGTCTGGGCTGTAGGGTGGCAAGAAGAGGAACCATGCGCCTCGATCTTTAAGGACATCGGCTGCATAAGCGCTTTTGTGGCTGGGCAGATTGTCTAGGATGACAACATCTCCTTTCCTGAGTGTAGGCGCTAACTGGGTCTCAATGTATGTATCGAAAGTGTTTCGGTTCATCGTACCATCAATGACCCAGGGGGCGTCGAGGCGATCATGACGCAATGCTGCAACAAAGGTCTGTGTGTTCCAATGACCAAAGGGGGCATGATCAACCAGTCGTTCTCCGCGTGGCGCCCAGCCTGTTCGCTTGATCATATTGGTTTTGAGCCAGGTTTCATCCAAGAAGGCCAGCCTATGAAGCTTATCCGCCATGAAAGGTTGACGCTGCCTCACCCAGATGTGCCGTTTGCGCGCCACATCTGAGCGCTTTTGCTCAAGAGCCTGACAATCTTTTTTTGTGTGACAAGCCAAGGCGGTGGAGCAACCTGCTCACCGAGGTACGATGCACTTTGACGGCCTTCACTTCGATGAGCAGATCAACCAACTCGTCCAGAGTGAGGTCACCTTTGTCTGCAATACGTTCACGCACCCAGTCTGCATACGGCGTCAACTTGCCAATCCCAGGATTACCCTGACGTTTGGCCGACAGAGATCCTGTCTCGCGCTTGAGCTTCACCATGTCGTTTACGAATTTCACAGAAACATCAAAGCGTGCTGCCGCTGAGCGATGGCTGTTGCCTGCTTCAACATGCTTCACGACCCGCTGGCGAAGCTCAAGGGGATGTGGCTTGCCCATAATTCACTGCTCCTCATAGTTTTATGCAATGAATCACAAATCATCCAAAAAGAAAAACGAATCTAATCAACAGCAACATGCTCTAGTGCCCGTTTCGAATTACTGTCGTGAACTCTGGAATCCGCACAAACTCGACATGCTCTAGCTGCTAACAATCATCGTCGGCCATGCAAGCTTCAACCGCTTTCTGCAGCGCTTCACTCGCCACACCATCGACATCTCCTGCCAGGTAACCTTTTTTCACAAAATGTTCCTGCATAGTTTTGATCGCTGTTTCGGATCCGCTCGTGATCACGACATCAAAGTCGGCTTTCGCATCGCTTATCGCCTCCAGTCTCTTGTAGGCTAGCCCACGGTGGAACAAGGCCTTCGCTCGCTGGGGATCAAGTTCAAGAACAATGGTGAGGTCTTTTACAACCCTTTTGTGCTTGCCCTTCCTGTTGTAGTTTTCCGCTCGATCAAAAAAGTTGTCCGGGTCTTTGGGATCAAGTGCAATGGCGACGGACAGATCTTCGATGGCGCTATTAAATTCACCCATCTTGGTCCGCACCATGGCTCGGAAGCGGTAACCAGCTGCATTCTTCTCATCAAGCCGAATATAGGTTGTGAAATCATCGATGGACTGTTGAAACGCCTTTTCCTTGTAAAAGGCATAACCGCGCAGAACATAAAGCCAGGGCCAATCTTCTCCAGCCTCCACGAGGCGCGTAAAATCAGCAATGACAGATTCGTAAGCATCAATCTGCCAATAGGCCTCGCCCCGAGCACGGTAAATCTGTATGTCTGCGTATCCCGCTCCTATCGCAGATGTGAAATCTGACGCGGCTTTCTGATAGTCCCCTTTGGCCTCATGTGCCTTGCCACGTTTGTAATATGACCAATCCTTTTTGTGGCCAAGTTCGATTACACGGCCAAAAGCAGCTATGGCGACATCGTACCCTTTGCGGTCCATCTCCATAAGACCGACGCGGTAAAAGGCTTCTGCATTGTCGGGGTTAACGATTGTTTCAGCCTTGAAGTCGGCGAGTGCCGCGTCACTGTCTTTGAGATGTTCATAGCAAATCGCCCTGTTGTAATGCGCTGTGGGGTATTTGGGATTCAGATCCAGGACAGCCGTAAATTCAGCTATCGATCTGACGCATTCTTGCTTACCCATGAAAGCACCCGCGCGATAAAAAAGGGCTTCAATAAAATCCGGTTTGAATTGGAGGGCGCTGTCCAAATTAGCGATGATCGCGTCGAGGTTGTTGATATGATCAGAACGAGACAGATGACCAGCACGATTATAAAAGGCTATCGCTTTTTTTTCATCGGATAGATTAGTCGATTCGGTTAAGCGACCGCAGGCTGCAAATAACTCGTCAGGTGTTGCACCTTCATAGAAGCAAGACTTTTTGTCTGCCTCGTCATCGGCATAAATGGTGGAGCCACTGAACAGGTATAACACAGCGGCAAACACTAAAAGGTTTCTCATCGCTTCAGCTCCTATTTGAGAGCAGTATAGCACAACACCCTTGCAAAGGGCTTAACAGGATTGTGGACGATTTTATAGCGCGCCATCAATTGGTCGCCCGGACCGGAATTCTGGGCGCGACGGCAGGCTGAAATACACCTAATTTTTTACCCACCATTCAAGTTTATTTTTCTTTGCTCTTCAAAGAAGCATTGGAGAGGTCGCTCTTGCGACACCACACAAACGGTAACCGCTAAAATCTGATGGATGCGCTCTAATCAAATAGTAAGTGCTCGCTTGAGGCAGCACAAACCCACGAATTCTCCTTTTGGCTGGCAGAAGCCAGGAGCTCAGCTCAGTCATAAGTGCCGGATTGAAAAGTTCAAATGGGTTCTTTGTCTCATTCCAGAAATCACGTTTATCGGCAAACGGTCGTCAAGTTAGTCTGACTATGCCTTCCGGAGCCGTAGTGCCAGTAATGGGCGAACGACGACCAGCATCGCCGGTATTAGCAAAAGTGTCAGGAGCGCTGACAATGACAGCCCGCCTACAACAACTGAGCCTAATCCTCTGTAGAGTTCAGAACCAGCGCCAGGCAAAAGCACCAACGGAAGCATCCCAAAAACAGAAGTCAGAGTGGACATAAAGATGGGGCGTATTCGGTTAGAGGTTGCCTCTAGAATAGCCGCCGTTGGATCCATCCTGTCCTTGTCGATATGGAGCAAGGTTTGATGAACGAGCAGAATGGCATTGTTAACAACAATACCCACCAAAATGACAAACCCGAGCAATGTGAGCATATCAAGGGATTGTCTGTAAAAGAGATTGAGAATGACAAGTCCCGCGACACCGCCGGCCGCTGCGACGGGAACAGATAGCAAGATTATCAGCGGGAATATGAACGATTCAAACAAAATCGCCATCACAAGAAAAACAATAGCCAAGGCCAATACCAGATCCAGAACCATTGCTTGCCAGGTCTCGTCAAGTTTGTCAGCCGTTCCTGACAGGCGCATTTGTGTACCCTCAGGCAGTTCTTGTTGACGTAAAACATCGATAACTTCTGTCTTCAAGGTATCAAGTGCGACTTCCAACGGCATGTTCGCAGCTGGACGCACTTCAAGCGTAACCGTTCTTTGTCTTTCAATGTGCCGGATAGAGGTAGGCCCAGAAGTCAAAATGGAATCTGCAAGTGCCGAAACCGGTAGAATGGCCCCTTCCGGTGTGATGATAGGAAGCCTGTCCAGTGACTGGGTTGATGTTTGCTGCGAGAGATCACCCCGCAGGACAAGGTCAATACGCTGACTGCCATCAGTGATTTCGGCCACACGAAGCCCGTCATTAAAACTATCCAGTGTCATTCCAAAGTTTCTTACAGAGACCCCTGCTTCTGCAAGCCGTTCAAGGTTTGGTTTCACACGGATTTCAGGCGCTCCTAACTCCAATCCGGGTTTTGGGCGCATCTGGTGACCTTCGGATCGGCTCATTACCCGCCCAATCAACCCAGCAGCACGTTGCGCGACGCCCAACGTTGCAGCAAGATCTGGGCCTGAAACATCCAAAGCAACAGCACGAGCTCCACCAACTCCCCGTCCAAATATCGAAGGTTGAGAGATAAATCCAAACGTTCCAGGTTCTTTAAAAATGGGTCGTTGCATTGGCCCTATTAGTTCGCTGACTCTAGTTTCGTCTTCGGCAACTGCACCCAAGAACGATCTAGTCGGTGTGGTTACGAAGAAAAACCGTTCAATCTTTGGAGTAGTTTCAGGACTATCAACATAGTCGTCCGCCCACAAAGGGCTAACCTCGTCCTCAATCCTATCTCCGATCTTGTTCATGGTTTCTTGATTGTATCCCGGTGGCGGTAAGACCATGCCAAAGATAAGATTTCTGTTCCCCTCGGGTAAATATTCTAGTTTTGGCAGGTATCGCCATGAGGCATAACCAGCAACTGACGTTACGACTACGATCAGCAGTATGGCAATTATTGGAGCCCTGGCGCAGGTTTTCACGATGGTAAGAACCAGTCGAACAAAGGCTGCTGCAAAGTGATCGATCCCTGGTATTTTCACCCGGGACAGCTGCCCCTCTTTGCCTTTAAGCAACCAGTTTGAAAGAGCCGGGATAACGGTTATAGCAACAAGAAGTGAAAGCAGAACCGATACTGAAATAGCAACAGCAATGTCCCTGAACAACTGACCGACTTCAAGTTCCATGATCATGATTGGTGCAAAAACCAGGACCGTGGTGAGCGCTGAGACCAGAATCGCACCCCAGACCTCGTGTGCACCTTGCCAGGCCGCTTCAAACCGCCCTTTACCCTGTTCTCTCAGCCGGTAGATGTTTTCCAATACAACAATGGCCGCATCAACCACCATGCCGACTGCAAAGGCGATCCCTGCCAGAGAGATCACATTCAATGACCGCCCCATTAGAGACATCGCGACGAAACTACCAACCACTGCAACGGGGATAGCGATCGAAATTATCAACGTTGCCTGTGGTGATCGTAGAAACAGGAGCAAAATTATTGCCGCAAGAATTCCACCTATCCATATGTTTTGAACGACCAGATCGATAGCAGAATTAATATAAACGGTTTCGTCATAGACCTGTTGGACACGAAGGCCTCTACGCGCGAATTCAGTTTCTTGCAACTCAGCAACGGCGGCCTTAATGCCCTCCATCGTTCGGATGACATTTGCGCCAATTTCACGTGTGAGATTGAACGCGAGCCCTGGTGTTCCCTTGAACCTAATTCGGGCGCCAGGTTCCTTGTAACCATAGTCGACGTCCGCAATATCTCCCAATGTCAAAATCTGTTGGGGACCGCCGTTGGCAGCTGGCTCAGCTCTCAAAACAACGGACCTAACATCTGCAGGGGTGTTCAGCTCGCTGTCTGTACGAACGACATAGCGGCGCTTACCTTCGTCTATGTCGCCAGCCGATAGGGCAACATTTGCGGCCCGCAATCGCGCTACTATTTCTGGCACTGTAATTCTGTGTTCCGCCAGCAACAAAGGGTCAACCTTGATGGCCAGTTCTTTGTCCGAGCCACCATAGACATTGACTCCGCCCACGCCGTCTACCCGCTGCAACCTGTCACCGACAATGTCCTCCATGAAATTGCCATGGCGATGCATGTCGGTGTCTGTCTCGTCTTCGGAAAGTACGATGAACCAGGCGATCGCGTTGTCTTCGCTACCAGATGTTTTCAAAGTAGGCTCGCTTGCTTCGTCAGGATACCCACCAACACGGTCCAGGCGATTACTCACAAGCAGCAAGGCTTTGTTCATGTCTGCACTGACAGCAAACTCAAGCTCAATAGAACCCCGACCCTGACTTGAGGTCGAAACCATTGATTTCAAATTGTCGAGACCTGAAAGGGCCTCTTCTTGCCGATTGACAATCTCCCGTTC
>CAJQQZ010000086.1 GCA_905480575.1 uncultured Alphaproteobacteria bacterium | reverse complement strand
CCTTCAGGCAGATGGTCGGGTTTGAGGATCTTACTCTCGTCGATGGTCAGTTTGTTGTTCTTAGAGCCTCGGCGGCGGGGCTTGCCACGACTGCCCTTGTTGCCAGAGCGCGGCTTGGCTTGTTTCTCCATGCCTGAGGGCTTGATGTCAGGCTTGCCATTCAAACCCTTTAGCCGCGCGTTTTCATCGCGCAGGGCCTGGATGTCCTTCTTTAACTCTTCAATATCCAGATCATCAATAGGAGCAAGCAATTGTGTCATCAACGAAGAGACTCGCACAATTCGTGCCCCTTGTGAATCTCTCTACGGAAAAAAATTACCCGGACTTTTGCCGATGTTACAGGGCAAAGAAATCTGGAAGGCCAAGTTCATAAACTGAATTTGATCCGACAGACACCGCATCAAAATCCGGAAACTGTCAGATCAGGTCTGAACTTCTACACATCATTCTTATTGCTTTGCTGTCAGGGACTGGTTGCGGCTTGAATCCAGTCACGGCCGCTCTACTAGGCCGGCAAAACCCGTTCACATCTGATCCGGAGCAAATTCGTATTGCAGTGAGAATGCCAAACAACCTTAGTGTGAATACTGCCAATTATGGAGTTGATTACAAAACCGTTGGTAAACAACACAAACATAACTGGCAGATGGAAGTTGTTAGCCTCAGAGGAACCAACAAGGCTCAGGTCGTCGGTCTAGGCAAGTTTCGCAAGCCTGGCTACCATTTTGAAGTTGCGCGCGTGAAGCCATCAGATCTTCCAGAACTTTACAGATTACAAAAAACTGTTCCGCCGCCGCCCAGAACGCGGGGAAGTTTTCAGGTGGGCGCCTCACCTTGTTACCATGGGGCAATGATGCCCGCTAGGATGCCCGTTGAACTCTACATCAAAACCGACAAGATCGGACAATTTAGCGTTCTGTCTTACGAACGAGATCTCTTGAAGGATATGAAAAAGCACTACACGGCAAAACAACTTCGCGAAGAAGTGCCGCCATGTAAGTAGCCGAGGGATGCAAAAGATTCCTTGCATCTGCGTCAAAGGGAAAGGTAAGGTGCGACTCCGTTTTGACAGGAGTTTACCTTGGCCCTTATTGATAAGATTGTCGGTTACAAAGAAGATCTCACAGCGATTAGGCATGATTTTCATGCTCATCCTGAGCTTGGTTTTGAAGAGGTCAGGACCTCAGGCATCGTGGCTGAAAAGTTGCGTTCTTGGGGTATCGAAACGCACACCGGCATCGGCAAGACAGGTGTTATCGGCGTTTTGAAAGGCAAAGGCCCTGGGAAATCAATAGGCTTACGTGCTGATATGGATGCGCTTCCCATTCATGAGCAGACCAATCTGCCATACAGTTCAACCAATCCAGGGGTCATGCATGCTTGTGGTCATGATGGCCACACAACGATGTTACTAGGGGCGGCTCGTTACTTGGCGGAAACTAGGGATTTCAACGGAACTGCGGTCTTTATTTTCCAGCCGGCGGAAGAGGGGTTAGGTGGTGCGCGGGCTATGTTAGCTGACAAGCTCTTCGACCGTTTCCCTTGCGACGAGATCTACGGCATCCATAATCGCCCCAACGGCAAGCCTAATCATATTGGCATTAAGCCTGGTGTTGCGGCGGCTGCGGCTGATTTTTTCGACATCACCATTAAAGGTAAGGGCAGTCACGCTGCGAGACCGCAAGATTCACATGATCCGATACTTGCGGCTGCGTCATTGGTTCAGAACTTACAGGCAATCGTTAGCCGTAACATGGACCCGAGAGAGGCTGTAGTCTTGTCCATCACCCAAATCCATGGCGGCGCGGCCTATAACGTTATTCCCGGCGAAACTTCAATTGCTGGCACCGTGCGTTGTTTCTCGACAGAAGTACGCAACCAAGTCGGTGATAGAATGCGCGCGATGGCAAAGGGCATTGAGGCAAGTTTCGATGTTGAAGTGGACGTCAAAATCGATGATGTCTTTGATGTGTTGATCAATGACGACGCTCTCACCGACGGTTTTGTGAAAATTGCGAAAGAGGTCATGGGTGAGGATAATGTTGAAGTCGAAACTGTGCCTTCAACGGGTTCAGAAGATTTCGCTGATATGATGCGTGTTGTACCCGGAGCTTACTTTACTGTTGGTCACTCTGGTATCGTGTCGCTTCACAACGATGGTTTCTATATGGATGATCAGATGCTGCCGGTCGGCGCAAGCCTCTATGCTCGCATTGTGGAGCGTCGTGGTTAATGGCGAAGATCGATGTGATCGCTTGGGATTTTGATGGTGTTCTCAATAAGAACGTCGTTGACCATCGCTTTATCTGGTTAGACCAGATGGAAGCGGAAAAGGGCTATTGTTCTCGCTCTTTTATGGACCAGGTCATTGGCGACTTTGCCCCAGTGATGGCAGGGGAAGAATGCCTCCTTGACCGTCTGGCACCCTGGTTAGATCATGTTGGTCACGACGGTGATGCTGAAGACTTCACGCACTATTGGTTTAATCTTGACCGGTACCCTGATCCTGTCATGCATGATGTTTTAGAAAAGACAGCGTCGGCGGGGATTACTAATGTAATGGCGACGAATAACGAAGCACGACGCGGTCGCTTTGTGTGGCATGAAATGGGCTTCGACCAGCGTATGCATCGACTTTACACGGCCGGCGAAATGCGAAAGATCAAACCCCATGCCGCGTTCTTCCATCATATTACAGACGATCTGAAAGTTGATCCTAGCCGAGTTCTCTTCGTTGATGATCTTGAAGAGAATATTGAAACGGCTCGCACCATTGGTATGCACGGACACCATTTCAGAAGGGACCAATACGACAGTTTGAAGTCAACTTTGCGCTCGCTGGTTGGTGAATATTTCTAAATCAGCGGCCGGTGCCGACAGAAACTTCGGTTGGCAACTCTCTTAAATTTTAGAAAAAAGCAAATAAATCAATTGTTTATAAGATGATTCGGTTAAGGGCAAAGCTTGCCCTAGACAACGGTGGAGACTAAACTGTTAAGAAAAGTGGCGGAGATGGAAATCGATCAACGATAGAGTTGGCCAAGATACTTACGAGAGCCGTTTTGAAACGGAGGTCAATTTTGGCTGATTAGCCTCGAGTTAAGGAGCAGGAAATGACTTACGCCAATAAAATAATCCTTTTCACCTCTGTTATCCTGGTAGGACTAGCGACTGGGAAAAGTTCGTTTTTTTCTGATTGCGGTCAATTTATCTGCGCAAACAGTGCCCAAGCTCAAGATGTTGAGACGTTAACCAGTCAGATTGAAACGCTTGATCAAAGAAGCGATTACTTGCTTAAAACCAAAAGTGAGGCCTGGGAATCTCTTTCAAGAATTAGAGATGAAAGAGAGGAGACTCGTAAGCTACTAGAGAAATTGAAGACGGTCCCCTTGGCATCCGGGGAAACGGAAATATCTAGGGGTATTAGAATCAGTTTAACCGAAGATAAAGTTTCACAACAAACAGAACGTCTTGATGACGTCTCGAACGAAATTTTGAAGAAAGAAGACGAACTCTCGGAAATTGGGGGGGCGAAGGGCTGGCCTCCAAGCGGAACTTGAAGAGGCAAAGCTGAAGGCTAAAAACAAGAATAAAGCTGTTGACGTGGAAACGAAGAAGCCAGCCGTTGACACAGAACCCAAAGAAAAAGTGAATTTTTCGTCAATGTCTCTCTCCGAGCTACGGGCGGCGGTGCAAGAATTGATCGACGACCGATATGACATACTTGGGCTGGCAGGAATCAAAGAGAAACTAGATGGCTATATCTCAAAATCAGGCGCAGAGTTTTATGGTCAACCAAATGGCTATGGATCAAATTGGCATGCTGATTTGGCCTATCTGTGGGGTGTGCCGGAAGCAGGTGCTGAAAAGTACATGAAACGCCATCTGGGTTATCTGGACCAGGCAATTGTCAACGCTGGTGGTGATGCCAACAATCTTCTGGCGAACATTGATTACTACCGATCAGGTGTTGCTAACCTCCACAGGGAAATAGATTTTGTCGCTGCGGTCTATGAGACCTGCGTTTTCCCAAAACTGGTTGAGGCAAGTCAGCGTTATGAAGAGTTCAAAAGAGAATTTAAGGCAGCCATGACGAATGCTTTGGATCAAGAAAAGCACGCAATGCATTCGGCCCGGTCAAAAGAAGCTCGGAAGCTTGGGAACAAACTGTCGAAGGAAGCCATGAACTGCGCTCGTAACGATGTGCCAGACATCTTGGACGTCGATGTTTTCAAAACACTTTAAGCCTCAGAAGATTGCCAGGCCTGTTGTTTAGCGTCAGCAACGATTTGCAATGCAATTTTGATGACCGTTGCTGACCCTAGCGCTAAATATCTATTCGAGCTTGTCGAGCGCTGCTTCAAGGTTGGTCACTGAACGGTCGACGTTGTGGAGTTTGTCGAGACCAAAGAGTCCAAGGCGGAACGTGCGGTAATCTTCTGGCTCATCACACATCAGCGGAACACCAGCGGCGATCTGCATGCCTTGCGCGGCGAACTTCTTACCGTTGTGCATGTCCACATCATCGGTGTAGCTAACAACTACGCCCGGAGCTTGGAAGCCCTCAGCGGCGACCGACTTGATGCCGCGATTGGACAGCATTGCGCGAACCCGGTCGCCAAGTTCTTGCTGTTCGGCTTTCACTTTGTCGAACCCGTATTCTCTTGTTTCCATCACGACATCACGGAATTTTGTAAGGGCGTCTGTCGGCATGGTTGCGTGGTAAGCGTGACCACCGTTCTCGTAGGCTTCCATAATCTGCAACCATTTCAAAAGATCAGCAGCAAAAGACGTGCTCTTCGTATCATTGATGGCCTCACGAGCTGAAGCGCTTAGCATGACGAGGGCCGCTGACGGCGAAGCGCTCCAGCCCTTTTGCGGAGCGGAGATCAAAACATCCACGCCGGTGGCTGCCATATCGACCCAGATGGTACCAGATGCGATGCAATCGAGAACGAACATACCACCAACGGAATGCACAGCGTCTGCAACTTGCTTGAGGTAATCGTCGGGTAGGATCATGCCGGAAGAAGTCTCAACATGGGGTGCGAACACCACAGCAGGTTTCTCGGTCTTGATCGTTGCCACTACTTCTTCGATTGGCGCAGGTGCAAAGGGCGACTGGTGAGCGTTGGATGCGCGGCGCGCTTTCAAAACGATTCCTTCTGACGGGATGGAACCCATTTCAAAGATCTGTGTCCAACGGAAAGAGAACCAGCCATTGCGGATTACTAAGCACTTTTTGCCCGTTGCAAACTGACGCGCAACAGCTTCCATACCGTAGGTGCCACCGCCAGGAACGATGGCCACGGAATTCGCATTGTAGACTGATTTCAGCGTGCTGGAGATGTCGTTCATGACCTTTTGAAAGGTGCCTGACATATGGTTCAGCGAACGGTCGGTGAAAACAACTGAATATTCTAGTAGGCCGTCTGGATCGACGTTGGGAAGAAGGCTCATCTCGAAATGGCTCCGATGGGTTAAGACGTTGGCGGTTTCTAGTGATATAGGGCGCTGGCGACTATCTTAAAGCCGCTATTTTCATGAGATTTAACGCCGCTGCGATTGCTAGATGGATAGAATTTCAAAAGACCAGTGAGGATAGGGAATTAAATCCTGGTTTTTCACAAGCTGCATTTCGCCGGAACCCGCCTCAACCGCAGCCTCGAGCTGGCAGTAAACTTGATCAACGGCTTTACCCAGGGTTTGATCAGGATCGCCGTACTCAATCAAAGCAGCAAGAAAGAGTGCTGATGTCAAATCGCCTAGACCATTGGGGATTTTCTCTGCTTCGAGCAACCAAGTTTCAACGGCCCAAGCTTCGTTCTTGGTAACCAGAAGGGTGGCTATTTGATCGGAGCCCGGTTCGATTACCGACGTAACCAAAACCTTTGTCGGGCCTTGTTTGATAAGTTCTCGCGCGGCTTGAACGGCAGCCGTTTTGCCAGCCAATTTTTCATTCACGAGGACTGAAAGTTCGAACAGATTAGGTGACAAGCAATCTGTGAGCGGGATGATTTCTTCACGGTAAACGTCAACGAGTTCCGCTTCCACATAAACGCCTGGCTTGGTATCACCAATGACTGGGTCGCAGTGCACCGAGATGTTTGCATCGGAAGCTCGAATTGATCGCAAAAACTTTGCTACTTCTCGGCCAACCGAGGCCGACCCCAGGTAACCGGTCAAAACAGCACCGTTCTGCTCGATAAAGGGTGCTTGAAGTCCGTGTAAGACGCGACCAACGTGATCTGCTTCCAGATTGTCACCTGCCCAGTCTGGGTAACCTTTGTGGCGAGATAATTGCGTAGTGTGAACCGGCCAGACATCAAAGCCTAATCGCTGCAAAGGAAAGGTTGTTGCTGAGTTGCCAACATGGCCACAAGCAACATGGCTTTGTATTGCCAAGATGGGAGGGAAATTCGGGCGTTCGTCGTGCAACTCTTGGACCTTTGGATCAAATTCATGAAACTTCTGTTAGCCTTATCAATTCTGATTGGCTAGTTTTTGTTTCGTCGGCAATTCATATCAACGAAGTAAACTTATGTCATCTGCTCTGCGTCCACGTCGTTCTGTACTCTACATGCCTGGTTCTAATGCTCGTGCCTTGGAAAAAGGCAAGAGTTTACCAGCCGACGCTTTGATCTTGGACCTTGAGGATGCCGTTGCACCCGATGCAAAGGTCTTGGCGAGAGAGCAGGTTGTTGCTGCTGTTAACGCAGGCGGCTATGGCCATCGCGAGCTGGTTATCCGCATCAACTCTTTAGACAGCGAGTGGGGCAGGGATGATCTGAAAGCCGTTGCTGCATCCAAAGCCGATGCTCTGTTAGTGCCCAAAGTCGAAACTGAAGCGCAAATCCACGAAGTCGAGCGTCTAATGAAAGAAGCTGGTGCCGCTCCACAAATGGCGATTTGGGCGATGATGGAAACACCACTTGGAATGCTGCATGCTGAGGAGATTGCCGCGTCTAGCCCGGCCCTGACTTGCCTCGTTATGGGGACATCAGACCTTGCCAAAGAAACCAATGCGCTGCATACGCGGGATCGCTTGCCGATGATCACCTCACTCGGGCTTTGCCTGTTGGCGGCTCGCGCTTACGGATTGACGGTTTTGGACGGCGTTCATTTGGATTTATCCGACGATGAAGGTTTTGCATTTTCCTGCCAACAGGGCCGGGAGTTGGGTTTTGATGGCAAAACGTTGATCCATCCAAAAACGATAAACAAGGCAAATGAGGTTTTCGCTCCGGACGCCGCAGAAGTTGAATGGTCCAAGCAAATCCTTTCTGCTTTCGAAGATGCGCAGTCTCTAGGCAAAGGCGTGGTTGTCTTAGAGGGGAAACTAATTGAAAACCTGCACGTAGAAACGGCTCGAAAGACGATAGCCTTGGCTGAGGCCATTGAGAAGCAACGCGATCAATAGCCTAGATCACTTTTCACCTGATTTAACCAGGTTTTAGTCTTAATGCGACATTCTATGGTCATACTACCCGACTCTTTTTGATTTATCGATAGCTGGCTTTAGGATTTTCACCATCACTTCCGGGTCATAACGGATCAGTTTTCTGGCTTGTTCCAAAGCTGTTCTGAGCCAGGACTTGGCTGGAAAGCCGTGTCCTTTA
>CAJQQZ010000085.1 GCA_905480575.1 uncultured Alphaproteobacteria bacterium | reverse complement strand
ATCGTAGTTTCCTTTGTTTGATGTTTTTGGTTTGCACCTACATCAAAACCGGAAACGGCTGGCTCCTTCAAGAGCCGAACGTAGTCCTTCCAGCTAGCTGGAAGGACTACTATGTCAGATTAAGTCGGAACTAATTCACCTCAATACCGTTTACCGAGTGCGAGCACTTCTGGCTCACCTGACATCTCGTGCTCGTAAAACACCTGTTTTGGTCGGTGCTCAAGTTCAAGACTATTTCACATTTCTCGACTATCTTGGCATGCTAGGCTTCAAGCGCATTACGGTGAGCGACGGTGCAACATTCACCTATCAAATTGATATCAAGTAGCTGAAAACTTTCGCCAGCCGTCTACAAAATCTAAACTTTCAAAGCCACAGAACTTTCTTTGCCTATCGAAAGCGCGCTCAATCGATGCAAGACGTTTCGCCGTCAGCTTCACCTTGTCTTCCAACCAAACACCATTTACTTGAAGTGCCGAGTTCTTACGGTCTGCCTTCAAATCCGCACGTCCAATAAACTTTTCACCTTCCAGAAGAGGAAAAACATAATAGCCGTAGATACGTTTTGGAGCTGGAACGAATGCCTCAAATCGGTAGTCAAAGTCGAAGAGAAATTCCAGCCGCTTTCTCTCCCTAATGACAGGATCAAAGGGGGAAATCACTCGGACTGCGGACGTTGGCTTTGCAAGATTGTCCAATTGATTTTCCAAATTGTTCCAAGCCAGGACGTCTTTAGGTCGTTCATCTTTGCCCTTGTTTATTCTGACAGAAATGAGATCCTTGCCCTTGCGTTCTTCGCACCAGGCGACGGCTTCGTCTCTCTTGATGAAACCCCAAAATTTCGCCAGTTCCATTGGCGTTGCCAATCCCAGGCGATCCATTGCGCCCCTGCAAGCCCAATCAACAACCTCTTCTTCGCTTGGATGGTGGTTCAACAGAGATGGAGGGACAACGTTCTCGGCCAAATCGTAGATTTTTTGGAAACCATCCCGGCCTGCGATAACCAAACGCCCCGTGCGCCAAAGAAATTCTAGTGCTGTTTTAGTTGGGTCCCATTCCCAAAGTCCACCTTTTTTATCGGGACGCTCATCTAAGAAATCTCTCGCTCTCAACGGCCCTTCTTTAACAATCCGATTGAGAACCTTCTCCTGCTCGGCTTCGAAGTTCTCTCCTCTATCTGCCCACCACGACGAAGATTCAACTCTTAGTTTTTCGCGCTCAAATCTCAGCTTCCAGTAAGGATAAAACTCCATCGGCAGGACGGTTGCATCATGGGTCCAGTTTTCAAAAAGACTCTGGCGTTTTTCAATTGCGGTATGCAAGGATGTCTGCTTGTATCCTGCCCCGCGTGCTTGCAAAATCATATGGTGTGCGCGCTCGACATACTGAATTGAGTCAACCTGAACGTAAGCCAAGTCACGCACCAGCTGTTCCACCTCGTCCAACTTGGAGAGCGAGCTTTTTGCCCCCGCCAGATGTTGCAGATTGAGCAACAACAGAGCCGCGTCTTTATGGCTGACTTCCAATTCTGTCATCTACAATTCTTCCCCGATGAAGTGGAACACAACAGACCTTCTGTGTGGACTGGTTCTGTGCTCAAACAAATAAATTCCCTGCCAGGTTCCTAACATTAGCCGACCCTTGTTGACAGGGACTGTCAGCTGGCTGGCAGTTAATGCCGTTTTTATGTGAGCGGGCATGTCATCCGGTCCCTCAAGCGTGTGAATATAGCCGTCTGGACCATCTGGCACCAATCGCCGAAAAAAACTCAGTAAATCTGCCTGGACATCAGGATCAACGTTCTCTTGAATAATCAATGAAGCCGCCGTGTGTTGACAAAACAGGTTGATCTGTCCGGTTCCTAGTCTCTCTTCTCTCAACCAAGCCTGGACATCAGAAGTGAAATCATAAAGTCCCGCCCCTCTGCCCGTGTTGAATGCAAAGGTTTCTTGCCTTTGAATTAGACTCACTAACTTTTCCCCAACCATTTCATAAATTGAACTTTCTAGAATGATTCTAATTTGGTATCAGATTCTCAACTAATTTAGGAATTCTCTTAACACCGCGCTGTTAGATCATCTTCCCTAAGACTAGAGATCTAGCAAGGCGGATCAAACAAAAACTCAGTCAAAATTGGAGTAATTAATACCATGCCTGATGATACAATGAGCAAATGTCCTTTCGCGGGCGGCGGCCATACTAGCCATGCAACTGCCGGTACTACCAACCAAGATTGGTGGCCAAATCAGCTTAACCTAAAAATTCTGCATCAGCACACCAACAAGTCCAACCCTCTCAAGGAAGACTTCAACTATGCTGAAGAGTTTAAGAAGCTAGACCTGAAGGCTCTCAAACAGGATCTCTACGACTTGATGACAGATTCGCAGGACTGGTGGCCAGCTGACTATGGTCACTATGGTCCGCTTTTCATTCGTATGGCATGGCATAGTGCTGGCACTTATCGTACGGCCGACGGTCGCGGTGGCGGCTCTACAGGTAACCAGCGTTTCTCACCACTTAACTCCTGGCCTGACAACGGCAACCTGGACAAAGCGCGCCGCCTACTCTGGCCAATCAAGCAAAAGTACGGCGATCAGATTTCTTGGGCCGACCTTATGATCCTCGCTGGAAACTGTGCGATTGAATCTATGGGTGGTAAAACATTTGGCTTCGCTGGTGGGCGTGAAGATATTTGGGAACCAGAAGAAGACATCTACTGGGGAACAGAGACAGAATGGTTGGGCGACAATCGGTATGAAGGTGAGCGTGAACTAGAAAATCCACTTGCTGCTGTGCAGATGGGTTTGATCTACGTTAACCCTGAAGGCCCCAACGGCAATCCTGATCCGATTGCATCTGGCTTTGATATTCGCGATACTTTTGGTCGTATGGCGATGAATGAGGAAGAAACTGTCGCTCTCGTTGCTGGAGGCCACACATTTGGTAAGGCACACGGTGCCGGCGACCCTTCTCTTGTCGGCGCAGATCCTGAAGGCGGTTCAATCGAAGCACAAGGATTTGGCTGGGCAAACTCATTCGGCGACGGCAAGGGCGTCCACACGACAACCTCTGGCGTCGAAGGCGCCTGGACACCAACGCCAACGACGTGGGACAACTCTTTCTTTGACACCCTCTTCGGTTGGGATTGGGAACTGACCAAGAGCCCGGCTGGTGCTAATCAGTGGGTTGCAAAGAACCCTGAGGCTCAAGGCATTGTTCCTGACGCTCATGACCCATCTAGAAGCCATGCGCCGATGATGACTACAGCCGACATGGCATTGCGCATGGATCCAGAGTTTGAGCCAATCTCTCGCCGTTTCCACGAAAACCCTGAAGAGTTTGCGGATGCTTTCGCACGTGCATGGTTCAAACTCACGCACCGCGATATGGGCCCGCGTTCACTCTACCTCGGTGACGAAGTTCCAGGGGAAGAGCTGATCTGGCAAGACTGTGTGCCAGCTGTTGACCATGCTTTGATCGACGACGCAGACGCAGCTGATTTGAAGAGCAAGATCCTTGCTTCTGGTTTATCAACTTCAGAGTTGATTTCAGCAGCATGGGCTTCTGCTTCCACTTATCGTAACTCTGACAAGCGCGGCGGTGCCAACGGTGCTCGTGTTCGCTTGGCACCTCAAAAAGACTGGGAAGCAAACGATCCAACCCAACTAGCCAAAGTTTTGGATAAACTCTCTGCTATCAAGGCTGCATCTGATGCAGCTGGTAAGAAAGTATCTCTCGCTGACTTGATCGTTCTTGGCGGTAATGCCGCTGTCGAACATGCTGCTAAAGTTGCTGGTCACGATGTGACTGTTCCTTTTTCTCCTGGCCGTACCGATGCTTCTGCTGAACAAACTGACGCTGAAAGCTTCGACGTTCTTGAGCCAGTGGCCGATGGCTTCCGTAACTATGAGAAAGCGAAGTATTCTGTTCCTGCAGAAGAGTTGCTGATCGACAGAGCCCAGCTCATGACTTTGACGGCAC
This sequence comes from uncultured Alphaproteobacteria bacterium, assembly GCA_905480575.1. Taxonomy (GTDB): domain Bacteria; phylum Pseudomonadota; class Alphaproteobacteria; order UBA7985; family CAJQQZ01; genus CAJQQZ01. Next base: position 19,435 of record CAJQQZ010000085.1, on the reverse strand, counting down.
CAGAGATGACGGTTCTTGTTGGTGGTATGCGTGTTCTGGACGCAAACACTGGTGGTTCAGCTAATGGTGTCCTTACAAGCACTCCAGGCACGCTCAACAATGCCTTCTTCCGGAACTTGCTCGACATGAGCACTGAATGGAAAGACTCTTCCGGCGACGGTAGAGAGTTTCTTGGTACTGATCGTTCGTCAGGTGACAAGAAATGGACAGCCTCTCGCGTTGATCTGGTTTTCGGCTCTAATTCACAACTAAGAGCCATTGCAGAAGTCTATGGTTGTTCTGACTCTGAAGAGCGGTTTGTCAGCGATTTCGTCGCCGCTTGGGGCAAGGTTATGAACCTGGATCGCTTCGATCTTGCATAGAGAAACTTAGTCCCTTTACAAAAAGGTTCACGAACTGAAAAAGCCGCGTTCTGTATGAGCGCGGCTTTTTTTAGCTCTGCCTGAATAGATGCAGACTTGCAACAGCTATCAAAATCAGGAGGTATTTCGAATTTTAATTATTTATTTCACGACGCCTACTGGTTATAAGATCGCCAATAATAATGGGGACAGAAATGTTAAAAATTGGTTTTTTACTGGGGGTGTTCAGCCTAATTTCAATCGTAGGCGTCGCCTCCGCCATTTTTTAACCTAAACTCTCCCGAAATTTTATTCGTCAGGTTCAAAGTCAATCCCAAGAGCACGTTTGTAGAGATCTAACAGATACTCCTGCTCCTGACGGTCACTTTCTTCCATTCCTCTGAGCTTAATCAATTGGCGCATGATCTTCGTGTCAAAACCATTCCCTTTAGCTTCAGCGAAAACTTCGCGAATATCGCTCGCGATACCGGCCTTCTCTTCTTCTAGTCTTTCGATACGTTCAATATATTGACGTAAATGATCACCGGCTACGCCGCCAACTTCTACCATTTCAGGATCCTAAGTTCGTTGTAATTTATGGATGGCTTTCAGCAAACTTCTGGAGTTGCTCTGCCGTTGCTTCTTTTTGAAACTTTGTCTTCCAATCAGAGTAAGGCATTCCGTAAACCTCTTCTCTTGCTTGCTCGAGATCTAACGCCAAGCCCTTGTCATCGGCTTCAGCCGCCATCCATTTGGACAGACAGTTTCGGCAAAACCCAGAAAGGTTCATCAGATCAATGTTCTGGACATCGGTTCGATCCTGAAGGTGAGAAACCAAACGCCTAAATGCTGCTGCTTCCAGCTCCAGTTTTTCTTGATCAGAAAGTGCCATCTGATATTCCTTTCTTTTGATTGAAAGACAAGTGAACAAGCTCAATAGAAAGACTGCTCTATGGAGTCAATCAGTTCATTCCACGTAAGTAATGGCGGGTCAGTTTCTTACCTGATTCAACGGCTGGTTGGTCAAAGGCATTAACGCCCAACAATCTTGCCGCGAGAATAGTTTCCAACATGAAATGCATGAAGAGGCCGCCAATCGTCATCTCATCCACGCCATCAATCTCAAACACACGAACCGGCCGCCCTTTGTCAACCAGCGTTTCGATCGTGGACTGCCCCTCTGCAAAGAACATATCGCCTAGAGTTCGATTTCTCAGGTAATCAAGTTGATCTGGTTGCAGCCATTTCCCAGGGATCCCATAACCCTGGCCACGAGTATCTTCGCGAATGAAGGTAAACCATTTATCCGCTGGCCCCTCGAGATAGAGTTGAAGCTGGCTGTGCTGATCAACCGTTCCGACGGCGGGGCTCGGCGTAGTGCCGTGACCATCTTTGCCTAGGCTTTCCGCCCAGAGTTGACGATGCCATTGTCCAAAAGCGGTTAATTTCTCCGCATAAGTCATAAGAACGGAGGAAGCAGCCCCTTTTTCTTTCTCGAAAGCAACGGAAAGTGCCGCGCCCATCGCCACCGAATTCTCCTTGATCGATTGACAATGCACGGTTTTCTCCAGAACCTCTTGGGCTCCTTTTCTCACCGCTTCGATATCCAATCCAGAGAGCAACGCGGGCAAAAGCCCTACGACAGACAAAACGGAAAATCGCCCGCCAATTTCTTTAGGATGATCCAGTGAGATAATTTGCGCACACTCGGCCAACAAACGCAGCGGGTTCGCCTCGCTATTCTCTGTGATCACAACAGCCTGCTCAAACAGATGTTCATGCCCAACTGCATTACCTAACCAGTCGAAAATAACGGAAGCCTGTGCCAATGTTTGGCTCGTCGCACCCGACTTCGAAATGGCAATAGCAGCTGTCGCCTCAGGATCAAGAACGTTCAATGCCCAGTTGAGTTTTGTTGGTGAGAGATTGTCTAGGAAATGCATCCGAGGACCAGGCTGGTCATACCCAACCGCACATAGACTTTGTCCACCCAGGCTAGCTCCGCCAGCGCCTAAGACAACAATGTCCGTGTAATTTTCCCGCCAAGCCGACGCTATCGTGCGCCAATCATCAAAACCGTCACGGCTTTTGGGCTGCTTGAGCAATTCCATCTCGCCCTTAGCATAAACTTCGCGCAACCAATCGACCGCTTCTGCGGCTTTGTCGCGCCATCGGCCAAACGAAGCTCTATCGAAACGCTGTGTGTTTTCATCTGAAAAACAGGCAGAAAGGTTCTGAGTGTAAGTCATAGCCGCTGCTTATTGCAGTCCCCGCAAAAAAGATAGCAAAAATTAAAACGCTGTGTTGGAGAAGGTTTAAGCCTGGGTCCAATGGTAGTTTATTGGCCCAGGCAATATTCAACTTCAATAGAGGCTATCGCTCACCGCCAACAGCTACAATAGTCAGCTCGTCTGGGCGAAAAAGTCGAGCAGCTGTTGCTTTGGCTTGTTCCAATGTGACGGATTCAAAAAATGCGGTGCGTTTTGTCGGGTAGTCTATACCAAGCTCGTAGATTTGAAGATCGACCAATAAACGAGCCACGGAAGCGGTCGTCGAGAAGTTCAATGGATAAGAACCAATGACATAGCGCTTCGCCTTTTCCAGCTCTTCCTCTGTTGGTCCTTCTGCAGCCATACGCTGCCACTCTGATCTCAGAATTTCTATCGCTTGGTCAACGGTTTCATTCGCTGTGCTCATTTGGGCCAGCAAAATCTCGTAGTTCAATTCCGAAGCCATGTAGCTATAAACACCATAAGTCAGCCCTCTTTTTTCGCGAATCTCGGAATAGAGCCGTGAACCAAAAGCACCGCCACCCATGATATGGGTAACCAAGTAACCGGCGAAGTAGTCTGGGTCATTGCGGTTCAAACCTTTGTGCCCCAAAATCAGCGTGGTTTGTGGCACTGGTCGGCTTTCCGAGATAGTCTCTGCGATCGTTTCTATATTGACGGTCTCAGCAAGTGGTAAAGCTGCATGATTAGGTAAAGTGCCAAAAATCTGATTGTAGAGCGACAGCGCTTCCTCTTCTGTGACATCCCCAGACAGGCCAATGATCATTTTATCTTTGGTGACAATTTGCTCTTGAAAGGCCCTTAAATCTTCTGGTGTTATCGACTTCACTGTGTCGATCGTGCCGTCACTTTCCCTTGCAAAAGGATGGTCGCCGTAAAGAGCTTCACGAAGGAGAGAGTTTGCTACTCTGTCTGTCTTCCGGGTATTGGCTTCAACGGACAAAAGAATTTGCTGGCGAATTCGGTTCACTGCTTCCAAATCAAATCTTGGCTCTGTCAACGACAACTTCATCATCTCAGCAGCCTCATCTTGGTACTTTTTCAACGTAACCAGTTTGCCGTGAAAATTGTTCCGTTTCGCATCAAAGGAAAGGCTAATCGACTTGTCTGTAAGTATCTTGCTGAAGGCTTCTGAATCATAAGATCCAGCCCCCTCATCCATGGTCCCAGACAAGAAATTTGCGAGACCTTCTTTGCCCGCGGGATCATTTCCTTCCCCGCCTTGGAAAGCAAAATGAAGCGAAACAACAGGGTTTGAATGATCTTCGACAAGCCAGATTTCCGGCCCTTCGTTCGTGTCGATACGTTTAATGTCGATGGCATGAGCTACACTACCGGCGACAACAAGAGTTAGAAGTACAAATGTAAACTTTTTAATCATTGTGCTGCCTCCGGGCGCTTGAGAACAGCCGTAATAGAGCTGTCACGATTGAGCAAAAGTTGGGCCGCCTCGTTGACTTGATCTAATGTCACAGCTTCAATGTAGTTCGACCAATTTTGAACTTCTTCTAATGTCGAGCCTGTCGCCATCGCCACCCCGACAATTCGAGGAATGTTCAGAATGTTATCGCGCGTTAAATAAACTGAATCGAGGAGGCGTTGCTTGGCCGATGCTAGCTGTTCTTCCGTTGGGCCTCGTTCGACAAACTTCTCAATCTCCTCCCACATGGCTTCTTCACTTGCCTCTGGCTCAATTCCGCTGCGAACGCTGACATAAAAACCAAAAATCGTGTCGTCATAAGAATCGTCGACATAGAAACTGCCCGTGCCAACGGCCAATTCTTTTTCTTTCACAAGTGCCTTGTACAAGAAGCCTCTTCCGCCTTCGCTGATGATTTCGCTCAAAAGTGTCAACGCATAGCCTAGTTCTGGTTTTCCCTGGCGTTTTGAAGAAGCGTAAGACGGCACCTGTTGATACACTGTGATATAGGGTTGTGACACCTGCTCATCCGCAAGAACGACACGTCGGGCAGAAGCCTGGGGTGGTTCTTGAGGCCGTGTTCTATGTTCTGGTATCCCAGGCGAGGGTTCGAGCGGCCCGTAGTGTTTCTCAGCCAATCTGCGAACTTCATCTACTTCTACGTCCCCGCCAACTAAAAGAATGGCGTTGTTCGGCGCGTACCAAAGGTCGTAAAACTCCCTCAAGTCTTGTTTTGACAGCTGCTTGATTTCATGTTCCCAACCAATGATGGGAATACCGTAAGGGTGGTTCCTGAAGGTTGCAGCCCAAGCCTGCTCCATCAACCTTTGTGATGGATTGTTATCTGTCCGCGATTTTCTTTCTTCCAAGATGACACCGCGCTCTGGTTCAATCTGATCATCATCCAGCAGCAAATTCCGCATCCGGTCAGCTTCCAGCTCCATCATCAGACCCAACTGATCACTGGCAACCGTTTGATAGTAACCAGTGTAGTCTCTGGCTGTGAACGCATTGTCACGACCACCATACTCGGACACCAGATCGGAGAACTCCCCATTCTTTCTGGTTTTTGTCGCTTTGAACATTAGATGTTCAAAAAAGTGCGCAATACCGGATTTTCCCCAAGGTTCGTCTGCAGCACCAACACGGTACATTAGCAATTGGGTCACAACCGGTGCGCGATTGTTTGGAACAACGATGACTTCCAGTCCATTGTCCAGCTTGAAACTCTCCAATTCAAAAACCTGGGCCGAGCTGAGAGGCGAAAATGAGAGAAAAAATGAAAAGGCGACAAGCCCAATCCGTGAGAAAAATCTGGATTTCATCAACAAGTCTGTAGTCCTTCGGAGGATATGTGCATTGGATCTAACCTGCTATTACCGTGCGGCAGTTTCAAGGCAGGAGGAATAAACTTTTCGTGACCCGATTTGATCGGCCTAATAGATCGACCTAGTAAATCGATGCAGGCAAACCCTGTCTCAAGCGACGAATACGGTGTTTACGGCTGTTTATCTCAATACCTTGCTTGGTCAACTGATCACTTTCAATAACAGTATCAAGCGCCACATCGCCAAGCTCAGGATTGTCAGTGGATCTAAACTTGTCGAAGAAACCGCTTTTCTTCTTTTTGGTATCGAGGATCGATATGCGGTCTTGAACGATGACATCACGAATTTTGTCAGAAGCCGTCAAACCGCCGGTTTGCTGTAAAAGCCCTATTTCACCTGCCGTCGCCTGCTGCTCTTCAGGCACACCTAAAATTTTCCCGACTTTACTGGAAGTTCTTGTGTCCTGGAGGTCCGGTGCATTGGCATTGGGCCGAGGTAACTTTTTCAGGCTGGTAGGAACTTCTAAAGGATCGTTGGTTTCAATGTTGAAGGCATCTGGAGCACTGGTAAGCCCAAGTGCACGAGCATCAACGCGACCATTTTTACAGCCCGATGAAAGCATCAACAGACTTGCCATAAAGATCAAAAGCGTCGCTCTAGATAGTGCCAACATAGCTCATCTCACTCACTTCTCTTGCTTGACGAAAAAAAGATCAAACAGAATAAAACCAACCCCACAGAAGATGGCGCTGTCTGCGACATTGAACGTCGCGTAATGCCAACCGCTTACGTGGAAGTCAAAAAAGTCTACAACGGCGCCGATGTAAAGTCGATCAATCAGATTTCCGAGCGCGCCACCGACAACCAAACCAACACCAACGGTGGGCCATTTTCTGGGCTCACTACGCAGCCACCAAAGGATGACAACAACAATAATCACCGTTAGCGCAGAAAGAAACCATCGCCCAAGTTCGCCATAGTCGGCAAACCAGGAAAAACTTACGCCGGGATTATACCGAAGTATAAGGTTAAAAAACGGTGCTACTTTGACAACACCAAAAGGGTCAACGGCAAACAAATCGAGCCGAACCCATAGCTTGCTTGCTTGGTCTAAAATCAGAACCAAGAAGGCCAGTTTTGCGACAAGACGATACAAAGCTGCCATTAGCTCACGTGAGCCGTTGCTTCGGCACAACGACCACAGACGACCTGCTCTTCTTTCACTTCTGGCATGATCTTCCAACACCGCTCGCACTTGCCGCCATCCGCTAAGCCGATGACAACGTAAACGCCGTCCACTTCACTAGACCTAAATGCATCCGCCGGTCCATCGCCCTGCTCAACAGAGAGATCTGAGGTAATGCTCAGTTCTGCAAGATCTAAGCCCTCGACCAAAGCCATCTTGTCTTCCGACAAATAGACGCTTGGTTTGGCCTGGAGACTCGAGCCGATTTCTTTCGCTGCGCGCAGCGGTTCAATCGCCCCCGTGATGACACGACGAATGTCCCATAGGCTCGACCATTTTTCGCCAAGGGCCTCATTTCGCCAGTCAGTAGGTAGATCAGGATATAGGGCCAAATGCACCGAGTCTTCAGCCACCAGGCTTGACGTCACACCGTGTGCTGCTTCATCAGCCTTACGCACTTGCCATACTTCTTCCGCTGTGAAGGATAGGAAAGGCGCGATCCAAGTCGTCAGGCTGCGCAGGACCTCTGCCAAAACAGTCCGGCTAGCCCGACCATTCATACCATCAGCTGGATCACAATAGAGTGTATCCTTACGGACATCGAAATAGAGCGCGGAAAGATCAATCGCACAGAAGTTATGCAGGGATTGATAGATCTTGTGGAAATCATAGACCTCAGTCGCGGCGCGAACCAACTCGTCCATTTCACTCAAACGATGAAGGACCCAGCGTTCTAGTTCTGGCATATCTGCCAATGGCACAGCTTTGCTTTCGTCGAAGTCATGAAGATTACCCAACACGAAACGTAGAGTGTTTCTGAACCGACGGTAGGCATCAGCCTGGTATTTGAGGATTTCTGGCCCAATTTTCAAATCTTCTGAATAGTCAGACGCAACGACCCAAAGGCGCAGGATATCAATGCCTTGCTGATCTGCCACTTTGAGCGGAGAAGTCACGTTCCCGACGGACTTGGACATCTTCCGGCCCTGTTCATCCAGAACAAAACCATGGGTTAGAACAGCCTCATAGGGTGCTCGCCCTCTTGTACCTGAAGATTCTAGGAGCGAAGAATGGAACCACCCACGATGCTGGTCCGATCCTTCCAGATATAGAGATGCAGGCCATTTCAGTTCAGGGCGCTGTTCCAAAACAAAAGTGTGCGTCGAGCCTGAATCAAACCAGACTTCAACAACGTCTTTGACCTGTTCAAAGTCGGTAATATCGTACTCGGGTGCCAGGAATCGATTTGGCTCAGACGTAAACCAAGCATCCCCGCCTTCCGCGTCAAAGGCCTCCGCAATACGATCCAGAACCTTTTGGTCACGTAACGGCTGTCCCGTTGCCTTGTTCACAAAGATCGGCAAAGGCACGCCCCAAACACGTTGACGGCTAACACACCAGTCGGGTCTGGTCTCGATCATCGAGAACAAGCGATTGCGTCCTGCTGCCGGATAGAAATCCGTTGCGTCAATCGCTTTTAATGCATTTTCCCGCAACTCGTTGGTTTCCATCGAGATAAACCACTGAGCAGTATTGCGAAAAATCAACGGTGCTTTAGAGCGCCAGGAGTGCGGATAAGAGTGCGTCAACGATCCCTTAGCCAGCAGTCCTCCGCTATCAATCAAGGCCTTCAGAACAGGCCCTGTCGCTGTACCCATTTTGCCTTTTTGATCATACACAGAAAGACCCGCGAACATAGGAACATGATCGTAGAACAACCCGGACTCATCGACGGTCTGTGGGATCTCGACACCGTTTTCAACGTGAGCCAAGACAAAGTCTTCCGCGCCGTGTCCTGGTGCGATATGGACAAACCCCGTACCAGAATCTGTCGTGACGTAGTCGCCCATAAACAGGGGAACGTCAAAGTCATAGCCCTGCCCGCGCCAAGTATGTGAACAGACAGTCCCGGCCAATTCCGAAACAGAAGCCACCTTGGACCATTTGGTGATTTTGGCCGCTTTTTGGACGTCGGCAGCTAAAGCATCAGCAAGAACAAGTTTCTCACCGACCTTGCCCAACGAGCCGTCTTCAATTTCTTCTACCTGGTAAACGCCATAGTCGATTTCCTCGCCATAAGCCAAGGCACGGTTGCCAGGCATGGTCCAAGGCGTCGTTGTCCAGATAAGGATCGACGCACCTTCAAGGGCAGGATCTTTGCTTTCAACGACCGGGAAACGTACCCAGATCGTGATAGATTTGTGATCATAGTATTCGACTTCGGCGTCGGCTAGGGCTGTTTTCTCGACAACCGACCAGAGCACTGGCTTAGCACCTTTGTACAGGCCACCATTCAGCAAAAACTTACCCAGCTCGCGCACGATTTGCCCTTCAGCCTTGTAAGCCATTGTTGTGTATGGGTCGTCCCAATTTCCAACAACGCCCAAGCGTTTAAACTGAGGAATTTGGCGTTCGATCCAAGACTGCGCAAATTCACGGCACTCACGACGAAACTCGACGACATCAACCTCGTCTTTGTCTTTGCCAGCGTCACGGTAGCGTTCTTCAACTTTCCATTCGATAGGCAAACCATGACAATCCCAACCCGGGACGTAATGGGCGTCTTTGCCAAGCATCTGCTGTGAACGGTTGATGACGTCTTTCAGAATCTTGTTGAGCGCGTGCCCAATGTGAATGTCCCCATTCGCATAGGGAGGGCCATCGTGCAGAACAAATTTTTCTTTGCCCTTTGATTGCGCTCTCAGCTTATTGAAAAGGTCAATCTTTTCCCAAAACTCCAGCAACTCTGGCTCTTTCTTAGCCAGGCCTGCTTTCATTGGAAAGTCCGTTTTAGGAAGTCGAACAGAAGCTTTATAATCGATCGTCATTGAGACTTAATCGCTTTCTTGAAACTAGCGTTAATTTGATTGGCGCTGTGATAGCACAGCTCGCGCTGCAATACAGTCTTCTTCGATCTGTTTTTTTAGCGCATCTAGACTGTCGAGTTTTGCATCATCACGGATATAGTCGATCAATCTTACTTTGATTTCTTCACCGTAGATATCTTCGTCGAAATCAAAGAAATGAACTTCGAAAACTTCCCTGGCACCGTTAACGGTCGGTCGGTAGCCCAGGTAGGCAGCCCCGCCAAACCAAGTTCCCTCTCGCCCACATATTTCACTCTCTACAGCGTATATTCCGTACTTGGCGCGTTGGTAATCGCCCAAAGCTAGATTGGCGGTAGGGAACCCAATTGTCCGCCCTATTTGATCGCCAGGCATCACTTTACCGGCAATCTCCCAATCGCGCCCCAACAGTTCAGCAGCTGCATGCAACTCACCCGCTGCTAAACAGGCCCGAACACGAGAGGACGAAAAAGGCTCACCGTGGCTGTCTTTAACCGGTTGAACTGTCGTCACGCCAACACCCGCTTTGCCTGCCAGATCTTCGATCATAGCCATCGACCCGGCACGTCCGCTGCCAAAACGGAAATCCCATCCGGCAAAAATGTGTTTAGCGCCTAACTGTCCAATCAGCAGATCATTGATAAAATCCTCAGCCTGCATGGCGGCGAATTCACGATCAAAGGGAACAGCCAGCATGACATCAACGGAACACCCCACAAGGGATTGTTCCTTCTGAGCCAAGGTCGCCAACCTGAAGGCTGGTGATTGCGCAGAGAAAAACTGCCTTGGGTGCGGCTCAAAGGTCATAACCAACAGTGGAGCAGATAACTCATCGGCTTTCGCTTTTGCTTCAGCAATTAAGGCCTGATGTCCTTTGTGAACGCCGTCGAAGTTGCCTAGGGCAACAACGGCACCATTTTCATCGGATGATAGATCTTCAAGTGAGAATAGTGATTTCATAACAGCGGTGGCTTAGATTCTGCCAGCCTTCTTGTCAAAGTTTTCCGTAATGGGTTACTCAGCGATAGCAGCAGCGTTTTCCGCCTCGATTTCAGCCGCTTTGTTTTCAATGAGTTCCACCATGCGATCGACCATAGAATCGGTTGATGTTTTATGATCTGGCACCCCACCAATATAAATAAGGTGATTACCGTTCCCACCACCTGTCAACCCGATTTCAGTTTCTCGGGCTTCACCCGGGCCGTTCACAACACAGCCAATCACAGATACTGACATCGGTGTCGTGATGTGCGAAATCCGTTCTTCGAGCTTAGTCACCGTTTCGATGACCGGGAACTGCTGACGTGAACATGATGGGCAGGAAATCACAGTAACACCCTTACGGCGCAGGTTTAGTGATTTAAGGAGGTCGAACCCTACTTTGATTTCCTCGACAGGGTCAGCTGACAAGGAGACTCGAATGGTGTCACCTATGCCAGACCAAAGCAACATTCCCATGCCAATAGAAGATTTCACAGTCCCTAATCGCGCCGGCCCAGCTTCAGTAATACCCAAATGCAAAGGATAGTCGCAGGCTTCAGCCAGTCCTTGATAGGCCGCGACGGCTAAGAAAACATCACTGGCCTTTACAGAGACTTTCATCTCGGTAAAGTCATTGTCTTCGAGCAGGCGAATGGATTCAAGTGCTGACTCTACCAATGCTTCTGGGCAAGGCTCACCATACTTTTCCAGCAGATGTTTCTCCAAAGAACCGCCGTTAACACCAACGCGAATAGAGCAACCATTGGCTTTCGCTGCGCGAATGACTTCTCTCACCCGTTCAACACTACCAATGTTACCGGGGTTGATCCGGAGGCAATGTGCGCCAGCGTCCGCTGCTTCTAAAGCCCGCTTGTAATGAAAATGGATATCAGCGACGACAGGTACATCAACTTGACGGATGATATCTTTCAACGCTGCCGTTGATTCAACATCCGGGCAGGAGACACGCGCAATATCGACACCAACTTCTTCCATACGGCGAATCTGCTCGACTGTCGCTTTGACATCCGGCGTTGGTGTATTTGTCATCGATTGCACGGAAATCGGAGCGTCACCACCAACAGCAACGGAACCAACTTGAATCTGTTTGGATTGGCGGCGAACGATATCGCGCCAGGGTCTCACTGACATAGTCCAGGACCTTATTTCTTTGGAAAGAATTGCAAACCTTAGATCGGACTTGGCATCTTATCTGTCAAGAGGCGAAAAGCCGATGATTAGTCCTCATCGTCAAAATAGATGTCATCGTCGCCTTTACCACCACGAGACTGAATTTTTTGACGACCTGTAACTTGCTGTTCACGACCTTGCTCATAGAAGGATTTAATGCTGGAATAGTAATCAACAGAGCTTTCTTTCAAGGTATCGAGTTCGTCGATCAACAGGTGACGCCCGTGTACAGTGTTCAGCACTCTTCTGGAAATACCTTCGATGACCGGAGTACTGCCGCCGCCTACAGTGACGTAGGTCCAAGGATTGATCGCTGTGTCAACAAGCGCTCCTGTAAAGTCTCTTGTTGTTGTTGGGCCGTAGAATGGGACAACCAAATAAGCGCCGGGACCAAAACCGTGATGAGCCAATGTGAGACCGAAGTCATTGTCATGCTTCTCGAAGCCCATTTCCTCACCAATATCAAGCACACCGGCGACACCAATAGTCGTGTTCACCAAACCACGAACCAAAGATTCCACACCAGCATCATTTTTGCCCTGGAAAAAGTCATTCAACATAATGGTTGGTTCGCGCAGGTTATGGAAAAAGTTCCCAACACCTTTCTTGACAAAACGAGGTGTTAGATCACGATAGATAACGGCAACCGGTCGCAACACTAACCCATCAACTGTGTCATTTATTTCAAAAACAACGCGGTTTATGTTTTCCAGAGGATCTCGATATTCTGCTTTAGCAACAGGATTTGTTGCGAAAGCAAATGCGACGCAAGACAATGTGAGAAATAAACGAATTCGTTGAATAAATGTCATAACTAAATCATTAGCTCCTAAATGGACGCTGCCTATAAGTGTTCTCAAAAATAGCGGCATAGAGCCGATAGTTAGAAAATGAACCGTTAGTATAGCCATTCAGGGGTGATTCTGACAGCTGAAACAAGAGTGAATATCATTTTCGTAGATTTTTTCAGACTTTTGACGCTATAAAGCCGCATTAAACAGGAAATTGCGCCGCAATTTAGGCGCTGTATTTGCAAATTGGTTTTTTAGTGAGGGTAACCGGGTACTCCGGTAGATTTTATGCGGAAATTTTTAGCCGAACGAATCATTGTGTTAGTCTTAGTCGCCGTTGGTTTCACATCGCTTTTCTTAAGTGGATGTAATCAAACAGGGCAACAACCTGTCACATTCCGCCAACCTTCCCAGCAACAGACTCAAGCATTACCGCCCCAAGGCGTTCAGGCCGCAGTGCCCACAGTCTACGGCCAGCAAAACCTCTATGGCTCTGCAAAAATTGGTATGATTCTACCCCTTAGTGGGCGGCTGGCCTCTGTTGGCAATGCCATGCGCAATGCCGCACTCATGGCCCAATCAGATTCCAACGCACCTGACATGGTCCTGGATTTCTACGATAGCCAAAGCAATGACAACGGCGCGGCCCAAGCGGCCTCCTCTGCCCTGAGCAAGGGTAGTAACCTAATCTTGGGGCCGTTGAGAGGCAGCTCCATCGCAACCGTTTCGTCAATTGCGAATGGTTCTGGTGTCAATGTCGTCTCCTTCTCAAATGATATGACCCAAGCTCAACCTGGAGCTTACGTCATGGGCGTCGCTCCCTCTTCGACAATCCCTCGCCTCTTCCAGTATGCGGCGAGCCAAGGAAAAAGCCGCATTGCTGTGTTGGCTCCCAACGAAGTCTACGGTTTGACGGCAGCGCGGATCGCCGATCAGACGGCCTATCAATACGGCGTGCAAGTTGTCGACAGCCGGTTCTACGACCCTTCAAGCCAGGGAGCAGAGAGCCGCGGCGACACCGTGAAATCCTTTGCAGGACGCTTCGGGTCTTACGATGCAATCCTAATTCCCGATGGTGGACTGCGGTTGAGAGAGATCGTCTCCTTGTTGCACTTCCACAAAGTGAACCCACAAACCACAAAATACATGGGAACCCGGCTGTGGGATGACCCCAGTCTGACAAACGAAGCGGCCCTTAATAATGGCTGGTTTGCCTCAACACCTGATGCCCAATGGAAGTCGTTCTCGACACAGTACAAGCGTCAATTCGGTCAAGAACCACCGCGTCCAGCTGCACTTGCTTATGACGCTGTCAGAATGGCCGCGACACTAGGCGCAAATGGCTACGGTTTTGATCAGTCTGCGCTTACACAGCCAGCAGGTTTTGCTGGCATCGAAGGAACTTTCCGTTTCTTGACAGATGGCAGTAGCCAGCGCCAATTGGAAATCAAGGAGATAACCAAGCAAGGCATCGTCGTAAGAGAAGCGGCCAATGGCAGCTTCGATACTGGGACAGGCTTCTAACTTATCCTGGTATTTCAAAATGGTTTTACAAAACTGAATTTTTGAGGGAAAATAACAGACCAATTTCATAGTGATGCTGTTATGCCCGCACTCGTTGATTTACCAATTTCTATAGACAGAGACGCAACCTTGAAGCTGCATCGACAGCTTTTCGACCAAATCCGTGGCTTGATCATGAACGGGATGCTGCAACCCGGAATCAAACTGCCGCCTTCTAGAGCGCTTGGTCAACAGTTGAACCTTTCTCGATCGTCTGTAAATCTGGCGTTGGATCAACTGGTTGCAGAGGGCTACTTGAACTCCAAACAAGGATCCGGCTTTTTTGTTGATGCAGACTTCCTCAGCCCAACACCTTTAAGTCCGGCCCAAACGCCGAAGAGAGCCTACAAATTCTCGCGGCTCACGAAGGACATCAATCAACAACGGCGGTTCTGGCCTAGTCACAGAGCAGCCTTTTCACCTGGTGTACCGGATTTAGAGAACTTCCCTTTCAACACTTGGTCAAGGCTCGTTGCACAAGCAAACCGCCGACGAAATCTGAATGCGTTCTGCAATGCGGACACGCAAGGCATGCCAGAGTTGAGAGTAGCCATCGCGGAACACTTGGTCTCTGCACGGGGTGTGCGTTGCCTGCCTGAGCAGGTGATGATTCTGTCCGGCGCTCAACAGGCTCTGAGGTTGATTGCCCAGCTGCTGGCAGATGGTGGCGATTCAATTGCGATCGAAAACCCAGCCTACCCCGGCGCCAAAGCCGCTTTTCTCGCTCAAGGGTTAGACATCAATTCGGTTACCGTTGATCAAGAAGGCCTCAACGTCCAGGAACTCGAAGCTCTCGACAAAGCCATCCGATTTGTATGCGTAACGCCAACCCACCAGTTTCCGCTGGGCGTAACATTGTCTTTGCCGCGGCGAATGGAACTACTCTCATGGGCGCGAGAGAAGGACGCCTGGATTGTTGAAGACGACTATGACAGTGACTTTCGCTTCAAAGGCCCTTCGCTGACTGCGCTGCAGGGGCTAGATGACGACGAGCGTGTTATTTATGTGGGTTCATTCTCGAAAACCCTCTTCCCTGGTCTTCGTTTGGCCTACCTCGTTGCGCCACAGGAACTTATCGAGCCGCTGACACAAATGAGACGGGCATTGGATGGCAGCCCGTCAACCGTCGCTCAATCAGCTTTGGCAGAGTTCATTGCGGACGGGCACTTCGCACGGCACTTGCGGAAGATGAAAAGCCTTTATGGGCAGAGGCAAGACTACTTCACAGCCCAGCTAGAGAACAGATTAAGCGGCTTCTTAACGATCCTTCCGAGTGACACCGGTATGCACCTGGCTACAGCCCTGTCGCCGAAAGCTGCTTCGAGGTGGAACGATGTTGACCTGGCCGTCAAACTGAATGAAATCGGTGTCAGTACGCCTGCGCTATCGACACTCTATGAAACTTCAAACAAATGTGTGGGAGGTTTGCTGTTTGGTTTTGCGGCAGCAAAAGAGAAGGAAATGGATCAAGCCCTCACCAAAATCGAGCAGCTCTTTGCCGACTAAAGAAAGAACCGCTCGTAAATAACGATCAACCAAGCAGCCCCAGCAATGAACATGGTCATCAAAACCGCGCCAGAACCGCAATCTTTGGCGATTTTGACGTAGTCATTGTATTCTGGTGAGACCAGATCACACACTGCTTCAATGGCTGTGTTGAGCAACTCTGCACACATCATGAGTAATAGGGAGCCCAACAGAGCCAGCAGGCGCCAAGGATCCCAGGTCAGCCCAAAAGCCAAAGGAACAGCGATCAAGAAGAGAATGAATTCCTGGCGGAAAGTCTCCTCGTTTTGGACCACATGCTTGATCCCAACGACTGAGTTGACCAGCGCTTGCCAGCGATGTCTGATCAACTTAATCATTTTCGGCTCCTTACCCTTGACGGTCCAACATCAGCTTTTTGATCTCGCCTATTGCTTTTGCAGGATTCAGCCCTTTGGGGCAAGTTTTTGTACAGTTCATGATCGTATGGCAACGGAAGAGACGGAACGGATCTTCCAAATTGTCTAACCGCTCACCCGTCGCATCATCACGACTATCAGCTATCCAACGGTAAGCCTGCAGCAAAACGGCTGGTCCGAGGTACTTGTCGCCATTCCACCAATATGATGGGCACGAAGTGGCACAGCAGAAGCACAGGATACATTCCCACAGACCATCGAGCTCTTCACGCTCTTCTGGACTTTGACGACGCTCACGTTCCGGCGCTGGCGTAGAGGATTTCATCCAAGGTTCAATCGACGTGTATTGCGCATAAGCATGGGTCAAGTCCGGAACCAGATCTTTGACTACAGGCATATGCGGCAAAGGATAGACCTTCACGTCACCTTTCACATCTGCGATGTACTTGGTGCAAGCCAGTGTGTTGGTGCCATCAATGTTCATCGCGCAGGAACCACAGACACCCTCACGACAAGAACGGCGGAATGTCAGTGTTGAGTCCGTCTCGTTCTTGATTTTAATGAGCGCATCCAACACCATTGGACCGCAATCTTCGGTATCAACCGCATAAGTATCGAGCGATGGGTTTTCACCGTCGTCAGGATTCCAACGGTAAACCTTGAACGTTTTACGGCTCTTGGCGTCTTTAGGCCCTGGGTGGATATGACCGCCTTTGACCTTTGAATTGGCGGGGAGTGAAAATTCAACCATTAGACTTCTCTCAGCTTCTCAAAGGTTAGACTTAGTAAACGCGTGCTTTAGGTGGGAACGCCTGTACGTCATTCGACAGAGGCTCCATATGAACGGGGCGATAGTCAATTGTGACTTTGCCGTCGTTCTCGCACCAAGCAAGTGTGTGTTTCATCCAATTATCGTCATCCCGGTCAGGGAAATCTTCTCTTGCCTGTGCACCACGGCTTTCCTCGCGATTAAGCGCGCCGCGGATCGTGACCTGCGACTGGGACATCAGGTTATCAAGCTCTAAAGTCTCAACCAAGTCAGAGTTCCAGACCATGGAGCGATCTGAGATCCCAACATCACTCAACTTAGCCCAGGCGTCATCCATAAGATCACAGCCTTCTTGCAAGACTTCACCGGTTCTAAACACAGCACAGTTGCTCTGCATGACTTTCTGCATCTCCAAACGAAGAGCAGCAGTTTTGACTTCACCCTTGGAATGGCGAGCTGCATCAAGGCGAGACAAGGCCAGATCACCACCGTCTGAAGGGAGGTCAGCTTGCTTGGCACCGGCCTCAATCGTATCGGCACAACGCAGCCCAGCGGCACGACCAAAGACAACCAAATCAAGTAATGAGTTTGAACCCAAGCGGTTAGCACCATGGACAGAAACACAAGCTGCTTCACCAATGGCCATCAAGCCAGGGACAACCGCATCTGGATCGCCATCACGGAGGGTTAATACTTCACCATGATAGTTTGTTGGCACGCCGCCCATGTTGTAGTGACAAGTTGGCAGTACTGGGATCGGCTGCTTAGCAACATCAACGCCAGCAAAGATTTTTGCGGTTTCAGCGATACCAGGCAATCTCTGATCGATAACATTCGGATCAAGGTGAGTTAGGTCGAGATGGATGTGATCGCCTTCAGCGCCAACACCGCGACCTTCGCGAATTTCCATTGTCATCGAACGACTAACAACGTCCCGGCTCGCTAAATCCTTAGCTGAGGGAGCATAACGCTCCATGAAACGTTCGCCGTCGGCATTGCGAAGGATACCACCTTCACCGCGCACACCTTCGGTGATCAAACAGCCAGCGCCGTAAATACCAGTTGGGTGGAACTGAACGAATTCCATATCCTGAAGCGGCAATCCAGCACGAAGGGCCATGCCCCCGCCATCACCAGTACAAGTGTGGGCACCTGTACAAGAGAAGTAGGAGCGACCATAACCGCCAGTCGCCAAAATAACTTTTTGCGCTCTGAAACGATGGATCGTGCCGTCGTCCAAGTTCCAAGTCATCACACCACGACAAGTACCGTCTTCCATAATCAGGTCGACCGCGAAGTACTCAATGAAGAATTCCGCGTTGGCTTTCAAAGATTGCTGATACAACGTGTGAAGCATGGCATGGCCGGTTCTGTCAGCCGCCGCACAAGTGCGTTGCGCAATGCCTTCGCCATAGTTAGTCGACATGCCACCAAAGGGACGCTGATAGATCTTACCATCTTCAGTCCGGCTAAACGGCATCCCGTAGTGCTCTAGTTCAATGATCGAAGGCACCGCTTCGCGAACCATGTACTCAATACAATCTTGGTCACCAAGCCAGTCCGAACCTTTGATTGTGTCGTACATGTGCCAACGCCAATCGTCTTTACCCATGTTACCAAGCGAGGCCGCGATACCACCCTGCGCCGCAACAGTATGACTGCGCGTTGGGAAAACTTTGGTGACACAAGCGGTTCTCAAGCCAGCTTCAGCCAACGCTACGGTAGCGCGAAGACCAGCTCCACCGGCACCGACGACAACCACGTCATAGGTATGATCGATAATTTCGTAGGATTGGCTCATGATCCGCTCGCTCTCTCAACGATAACAACAATAACTGAAACGATGCCGATCATGGCAATCAATGCGGCTGAAAATTTCACAAAAATCAGCAAAAAGAACTTTGCTGCACCGTGAACGTAATCTTCAATCACGACCTGCAAACCGAGCGCTGCGTGGTAGAACAGATTAGCGATAAAGAGGATCAAGATAGCACCAACACAAGGATGACCAACCAAATTAATGACGCCAGCGTAGTCGGTTCTGAGAGACAGCAGAACGATCCAGATGGCTGCCGCAACCAAAGGAATGTTGGCAATGGCTGTAATGCGCTGCATCCACCAATGATGCAGGCCTTCTTTTGCAGAACCTAGCCCTTTAACGCGGGCCAGAGGAGATCTCATGTTTGACATCTTATAGTACCCCCACACCAGTGTAAGCGCAGAACCAGACACCGAGTGTCAATGCGATGGAAACGACAACAACGGCAATCCCGCTTTTGGAAGCAGTCTCAAGTTCATAGCCCTTGCCAGCATCCCAAAACAAATGGCGAATGCCGTTGCAGAGGTGATAGAAAAGCGCGAAGCTCCAACCGAACAACAGTAATCGGCCGATCCAAGAGCTAAAACAGCTTTGCATTTGTGCAAAAGCCTCTGGTCCCGAAGTGATGGCAAAAAGCCAGTAAACCAACACCAACGTTCCAACAGAGAGCGCGACGCCCGTCATACGATGGAGGATCGAAAGTGTTGACGTAATTTGGGGTTTGTAGACCCCGAGATGGGGGCTTAGCGGTCGTTGGACCCCTCCGCCTGACTTACCGTCATTGGATGCCATCAAAATACCTCGGTTCATGAAGCTATAATTTGCGCCTTGTTAGAACAAAAAGCGGAAAATGCAAACCATAGAATCACACTACCCGTCAATTTGCTTAGAGCGTGAAATTTTGGCAAGTTTGCGATTCAATCTTTCCAAGGATGATTCGC
This sequence comes from uncultured Alphaproteobacteria bacterium, assembly GCA_905480575.1. Taxonomy (GTDB): domain Bacteria; phylum Pseudomonadota; class Alphaproteobacteria; order UBA7985; family CAJQQZ01; genus CAJQQZ01. Next base: position 64 of record CAJQQZ010000085.1, on the reverse strand, counting down.
ATGCCAAGCTTCCACTCTCTAAACGTTATTTTGCGCGATCGGCTGGTTTGGCGCAAGCAGCGTG